>JAENWC010000026.1 GCA_016650235.1 Terriglobia bacterium
CCCCGCAACGCGCCTGGCCGGCGATGTTGATGGCCAGCTTTCTATTGTTGGGCCTCGGCTTGTCCGGCCTGTTCTTTGTCGCCTTGCAGTATGCTTCGAGCGCCGGTTGGAGCGTCGCCTTTCGCCGCGTGCCGGAAGCCATGACGGCCGCACTGCCGTTTGGCGCGCTCGGCTTGGCCGTGGTTTTCCTGATTCACCCTGCGCTTTATCCCTGGACTGGCGAGGGCGGCCACCACCTTCCAGGATTCAAGGGCGTTTGGCTGAGCTTGCCTTTCTTCCTGGTTCGAGCCGCGGTCTATGTCTCGCTCTGGATCGGCTTTGCGGCGCTGATCGTTCGTGGTTCCAGGCGTCAGGATGAGGATGGCTCGGTGCAACACACGCGCCGCAATATCCGCTACTCCGTCCTCTTCCTGCCAGTATTCGCGATCACTTTCTGGCTGGCCAGTACGGATTGGATCATGTCGCTGGAGCCGCATTGGTACAGCACGATATTCGGCGTCTATAACTTTGCCGGACTGTTCTCCAGCGGCCTGGCGATGATGATCCTCCTCATCCTGTGGCTGCGCGCCCGCGGACCCCTCACCGATTTCGTGAACGAAGAACACCTGCACGACCTCGGCAAGCTCCTGTTCGCCTTCTCCACCTTCTGGATGTACATCTGGTTCAGCCAGTACATGCTCATCTGGTATGCGAATATTCCGGAAGAGACCACTTACTACATACAGCGGACACAAGGCTTCTGGCTCCCCTTATTCCTTCTGAACATGCTCTTGAACTGGGCCATTCCGTTTGCCGTGTTGATGCCCAGGCCGCCCAAACGCAACCCTGTTGTGCTGGCCCGCGTTGCAGTGGTGGTTTTACTCGGACGTTGTCTCGATCTGTACCTGATGGTGGCTCCGGCCGTCTCGAATGAGGGACCAGCTTTCGGCCTCCTGGAGGCCTCCATGTTCGCGGGCGCCATAGCGGTGTTCCTCTTGGTTTTTATTAGATGGATGCGCCAGGCGCCGCCTGTTCCAGTGCAGGATCCCTTCCTGAGCGAAAGCCTGCACTACCACAACTGAAGCTACACCGGCTCCCAGTTCTTGCGCTCGACGAATACGCGCGGTTCCCAGGTCCAACCTCGCGCCAGCCGTTTCTCTTCCCGCCGTGAGGTCCACAGAAGCAGAGGGCCCATCAATGCCGTCGCCACTCGGGAGGCGAGCCCGAACTCCGTTGCCAACTCATGCCGCAATTCCCGGATCCTATCCTTCACGGCAGCCTCGGCATTGTCCAGATGCCTTTCCATCACCCACAGCGCCGCGCCATACACGTTCTTGAGTGCCCCAATTTCGTTCTCGAAACGCTGGCGAATTCTGGCCTCTGGGTGGTCCCGGTACCGTTTCCAGCCATTCAGCGTAGTGCGGCAGATGCGGAAGATACTCGGTCCGTTGCGCTCAAAATCCCGCACAAACGCCCAATCGAGAAATCGCTTCGATTGGTCGCGTGAGATGGCCGCATGCTCGAAATTAAACTTGTGCTGTCCATGGATGTCAGCCAGGTCGACGTCCAGCAGCCGCCCCTCCGCTTCCATTTGTCTGTAGAGCGGGGTGCCGGGCACCGGAGTGTAGAGCATGAACTGATGAAAATCGGTTTCGTGCGAGACAGCGTGTTCCAGCTCCTCCTGAATGTTCTCCGGCGTGTGGTGCTCCAGCCCCACTATGGTCGAACCCAGCACCTTGATGCCGTGGGCCTGCAGATCGTGCACCATCTCCACTGTATCGGTACCTTCGAGTTTATCGTAGCTGGATCGCGGCGATTCCAGTCCCATCCACAACCAGGAGATCCCCAACCGCACCAGTTCCTCCATACTGTATTTCCGGATCGCATTGGCGGAGGAAAAAACGTACAAACTCCAACTCTTGCCTTTTGTCTCCATTCGTTCCAGCAGTTCCATGGCGCGCCGCCGGTAGAGAAGAAAATTCTCGTCCATCACAAAGAAGGACTTTACGCCCACCTTTTCCTCCAACTCGCACATGGCCTGGAACAGCTCCCCTCCGGTTTCTATAAAATTAAGGAATTTGCCTTTGCCTCCAAAGAACGAGGAGGTGGTGCAGAAGTTGCAGCCCAAAGGGCAGCCGGCGGAAGGGATGATCGTCGCCGCCGTCGATCCGGACTTGCGGGGCAGGGTGAAGCCCATCACCCTATGACCGAAGCCGGAAAGCACGTGTGGCTGTTTGACTGCGGCGGCCGGGTCTTCGCCCAGATAGGCGCGCATCCATGAGACCCCGTCTCCTTTGACGATGAAGTCGGCCTCCACCATCCGCTCAATGCCTGGGATTGCGGCGACATGCCCGCCGACCACCACCACTGTGCCTGGCGAAAGCTCTCTCACCATGCGGCACATCTCGCGCACCTTCCCCACATTGACGATGATGGAGGAGATGCCCACTACATCATAACGATTCTTTTTCAGCTCCTCGGCGAACCGTTCCCGCGAGGGAAAATCCAAGACCGTGGACGGGGCCGAGATGTTGCTCTGGATCATCATGATGCCCCAGGAGCGATGAAACATCCGCAACGAGAACGCGCCTTGGGCCCTGGTCACCTGATTGTGGTAGAGCTCCATCGGATTGATGGCCCGCCCTCCAAAGGCATCATCTTGCGCGTAGGGGCCAAAGACGGAGGTCAACAGCAGGCGGGCACGTGTTCCTTTGGGGTGAACGGTGGCCGGTGTGGGAAGAACAGAGAAATCGGAAGGAGGCATATCTCTCTATCATACCTGTTCATCGCAAACTCTACAATAGCGATGGCCCGAACGCCCGCTATCCCGCACCCACCTTGATCTCTTTCACGCGACAGCACACTGGCGGTCCTTCATTAAGCTCCCCATTGTGGTAGATTGCCCTTGGCAGTTCATTTCCGGCTCGCAGCAAGGAGAAAAGAAGATGAGCGCTCCCACAAGACGCAACCGTCGCAGTTTCCTGAAGAAAACGGCCGCGGCCGGCGGTGTTTTTCTGTTCGACATTGTTCCGGCGCGCGCGCTCGGACAGCAGGGAGGGCAACCTGCGCCCAGCGACACCATCAATTTCGGCCACATCGGCATTGGCGGCCGCGGACGCGGGTTCCTGCGTCCGGAGGCGAACCTGGGTAAACAAGTTCACGCCTCTACCAACCTTGGCGGCGATGGCTCGCGTATGCTGCGGCCGGCCCGGTCCATGGCTCTTTGCGACGTGGATGCCGGGCGTCTGGATCAAGCCGCCACGCTGGTGGGCGGAAGGCCGAAGCTGTACAAGGATTTTCGCATGCTCCTCGAGGATAAGGATGTGGACGCGATCTACATCGCCTCGCCCGACCACTGGCACGCGCTGCAAACGATCATGGCATGTCAGGCGGGCAAGGACGTTTATGTGGAGAAGCCGGCCTGCAACACCATTGAAGAAGGCCGGGCGATGGTTACCGCCACGGAGCGCTATGGCCGCGTCGTGCAAGTGGGCTCCCAGGGCCGCTCGCAGCCCGCGGCATGGCAAGCCAACAACTACATCAAGGCCGGGCGGATGGGACGCGTCCGCAAGGTCACCTGCTGGCACTATGCCAGCCCCGACGGAGATTGGACTCCCGATGCGGCGCCGCCACCAGGGCTCGACTACGAGATGTGGGTGGGTCCGGCGCGCTGGCTTCCCTACAATGTGAAGCACACGCATGGCGCATTTCGCTGGCTTATCGATTTTGGGGGCGGACAAATCCGCGACCGCGGCGCGCACGTAATGAGCATCGCCAACTGGATCATGGATTCGGATCACACCGGGCCGGTCAGCATCAAAGCCACCGGCGCGCCGCCGCACGACGGAATGTATGATGCCGCCGTCACGATGGAGGTGACCTATGAGTTCAAGAATCCGGACTGGACGCTGGTCTGGGCGCAGCCTGGTATCCCCTCCACCACTCTCGATGCCCGTTACGGAGCAGTCTACTGGGGCGATTCTGGCAACGTTTCGGTGACACTGGGTGACGGGGCCGGCACTAGCACGGACCAGAAGGCGCGCGATTTTGCCGGGCAATGCGATTGCGGCAAGGCATTCCGAAGTCCGGGCCACAGCGAGAATTTTGAAGATTGCATCCGGAGCCGTGAAAAACCAATCATGCACATGGAGGCGGCCCACAGGGTTGCCTCTTTATGTGTAATCGGCAACATCGGGTTTCAATTGCAGCGGCCGCTGGATTGGGATGCGGCCAATGAACGGTTCCGTAACGATGAGGAAGCCAACCGGCTGCTGAGCCGGCCCGGACGCGGGCCCTGGCATCTGTAAGGAGGAAATGATGGACACTCAACAGTTTCTTACCGCCATCCAAAGTTCGAATCCGGACGAGCGTTTTGCCGCCTGGCGCGCAGCCGGCGAGGTTTCACCCACTGTCATCCCGCAGCTTGGCAAGCTCGCCGCCTCCCAGAATCCCGGCATTGCCAAGGCGGCCATTGAAGCTCTCACCACCATGACCCACTCGGTGGGCAAGGATCCTAAATCCCCCAACCGCGCCGCGGTCACTCGAGGGTTGCTCGATCTCAGCTCGCAGGCGAATGCGCTTTCGGTTCGCATCCACGCCTTGCGCCTGGTTTCGAGTATCGCCGCCGAAGACTCCGTGGCCGTGGTCGCCAAGGAGATTCATAATCCGGATCTGCGGGAAGAGGTGGTCTACTGCCTCGATCGAATTCCCGGCAACGCCTCCGTGCAAGCGCTCATCAACGCCTACAAAGACGCCGCCGATGATTTCAAGCCGCGCATCCTGGCCGCGCTCGGTCATCGCGGCGCAGTTGCCGCCGCCTCGCTGTGCCACGACGCAATGCGATCTCCCAATAAGGACATTGCCATAGCCGCTGCCAAAGCCTTCGCGCGCATTGGATCCAAACCGGCCACGCCCCCGGCCTTCCCATCCGAGGCCGGTCTCTCGGAATGGCAGAAAATTGAAAGAATGGATAGCATGCTCCGATACGCGGATGCGCAGGCCAAGGCGGGTAACGCCGCGGAAGCCCTGACCATCTATAAGATTGCGCTGGACCGGCCTCAAGAGCATTTCCAATGCGCCGCCATCATCGGGATCGGCAAATTGGCGACTCCTGAAGCAACCGCTCTCCTCCTGCCCAAACTGAAAAGCCCCCTGCGCAACGTGCGCATCACCGCGCAGAAGGCATGGAAAGGAATTGCCTCGGTATGAGCGGGATCAGCCGTCGCGCGGCACTCTATGCTCTCGCCGCCCCGGCGCTGCCGGCCGCTTCCGACCCGTGGACCGTCTACCTGGGCGCGCGTGGACCCGACAGCCGCAAACTCGTAGTGCTCATCTCGGGCGACGAGGAGTACCGATCCGAAGAGGCGCTCCCTCAGCTTGGAAAAATCCTCGCCGCGCATCATGGATTTCAATGCATCGTCCTTTATGCGATTGATCCGGCGAAGGGCACAATCGATCCTGGCATCCGCGACAATATCCCGGGCTTGGAAGCCCTGCGTGCGGCCGATCTCATGATTATCGCGACCCGCTATCGCGAGTTGCCGGACGCGCAGATGCAGTTTATAGACGAGTACGTGCACGCCGGACGCCCCATCATCGGGCTTCGTACGGCTACGCACGCTTTCCACTACGGCGCTAACTCGACCAGCAAGTTCAAGCACTACAACGACCAGGACAAATCGGACTGGCCCGGGGGGTTCGGCAAACAAGTTCTCGGGGAGACATGGATCTCCCACCACGGCCATCATGCTGTCCAAAGCACCCGCGGCCTCATCGCGCCGGGCGCTCAATCCCATCCCATCCTGCGCGGAGTGGCCGGCATTTGGGGACCCACCGACGTCTACACTGTCCAGTTGCCTTTGTCCGGAGGCTGCCAGCCATTGTTGCTTGGTGAAGTTTTGGAGGGGATGAATCCCAGGGATAAGCCCGTTTCCGGCGACTACATCATCGAGCGCAAGGGTCAGAGGCTGGTCAAGCGCCCGAACGATCCCATGATGCCGGTCGCCTGGACACGTACCTTTTCAGGTCGCTCCGGCAAGCCTGCTCGTGTTTTCACCACCACAATGGGGGCCGCCGTCGATTTGCAAAACGAGGGATTCCGCCGGATGCTGGTAAACGCGGTCTACTGGGCTGTTGGGATGGAAGGCAAGATCCCCGCATCATCCAAGGTGGACTTGGTGGGCGCCTACGAGCCAACTTTCTTTGGCTTCGGCAAACACAAGACTGGTATGAGGCCGGACGATTTCGCCTGGAAGCGTTAGTCCCGGCGGCCCGCCGACCACAAGATCGCGTTCCGCACCAGTTGGCGATAGCCGGGATGCCGGTGCGCCTCCGGACCATGGCCGAGTTGGATCACCACCACACGGGACTTCTCAAACGGACTGATCCATGCCACTGGACCATCGCTGGCCGGATGATTGGTCCGCAATAATACTTCCACTTTTGGCGAGATCCACATTTGCTTGTACGTTTCATCGTGAATCAGCATCGGCGGAATTCCGCTGGTGACCGGATGCGGCAGAACCGTTTTCGTCTCGATGGCGGCATCGTGCAGAAATGTGGAAGCTGGGCTGGCGCCCTCCGGCTTCTGTAAGTATCGCGCTCCAGCCACCTCACGCCACCACCATTCCTAGGAGTTGAAGTTCACCAATGCGTGATGCAGCACCACAAGGCCCTTGCCGGATTCCAGGAACTCGCGGAGGTTCTGCTTCTGCTTCACTCCCGGATCGGAGATCATGTCGTAGAGCACCAGCACATCACAGTTCTTGCGCAGGTCGCCCTCGTAGGCCAACGGGTGCGGGTTGACGCGGACGCTGAGTTCACTTTGTCCCTCGAAGACTGAGTAGAAGCTGGGCGCATGATCGTGGCCGCCCGTCACTAGCGTCACCCGCACCGGTTGCCTCTCCGAATCGGCAGGCTTGTTGACCGCGCCGGCGGCCCAAACCACCGCGCTCGCAAACATCGCCGTGAACCCCGGCGCGGTCATTGCCGCAACGTCGTGGCCGAGCGCGGTAAAGAACACGCGTCCCTGGCCAAATTGTGTGGTCCACGCAATCGGCTCATGCTTTCCAGTGCCATCCATTTCCGGAGCATCATAGG
>JAENWC010000027.1 GCA_016650235.1 Terriglobia bacterium
ACATCGGTGGCCAGCGCATCCAGCAGTTCCAGCCTTTCAGCGGAAGCCGTATCTAAAAACTCTCCGCCGGCATGCAGCCGCTCAGTCAGTTGCAAAGCTGAATTTAGGGAATCTTCGTCCCCGTTGGCAAGCGCTTCCAGTAGAATGCTCGCCAGGAAGGCTGATTGTTGTCTAACTCGTGGGCAACTGGTCATTGGCGCCAATGTGCATATCGCCCAACCCGCGCGGATTGTGAGGCGGTCGCAACGGCAATCCTTTCCACTTCATACTCATTCCGAAACCGCCGATAAGTGTGTCCAACGGGTCTAAGGAGTTTCGCCGCGCTATTACCGGTGGAGCCGGTGGAGCCGGCACGGGCCGCCAAGAAGTAATACAGGATTGCTATCATAGAGGGGATACTAGTTCCCCCTCCAAGGAGATTCTCTACTCAAATGGCAGTAAAAGTTGGTATTAACGGCTTCGGCCGTATCGGCCGGAATGTGTTCCGCGCCGGACGAGGAAACAAGGATATTGAGTTTGTCGCCACCAATGATCTCACCGACACCAGGACGCTCGCGCACCTGCTGAAGTACGACTCGATTCTTGGGCCGCTGGACGCCGATGTGAAGTCGGAGGCCGATTCCATTACGGTGAACGGCGCCAAGTTGAAAGTGTTTGCCGTCAAAGACCCGGCCGAAATCGATTGGCCCCTCTTCGGCTGCGACATCGTCGTCGAGTCCACCGGCCATTTCACCGATGCGCTGAAAGCCGCCAAGCACTTGCGCGGCAGCGTAAAAAAAGTGATCATCTCGGCGCCGGCCACCAATGAAGACGTCACGCTCGTGCTGGGCGTCAACGACGGCATGTACGATGCCTCCAGACACAACGTGGTTTCCAACGCCAGTTGCACCACCAACTGCCTGGGTCCGGTTGTCAAAGTTCTGCACGAACACTTCGGCATCGAGAAAGGCTCGATGACCACTATACACAGCTACACCAATGATCAGAATGTGCTGGATTTCCCGCACAAGGATCTGCGCCGCGCCCGCGCAGCCGCTCTCAACATGATCCCCACCTCCACTGGAGCCGCCAAAGCCATCGGCCTCGTCATGCCGCAGCTCAAGGGCAAACTGGATGGTTACGCCATGCGCGTGCCTACTCCCAACGTCAGCGTAGTCGACTTTGTCTGCCTCACCTCCAGGAACACAACGGTCGCGGAGGTAAACGCCGCCATGAAAGCAGCGGCGGAGGGCCCACTCAAGGGCATTTTGGGTTATACGGAAGATCCCGTGGTCTCCACCGATATGCTGCGCAATCCCAATAGCTCGATTGTGGACGCGGGTCTGACCAAGGTGGTGGACGGGAACCTGGTGAAAGTGGTGGCCTGGTACGACAACGAATGGGGCTACTCAAGCCGTGTCGTGGACCTGATCTTGTTCCTCGCCGGGAAAGGGCTCTAAGCTCCTAGTTTTGCAATCACGGCGTCGGCGAATTCGTTTGTCGACGCCTTCCCTCCCACATCCGCGGTGAGGTGGGTTCCATCCGCGTAGACAGCCTCGATGGACTGTTGCAGCCGGGCGGCGGCCTTTACCTCGCCCAGATGCTCAAGCATCATCACCGCCGACGACAGCAATGCAGTGGGGTTGGCGATGCCCTTGCCCGCAATATCGGGCGCGCTGCCGTGCACCGATTCAAAAACGGCATGCTTATCGCCAAGGTTTGCGCCGGGAACCACGCCGAGCCCGCCCACCAGTCCGGCCGCAAGGTCGGAAATAATGTCGCCATAGAGGTTGGGCAGGAGCAGGACATCAAACTGCTCCGGCCTGGTCACCAGTTGCATTGAAGCGTTGTCCACGATGAGTTCGGTGTACTGAATCTCCGGGAAATTGGCGGCCATCTCGCGCGCGCATTTGAGGAACAGCCCATGGCGAGCTTTAGAATATTGGCCTTGTGAATCGCCGTCACCTTCTTGCGTCCGGTGCGCTGTGTGAATTCGAAAGCGGCCTTGGCAATGCGCGTAGAGGCGGTTCGGGTGATCACCTTGAGCGAGGTGACCACGTCGTTGACCACCTCGTGCTCGAGGCCGGAGTAGAGATCCTCCGTATTTTCCCGGAAAATCACCATGTCGATCTTCACATCGGAGAAACGCGTGATCAGATTTGGAATGCTGTGAACCGGCCGGACGTTGGCATACAGATCCAGCTTCTTGCGCAGCGCGACGTTGACGCTCTTGAACCCGCCGCCCACGGGAGTAGTGATGGGTCCCTTGAGCCCGACCCGGGTTCGCTCCAAAGAAGCGATAACAGTCTGCGGGATGGATTCCCCGGTTTCGCGAATCAACTTCTCATTGCACTCGGCGCGGTCCCAATCAATAGCGACTCCGGTAGCGGCGAGAACACGAACGGCGGCAGCGGTAATTTCCGGACCAATACCGTCGCCTGGAATGAGAGTGATTGAATGGGGCACTTTACTCATTATAGAATTTCATCGGGATCCAGTAGACGGATCAGTAAGCAATACGGCGGAAGCTTCCTGAACGCATTGCCGATTTCCGAGGCCGACAATCTCTACGCGGTTGCTTTGCGCGGTTGCTTTGCGCGCGGGGCGGAAACTAACTTGCGACGCCGCGGCCATGACCATCACCAACCAACACGCGCTCGCATCAGTGCGGGGCTTTGCGCGGCAGTTCGCGGGCATCGGCTACAAGACGATCGAGTCCGCGGGTCTCAGTTGTGTGAGCTGCAACTATCCGTTCCGCGAACTGGAAGAGAATCTGCGGGTCGGCCACCGCCGCCGCGCGCGTCGGAAAACTCCCCAGCCGCCCACCTGGCTGGTTTGAAAGAGCCGGATCACGCGGCAGCGGGTCCGCTGGGCGGGCCAATCTTTGAAACCGCCGTTCTCCTCCCAATTGTGAAAGCCTTCGTCAACCGCGGCGAACCGAGGCAGAGTTGGCGGGCCAAAGGTGCTGGGCTCGAACGGAGAGACGGCGGCAGACGCGAAGTTCTTCGAAAGACTACTCCGGCGCGGAGGACGATGCCGTCAACCAACAGGCACCCAAATCAGTGGAGGGAAAGGAATTGGCTCCCCACCTTGGACACGTTTCGAACTTTCGCGGCCTAAAACGCGGCCACTCGAACCACTCCAATTGCTGATAAATCAATGGCATCCACAAAGAACCGCCGCAACCATCCAGACTGGGCGCCCATACCGAACGCATCTCGAACCGCAGCGGGCGTGGACGCATGCAGCGCATTGGACTGTACCCGCGCGATCAGCGGGCTCACTCGGTAGCCGGTCGCGGATCGTAATGGTTCTCCTGCGCGATCACTTTGCCCTCCGCATTGATACGGAGCAGGTCCGCTACCCGCAGTCGCTTACCCGACTTCAGGCCGACCTCGGCCTTGACGCAAATGGCGTCGAGCGCGTCGTTGTAGAAGTAGTCCACCACGCGCACATCGGCAAGAGCGTCGTAGATCACCGGGAAGAAATCGAGGACAGAGGCTCTGCCGCGAATCGGAACATCGCTGCCGCCCAGCGCCAGCGGTGTCCTGAACTCCACATTATAGGCATACGGAACGCCGGATACGTCCTTCTTCGCCAGCCCAGTGAAGTACGCATCTGCGGCGGCGAGCAGAAGCGATTTGCGGTCGCTTGTTTTTCCATCGGCTGTACTCATAAAGGGCAGTTTACTCTAACCGAAGGTTGATCGTGCTTGGAAGGGTGGCCCCGACAAGTGCCTAAACGCTGGCCCACCCAGGCCCCACCGTCTTCGGCGTGGTCATGGGCCGCCTGGGGTCGGCAAGGTGATTGGACTCCTCACAGTCCGTGAGATCCGGGACGATAAGATCGCTCAAAGGCTGGTTTAACCTGCAGTCACATGAGGGCTCTCTGTCTCCGGACCGGAGAGTCAAGTTGGCTGGGCTGGTCCGCCCGGAAACCGGAGGCGCAGGTAGGCCGTGGCGAGAAGATTGGCGATTTCGCGGTCGACGCGCTGTCTGGTGGGCTTCCGTTGACTATATACGCGGGCCGTTTGGAAAGTGTCCGGGTTCTCGCGCGAGAGTTAACCAACGGCCGGAAACGGAACTGGAGACATAGAGAAAGTGCCTTCGGTGAAGGTTGGAGGCGAGCAGGGCTGGCGGGTCAAGCAGGACGCGGACGAAACGGAGAGACGGCGAACGCGCGGAACGTCGGCCAGTTGCGCACTTCTGGCGTCGGGAAGACATTGGAGGGAAAGAGTTTGGCTCCCCGAGCGCGACATTGCAAGAAATGGGAAGAGCCTCATTCGGTCGAGGCGCTCGTAAGCTATTGATTAGCGCTGTGGTTCGGTAAATGGATGCGATTGTGGCGGACGTCGATTCGAATCGTAGGCCTCATGCGTTGATACCGAATGCGGTATCATGAGTAGTGTGGCCGCCGGCAAAACACTCCGGAAGATGCGCAAGAGCCAAGTGGGCTGGCGCATCGAAGAGTTACAAGTGGTAGCGGAAGCAAATCTGGTTGAGTGGCGCAGGCCCGGTCGTGGCGGTAGCCACGTGATCTTTAGCGCTCCCGGTGTACGCGAGATCGTTTCGGTACCCGCGAGACGTCCAATAAAGCCGGTGTACATCAAACAATTTCTGGCGCTGGCCGACGCCGCTGGAGAGGTGGGAAAGCTATGAGAGCTGGTTTGAATCGGGAACTCGACGAATACAGGTTTACAGTTCGGCCACTATCGGCCGATGAGGGCGGCGGCTATCTCGTGGAGTATCCGGACATACCTGGATGTATGTCCGACGGCGAGACGATCAAAGAGGCGATGGCAAACGGCAGGGAAGCGCTGCGTGATTGCCTGGAAGTGTTTCGAGAGTCGGGCCGAAAGCTCGTGAAGCCCAGCATTGAGGCCGCTCAATGGCGCCAGCGCTTGCCCCGGACTCTCTACGCCAAGCTAACGAGACAAGCCCAGCGCGAAGGCGTCAGCATCAACAGCTTCGTGACCGCAATCATCGCCGAAGCGGTCGGATCGAGGCAAGACACTGTGTCACAAAGAGTGGACAAGCGGGCGTGAATGCTCGTTTAGTGCGACCGGGACCTTGAACACGGCGCGGTGAAAAGCCAGGCGTAGCTGTTAATGATTCGGCCGGGCCCGCTTTGAGTGCAGTTCGGGCAGCCGAACAAGAATTTGGCTCCCCAAGCCAAACAAAGGGTGTTTGTGATCTGCCAGAACGCGCCTATCCCTTAGGCGAGTCGGGCGGTTCCGGGTAGCGGCCCCGTATCTTCCGCAATCCGCGCTCTGACACATCTGACACTGACACGGCTCAGTTTGTCGCATGGTCGGCTGCGTGCTATGCTCTCCTAAGCTTATCGACACTTGGGAGTCGGTCGCCATCTGCTGTTGAGGATCTTGGCTGCGGTTTCCAGAGCGTCCAAAGGAGGCTCGTCATGCGGGACAAGGCATTGCGTTCGTCACTTTTTCGGTTCGTCTTGATTTCTGTCGCAGGTTCCGGACTCGCCTCCGCGCAACCGGTGCTTCTCGCCCCAACTCCCTGCGAAGCACTGGACGTTAAATCCGAGACGAACAGCAAGACGCTGACCAAAGTTAGTTTTGAGAACCGCACGGATGCGACGCTTAACGTTTTTCGTGTGTTTCCGGATGGAAAAAGATCACAAGAATTCAAATTGGCGGGTACCACCGGGCTCCCGGCCCGGTATGCAGCGCCGCGTTATGGAAAACCGGGAGCAGTTTGGGTTGTGGAAGACGACGCGGGCAAGTGTCTGGGCGGCTACACCGCAGGTACGCAGGAGGGTCGAGTAAGGATCGGCGATAAAGAACTCAGGGTGCGGCGCAACGTTCCGCCGTATCGTCTGAAAACGGTAGTCTTTCCCGGTTTTGGTGTCAAACCAGATCGCAACGAAGCATTCATCGATTCTCAGAATGTCAGCTCCACCGTTTGCGACGGTCTCAACCTCTGGGTTGGTGCCAGAACGAGGGATTCGGCGTGTGGTGGGCCGGCACAGCAGGAGAGTGACCGATACCTTGAATTTGACTTGAGACAGCCGGTGGCCGCCTCGAGCGCTATATCCCTGGGCGTGATTCGCGATCCGAAGGCGGGTGTTCACGTTTTCCTCAGCCACAATCATGAGCGGCGATTTATCGTGAGTGTTCAGGAATTGCCGGCAGGGGAAGAGGCACAGAGCGAGCTCGTCGAGTTCGCATTATCGATCGATGGCGTTAAGCATATCCTCTTGGTCGGACCATGGGGCCCCGGCTTGTTCAATCCCAGGCAGAAGAAACAATTACACGGGGAGGGGACGTCCAGACGTCCGGACGTCCAGGGCGACCCTGAAGCGCGTGTCGAGCACGGTATGGGAAGTTCTGGCACCGGAAGGTACATTAGGCAGGCTGTGGAATAACGCGGACACAGCGAATCCAATCGATCGCGGCCTGTACCGGCTCTCGTTCCGATTCCGATTCGAACTGCTTCCCGAAACAGTCGAGTAGATCGAACTGCGCTCCGAACAGCGCCGCGATGCCCGAATAGTCACCAGGTCCCGTTCCCCTTCGGTCAAGCGAATCACCTCGATCCCAAGTTTCCGATCACCACAGAAAAAGCCCGGAGAAGCGCCAAAGAGCGCGCCGGCGTGACCGGCTGCCTCCACGACTCGCGGCATTCACTGATCACCGAACTGGCCGAGAGTGGCGCCGGGGATCAGTCTGAAACACTGTAGCCACATCCTGATGCAGGCGAAGCGAGAAGATCTCGACGCTGTCTGGAAGAAGCAACGAGAAGGCGAGATCAAAAATCGAGATCAAAAATAAGGTGGAAGACGAGAAGCGCGCGCAGGAGCAGCCGTCAGTGTGCACTAGTGCAAGGAAATTGAGGAAAAGTCCCCACAAAAATCCGTGCCGTCGGGTGTCTTCGGGGGGCTCAAGCACCGGAAGCGTGATCGGATGGGCAAGGCGGTCGGCGAGACGTGGGGGCTGATCGAATGGGCGCGAACCGAACAGGTTGCAATTGCAATTCGCAACGACAAAGCCTTGCGATACGGTGTCCCGCATGATCTCTGGCAGACCGGCGTTTCCATTTCAGCTTGCGTGCTCCAGATCGCTGCCGAGATTAGTGGCGACCAGTCTCCCGAATGATCTCGTGTAGTGGCCACCACCGTGAAGGGACGATGTCCCCTTCGCGTCAAGCCGGTAAAGCTAGCTCATAGCGGTCTTCGTGGAAAATTCGCCCAGGTACTGTTTATTTTCAAGCTCGGTTATTGCACTATCGATCTGCGTTGGACTGAAGTGGGGTTTTACTCCGTGCACCCGATTGATCAAGTCAGCCCGGGCCTGCCCCGGCTTCGACAGGTAAACAATTGTGGATCTCAACTCGAGGTCCTTGGCAGTGTATCCACCAAAGTCAGCGACCAACTCGTCGAGCTTTGGCCCGATCTCCTCCAAGAAAGCCGCCGCACGGCCTCGAAGTTCAGTACTCGCAGGACCCGGACGAATCTCGTAGCCGGCAAACCCCCAGTCGTAGTTCATCTCGGCACCGCCAAAACCTGCAACGACGTCCAGATCCCGTAGACCCTACGCTGTGTAACCTCTTGCAAAGCTTGTACCAAGGACGACCGCGCGGACAGCGGAACCGGGTTGGCGTCAACGCCGCGGTCGGTCGCGGCAATTCGAATATCGGCTGATTTCTCGAACTTGTACCACGAACTGTCAGCCTTATCGACCCATGCACCCAACCCCTGGAGCTTGGGAAAGATTTGCTCGTAGAGGCGATCAAGATCCTTCGTCTGGGGAAACGGGGACGTCTCGTGGACGCGTCGATCATGGCGCCGTTGCTTAATGTTAGGCGCGGCATCCTGGAAGACTCAGTGCGCTTGCCGCATCAAGCGATTGTTGAATTCATCGCCGCCGTAACGCGCCCCATTCGTGGCCACATCATCCTCCGCCCAGACTGACGCTCTTCGAGAAGCGGAAGAATTTCTGAAACAGTTCACGGTTCTCCATCCAAACACGATTCGTGGATGTGCAGCGTACCAGCTCAACTGGTTCGACGCGCACCTCTGGTCATACGCGGAACATTACGGGCTGCCGGAACTTTTCACCGAAGCTCTTCAGCATGATCGCCTTTATGGCACGGTCCGTGTGGTGAACCCGTTTATCGGTTTACCCTAGCCGGTTGACCCGGCAAGTCAACCCGTCGCCGCCGGGCGCAAGGTTGTTTGCGCCACTTGGCTGCGTCACGCCGCTAACGCCATTTGGGGGCAATCACTGCAATTGCCGACTTTAACTTTATCGTTATTCCCGAACTTCGGCAGTGCCTGGAGAGCGATTAAGGCGATAGGTGAGCGAACCTCGGAAACGGACTACTCGGAAGGAGTCAGCAAGCGATAGGCGCGGCGCGCTACCACCAGTTCCTCGTTGGTCGCCAGCGCCACAACACTCACCCGCGAGGAATCGGCAGACACCAACCGGTCTCCGACACCCTGCCGGTTGGCCTGCTCATCCATCTCCACTCCAAGAAACTCGAGCCCATGACAAGCCGAGGATCGCAGGCTGGATGAGTTTTCTCCGATCCCGCCGGTGAACGCGATGGCGTCCAGCCCACCCATGACCGCCGTGTAGGCGCCGATGGTCTTCCGAATCTGGTGCACAAAAACATCGAGGGCCATACGCGCGTCCCGGTTGCCGGAGGCGGCGGCCGATTCGAGATCCCGCACATCGCCGCTTTCCACGCCGGAGAGTCCAGCCAGACCGCCGGTGCGTGTGAGTTGGCGGCCAACCTCGTCGAGCTGCCAGCCATTGCGTTCCATCATATACAGCACAGCCCATACGTCGAGGTCGCCGTGGCGTGTTGCATTCTCCAGTCCGGATTGCGGAGAAAAGCCCATGGTCGTTTCCACTGCGCGGCCATCGCGGATGGCGCACAGTGAAGAACTTCCGCCGAGATGGCAGCTCACCAAACGCAATCCTTCCGCCGCGCGTCCCAGCATCGCAGGCACTCGTTCACTCAGGTATTGATGGGAGGCGCCGTGAAAACCGTACCTGCGCACGCCCTGGCGCAGCCAATCGAGCGGCACTCCGTACCGCCAGGCTTGCTCCGGGATGGTGGCGTGAAACTCGGTTTCAAAGGCGGCCACCATCTTTGCCTCCGGCATCGCTTTCTGGAAGGCCTGAATCCCGGTCAGGTAGATTGCGTTGTGCGCGGGCGAGGCCGGGCGAAACTGCTCCAGCGCGGCAATCACCGCATCGTCTACGATATGGGTCCCGCGAAACCGGGGACCACCGTGGACCGTCTTGAACGCCACCGCATCGACGGCATTGTCCCGTGCGGGGATCTGCCGGATCGCCTGCCCATAATCGGTCACACGCTCCAGCCGCCCCTGGGCCAGAACTTCTTCCCCAGGCATGGCCAGAATCTGATACTTAAGTGAGGTGGATCCGAGGTTCGGAACCAGTATGTTCATTTAATCCGGAACTGGGCGCGGATGGCCGCGATGTTCTTCTGTGCCTGCGTCTGGAACGGGCCCTTGATGGCGGCGCATTGCGTGTTGAACTTCAATGCGTCCAGAATGCGCTGCGTGTCCGTAGTCTTGCCGCTGCCTATACGGTAGTTGGCGAGCCCAAGATGGAATAACGCAGGTCCGAGCAACTGATCGTTCCCGGCAAGGTAGGGCAGGGCCTCGCGCAGCGTCTTGTCGGCCGGGGAAAACTTGCTTTGCGAGGATTGGATCATGCCGCTCATCCAGAGGCCAAGCCCAAGAATAGTTTGTTTCTTCTTTTCCCAATCCGGGGCGCTCACTCCGTTCGGAGCAGGCTTGGTCTTCATCAGCTCCACCACCTGATCGGCGTATAGGAGCGCTTTGGCATTGTCTTTCTTGACGTTGAGATACTGGTCGGCGGCAAACAGAAGCATGTCTTCGTTGCCTGGGTTTTTAGCGATTGTCGCTTCGGCCATCTCCAACGCCTTTTCGTTGTTGTTGAGCTGGCGATAGGCGATAAATTTCTGCTCCTCCAATTGGGAAAGATATTGGCTCTTGGGATTGCGCTCGGCCAGCTTGTCGATGAGCAGAATTTTCTTGGCCGGATCGGAGGTCTGCAACGCCGTGCTGAAGAGCGAATATTCCGTGTAGGTCTCCACTTGCTTGGCAAAGTCCACTTTGTGCGTCCAAGCCTCCACCTCATCTTCCTCCGCCGGTTTCTTGGAGGCCATCGCCAGGCGGGCGGCATCGGATGTCGCCGAGGCCCACTTCATGACCAGGTCCGGATCCTTCTTTGCCTCGGCCGCCTTGAGCGCGCCGTGGGCCATTTCCGAGTCCGACGGGTCGGCCTGCAACAGCTTTTCCGTCACCGGGAACACCTTATCGTATTGCTGCGCCTTCAAATAGACGGGTTGGAGCTGTCCATAGACCCATCCCAGTCCTTCGTGTTTGGGATACTTCGCCGCAAACTCTTCCAGCAGGGCCAGCTTTTTTGCCGCGTCATCCGCAGTGCCGATCTGTTGGAGCAATTGGCCCTCAGGCGTTTCCGCGTTGATGTCTATCTTGCCCCGTTGTGCCGCCGCTGGAATTGCCAGTAGGCTGACCAGGGCGATGGATAAGAATCGATTCATGTGCCGCCTCCATTCAAGTCGATGGGGTGTATTATAAAACAGTTTCCGGCTGCTGGGCGTCAACCGGCTCGGATGAAGCGGCCCGCAGGAGACCAGTTGATGACCTATCACCGATGACTTATCGATGGAAGAGCCTGCTCGCCGTCGTGCTGCTTCTGGCGCTCGTAGCAGTCTTTTATTGGAAACTGACGCTTACCGATGAGTTCGTCTGGTTCGACCATCCGGACATGGTCTACCTCGAACTTCCAAGGCTGGAGTTCCAGGCGCGAGATTCATCGAGGGCGGTTTGCGCTGTGGGACCCGCATATCTGGATGGGGCAGCCGCTGATCGGGCAGACGCAGCCCGGGCCGGTGAACCCCCTCAACCTCCTGATGATGCTCTGGCCTCTCGACGCCAACGGTTATCTGCGCGTCCGTGTTCTCAACCTCTACTTCGTGGCCATGCATGCGGTGGCCGCGCTGGGCCTCTACTGGCTCGGCCGGGAGCTGAAGCGGAGCCGTGCCGCGTCGATATTGGCGGCCTGCGCGTTTTCCTTCGGCGGGTTTGTCGGGAGCGCGCCTTGGCTCGATGTGTTGAACGGCGCGTTGTGGACGCCGTTGGTCGCACTGTTTTTCCTTCGCGCGGCTCGTGGCATCCGGCCGGCCGAGAGTGCGGCGTGGAGCGGGTTGGTCCTCGGCGTTGCGTGGCTAAGCGGCCATCATGAGACTCCGCTGCTCACGACGCTGGCGCTTGGCGGCGCTTGGCTTGCGGCGATCGTTCTCCAACAGCCGCGTCTCCGTGTGGCGGCGATGGGGCGGGCGGCGTTGACGTTTTTGATCGCCGGGCTAGTGGCGGCGGCGCAGATGTGGCCGACGGTAGAGTTCGGCCGGCTGGCGATGCGATGGGGACCGGCCGGGCCCGGGCCGGTGGGATGGAAGGATAAGATCCCGTATCTTTCCTCGTCGATCTACTCGTTCACTCCGCGGGGGCTTCTCGGCATTGTCTTCCCGGATCAGGGCACAAATGCCGATTCGTCGGCGTTTCTAGGCGTAGTGGTTTCGTCCCTCGCTTTGCTCGGTCTGGTGACGGCTTGGCGCCATCCGGCGGTGCGCTGGGTTGGGGTGCTGGCCGGCGCTTCGCTGATTTACGCGATGGGCGAATTCACGCCCGTTCACGGCGTTCTCAACACGCTGGTGCCGATGCTCGATAAAGCCCGCGTGCCGGTGCGCGCCCTGCACCTGACCAACTTCGCCGCCGCGGTGCTGGCAGCATATGGAGTCGATCGGCTTCTACGCGGGCGGGCGCGTGTGTGGAGCCTGCGCATTACCAAGGCCCTGGCCTTGGCAGGCGCCGGCATCCTGTTGGGCGCTTTGGGCTGGAAACTGGAGGCGAGCGAAGCGCTGATACTCTCGGCATTTGTCTCGATTGCGTGGCTCGGCCTTACGGCGGCCTGGGCGAGCGGGCGCGTGAGCCGCGCGGTGTGCTGTGTCTTGATGGCGGTCCTGATGATAGCCGAGTTGAACACGACGCTCACGCGCGGCTGGTTGAGCCGGTTCGCGGAGAAGTCGCAGCCCTTTGCCCGGCAGTTGGAGGCGCACCGGGATCTGGCCGGGTTCTTGCGGCGTGAGCCGGCGCCGACGCGGGTGCGCGTCAATGACCACGACGTCCCCGTGAATTTCGGAGACCTGCATTCCATCGACATGTACGAAGGCTACTCGGCGGGGGTCACGTTGAATCTCCTCCACTATGGGCGGCACACGCTGGCCGGTCAGCGGCTCTACGGCGTGACGCACTACATCGGACGCCAGGCGGACCGGCCCGACTTGGTCAAAGCTTTTGAGGGCGCCGATGGCGTGAAGGTGTTTCGCAGTCCTAACGCGCTTGCGCGGGCGCGCAGTGTTCATGTGGTGGAGACTGTGGCGCACGCGGCGCTGCTGGCCGGCCGCATTGAGGATCCCGCTTTCGACGCTGCCCGTTCGGCGGTGTTGGTGGGAGCGGAATCCCCGCGGCTCGAGACGTGCGAAGGCGGCGACAAAGTGGAAATGGCAGCCTACGCGCCCAATCGCGTGCGCATTAGGGCCGAGATGCGGTGCCGGGGGATGATCGTGCTGGCCGACACATTCTTTCCGGGATGGCAGGCACGGGTCGATGGGAAACCGGCGCGGATCTGGGAAGCCTATGGCGCGGTACGCGGCGTCGTGGTGGAGGCCGGGCGGCACGAAGTCGATTTCCGGTTTCGGCCTGTTGCAGTGTTCGGCGGTGTGGCTTTGACGGCGCTGGGACTCCTGGCGGCTCTCTTCCTCACGCTCACCGCCCAATTGCGAGCCCGCCGCATGTGAGACGATTTTGAACTGTGCATTGCAGCCACAATGGAGGTAACATCATGATTCTTTCCCGTCGAGAACTGCTCCGGACAGCGGGCGCGGCCCCGTTGGCGGCCCGCGCGGCGGCCGGCCGGCTCAACGTACTGATGATCGCCGTGGACGATCTGAACAACAGGCTCGGATGTTATGGCGACCATGTGGTGCAGTCGCCGAACATTGACCGGCTGGCAGCCCGAGGCGCACGATTCGACTCGGCCTATTGTAACTACCCACTGTGTAATCCATCCCGGACTTCGCTGCTGAGCGGGCGCCGCCCGGACACAACCCGCATTTTCGACAACACCACGCCGCCACGCACGCATCTGGGAAACGTGGTGATGCTCCCGGAACATTTCCGCGCAAACGGTTATTTTACCGGCCGGGTGGGCAAGATCGCGCATGGCGCGTTCGAGGATGCCGTGTCCTGGGATGTGTCCGAATTTGCCTCTGGAAGGCGGCCCGGCGCCACAGCCCGTAAGAAGGGAGGCGCAGGAGCGGCCGGGCGCGGCGCGAATAATCTTGTCTGGGAAGCCACCAACAACAGCGATGCGGAAGAGCCGGACGGCCGCACTGCGCGGCGAATTGTTCAGTTGATGGAAGAGAAGCGCGACAAGCCCTTCTTTCTTGGTTGCGGTTTTCATAAGCC
>JAENWC010000028.1 GCA_016650235.1 Terriglobia bacterium
CGCGGGGACAATGCGCATGAATTTGGCATCGGGTACGACGTGATCGGTTCACCCCCGCGCGCGCGGGGACAATCTGTCATTTAGCGGCAGGCTTCCACCCTCGTACGGTTCACCCCCGCGCGCGCGGGGACAATGTCCATCCATGGTTCAAGCCGCAGCGGGGTAGCGGTTCACCCCCGCGCGCGCGGGGACAATGTTATCTCGCACCGCTCAAGCCTCGATATGGCCGGTTCACCCCCGCGCGCGCGGGGACAATCGCGAACGCATGCCGGCGGAACGCTGGACCATCGGTTCACCCCCGCGCGCGCGGGGACAATATCTGCGTTACAGCTATACTCACTCCGCCAGACGGTTCACCCCCGCGCGCGCGGGGACAATCATTCTGGAAACTCGTTTGCATTCCGGGGTGGCGGTTCACCCCCGCGCGCGCGGGGACAATGCCTTCTGCGAGCCTGAATAGATAGCCTGGATCGGTTCACCCCCGCGCGCGCGGGGACAATACATGATAATTCAGCCCTCCAGGTGAGCCTCGACAAGCCGAAGTCCCTCAATGTCGACAACTGAACGGGAGGGATCGCCCCAAAGGTCAACCGAAAACCCCTGCTCATTCCTCACGGAGTACACAAGAATGCCCGCACCTCCAGCCATTTCCTGGCATGCCCTCCGCCATAGACGATCGCGGACAACTGGGGTCAAGGTTCCGACGAAAACGCCGCTGCGTATCTCTAACATCCAGCGGGTCAGTTCACCGCGAAGCACGATGGGGACCCTCTCAAGCACAAGGACAACCATCACTCCTCCTGATCCGAGTGGTTGACTCCACCGGCCACGATGCCGGATTCCGGGTCCCACAGGCCAGATGGGAGGGCATCGTTGGCATCGAAGTCCTCCTCCTGTTCTTCGGCGCTAGCCGCCCCACTCATCAGGAATGCCAAGTCCGGAACGATTCTCTCGAGCAGACGGGATTCAAAAAAACTGTCCCTGAGAAGATGGCGCATCCTGCCTTCGACTCGTCCGTTCCCGTCCGCCGCTGACCGGAAAGCCGCTGGGATCACGGTGTTCGCTTTGTAGAGGTCACCAATGTCATACACAAAAGAAAGCGCCTTTCCGGTGTGGATGAATCCCAAGGCCGGAGAATATCCGGACGCGACGATGGCCGCATGGCAAAGACCGTAGAGACAGGAATTGCCCGCCGAGAGCGCGCGATTTATCGGGTCGGCAGAGGACCAACTGCCGGATTTATAGTCGCGGCCTTTCCACTCGACGCCCGTCTCACGACTCGCGCGGGCGTAAGACTCCCTGACACGGACCCCTTCCCGGCCGCGAATTTCTTCGAGCCGCAGACCGGAGAGGTCTTCGCCTGGAAAGCGGTACTCGTACATGCGGCGAACCACCTGCAACCGGAGCTCCGGATCGGAATGCAGGCGTACCCGACGCAGGAGGTTCTTCGCCGAACGGGTCTCACCGAGGCCGACGGCGTACACCCGCACACTCTCCTCTCCGCACCACATCAGCATGCAGCCGTTGTCGGCGAGGGTTTTCACGGCCGCATGGGTAATCGAAGTGCCAGGACCGAGCATGAGGAGAGACAGGACCGCGCAAGGTACCTGAATGGCGGCCTTGGCGTCGTGAACGGTGATTGACTTCGCGTCCTGGTCAATCTTGCTGTGCTCGACATAGAGGTAGCTCCAACTATCTTTGACCTTCGGTAGAATGTGCAGGTCTTTCATTTGGGCACATCCGGTTCACGTGCCGGTGCCAGGGATAGCAGCCCCTGGCCGTAGCTCTTCGCCCGCCCAATGCCGGTTTGCAGGGCTTCGCGCAACAGCGCCGCATCCAAAACTTCCAGGATGCCGTCGAACAGCACAGACGCGACAGTGATCCGGGAGCCGCCCTTAAGGCCCTCCACTTTGCCGTTCACTCGCCGCGGATCGGGAGCTCCAGCGTCAATGCGACAGGCAAGGATCCGGAAACCGTGCTGACCCGCCTTGCGATGAAGCCACCCCATGCAGGCTTCCTCGCCACGCAGTTCGACCCGCTTGCCATTGCTCTTCGTGCCGTCCGGACGGGTTTTTGTGTCGATGGCGCGCGTGGGATTGGCGCGCAGCCGGAATAACAGTTTCCTGCCGGGCTGCAACAGGACATCGATGGAGCCGAGGGTCTTCGACTGCGGAGGAGTCTCCAGATATCCCTCAGGGAGACGCGCAAAGTCGGGCCGATCGAGCGACTGGAGCAGCACGCGAACCATGCCCGCCTTGCCCTGATCCAGGCGGTACAGAACACCGAGAGCATTTCGGGCAGAGGGCTGGTCTGCTGCAGGGAAGAGCCTCATAAGGGCGCGGTGCAAACCATTGCAGTCGCCGAGGTCGTTGCGGACCGCGCGGCTGCGGGGATTGAGTTCGAGCAGAGAGAGCCAGATCATCGTTGTGCAACCTCCTCAACAGGCCTGAAATCGGTGCGGACGCGGCGCTGCGCGAAGCGCCGGTGGTGGAAGTTGAGCGGGGCGTCGGAGCGCAATTCTGCGGCTTCGGCGGCATCGCTGGCCTCAATCACGAACCGGACACGATCCGGTGAGCCGGAGATTGCAAATGCTCCGTCAAGCGGGTGCCCGAGCGGGACGGAGAGAAGCGCGGTTTCGAGCGGTTCGTCTCGAACTCCGGGCCCTTCTGGCGGAGCGTCCGGCAAGTGGACTGGAATCGACGGGACGAAGGCCTTGCGTCCGAGCGAAAGCTGCCAAACGGGAAAGCGGAGGGCATGGTCGAGCAACTGGAGCAGTTCACGCGGCCCTTCAAGCCCGACGAGAAAGTGGGCTCCGCTGAGGTAGTAGCGGGTGGTGGGCAACGGATCGCCTGTCTTGCCGCTGGCCTTGAAGACGCCGTACGGGCGGCCATTCCAGTCGCCGCCACCAGCGGTGTGGTAATCACGGGCCATGGCGCCCTCGCGGTCCACGCGGACTCCCATGCGGAGACCTGCCAGGACCGCCAGCGTTGGGAAACCATCCTGTTCGGTCTCGGCGGCAGGTTTTCCCAGCGCGGCGCACAGCAGCCCGAGCGCACCACTCTTGGAAGGCTCCCGGCCGGTGTCGCGGATGGTGAAACGGCTGGACAGGCCCCACGATTGCATGGGGCCGGCGAGCCGGAGAAGCAACGTCGGCATGGCAGTCCTCCTATACCCCGAAGGATCCTGAGCAATGTTCTACAGCCGCACGCACGAGCGCGGGGACGGTTTTGACCTCCCCTTCTCGGGCCAAATCGCCGAGAGAATCCGGGTGAAGCGTCGCGACGCCGAGCCATGCACCATCGGGCGCGCCGTACATCGCGGTGAGTTTGCCCCAGTAGTCTCCGAGTGCTGCCATGGATGCAGTCATGAGGTCGCCGCCGACGGCGGCACGAACGGGCTTCAGGAAGGCGTTGGCGAGAGACCAGAGACCGCTCTTGCGGAGGACAACGAGCACCAGGGATGGCGGGTTCTGAGCTGCCATGCTGTTCTGTTTGCCGCTAGGAACCGCTTCGATGGAGGCCGTGAGGAAGGCCTCAACGGCCTCGCGGGCCAGGGCGGCAGTGCCGAGGTTATCGCGCAGTTGGCCGAGGTCGATGTTGGCGTAGCGGTAGAAGCAGGCGGCGTTGTACTCGACCGTGCCCATCATGGCGGCGCCGGTTTCACCTTCCGGCCGAAGGTCGTCGACGGCGGTGTAGAAGTCGAACTCGAGGTCGACCTTGTGGGTAGAGAGGGCGTGCGCAACCTGCGTAGCGGCTACGACTCCCCTGCTGTCACGGTTCTTGGGCTGTTTGGCAACCATCCGTCCGAATAGAGCAAGATCCACAGCGGACCCTTTGAAGATCACGTCCAACTCGTCCTTTAACTTCTTGGGTGCCGCTTTGACCCACCCTGGGGCTTTTTTAGATTCATCGTCATCCTCCTCTGTGACCGACTCTTTCGGTTTGTTCTTCCCCTTCTTTTTCATCTCGATTTCGTTCTTCATCTCGATTTCAAGTCGGAGCAACTCCTCCCGGTTCTTGACACATGCCCGGGCGAAAGAGTCGAGCCCCGGCCGGGAGAGGAAGATAAGAACCTTGGAGTCCCCCTGCTCGTCCAACCCAGCCTCCAGAATCTGGAATGCGACCGAACTGGCCTTTGACGCTTCAACTTCGCTGAGCCCAAGACCGACCAATAGTCGGGCGACCTCTCCGCCGAGGCTCCGACTGCGAACGCCGAGCCGCCCCTCCGTGATCAATCCGTTCTGCTGGAAGCGCGTCCTGACGGATCTCTTCAAGCACTGACTTGATATGCGGGCGCGGCGGACTCCGCCGAACTGGCAGTCCTTGGGAGATCCCGTGTCGTCGCGATTCAGATTTGACGGCGCGTAACTCTGAAGTATGTGCAGTTCCAGGTTCATCGTTTCACCTTATCCATTCAAAAGTTCGGATTCCTGTTGAACTTCTTCCTGAGGTTGATCAGACTCGGAAGCCCCGGGAACACTGTGCTTCCAGAACTCGCGGGCCCACCGCCTCTGAACGCGGTGTTCCGGTTGCCCCCACCAGCGAAGGTCGCGGAGCAATTGGGCCCAGTCCACAGCGATCTCCTCTGCTGCGAGCAGCGAGATCGCATGGCGGAGGTGAACACCGACGCTATCGGCATCGGCAGCTAGAAGAGCTACGAAGCGGCGTTCGAGGCTCTCGCTTTCTTTCTTGAGCTGGAGGTGGCGATAGGAGCCGCCGAAGTTGTGACCGGGGGTGTTCGTACAAGGGTAGCGGCCGAACAGGGCCGCGACTAGATAAAAGCGCTGCTCGTCCCAAAGCCGGTCCTTCTCGTGGATCCAACCCGCGACATAGCGGTGCATGCCAGCCGCCGCAGCGCCCTCGGACGATAGGCCGCGGCGTAGGGCCGCCAGCGCACCCCTGTTCCCGTTGTCCGCGAGACTCTTTAGGAACTCGACGAACTTGCCATCTCGGTCATCCCGCGATTGCGGTGTCATTCTCAACCACCTCCTTCCTCACTTCGGGGTCTGGTAGTTTCTGGTTTAGAGTGCCGATGAAGGAGCTCTCCGCCTCAGCCACGGCGCGGAAGGTCCTGTCACCGTGGCCCACGGCCCGAAAGGTGAGATCCATGGAGCGCTTTGCAGAACGGCGGCACTGACGGATCCACTCAGCCAAAGCCTCGGTCAGTCCAGTGTCGACGTCGATGGAGTCACGGCCGCCCGCTGCAAGGTCTACGATGAACTTCTGGAACTCGATCTGAATGCCCGCCCAATAGTGCTGAAGACGAAACAGCGAGCAAGCAAGACGCGACACGGCATTCTTGTCCGAATCCTTCTTCTCCCCGCCCACGCGGTCCTGATGAGTCAGGAGTCGCTCAGCAAGGCGCTTCGTTCCAGATTGAAGGGCCCTTTCACCGTTTTCCGCCATTTCCAACGCCTTCTTCACCTGCGCGCAAAGTGCAGGCTGCTTCAGAATCGTGAGCGGCAGGGGAAGCGATTCGGCGTGCCAGGAGAGCACCTTCGCCCTGGACGTGCAGAGCCCGGCAACGTCCAGAGCATACGGATGAGCCTCATCGAGAACTTCGTCGGTAAGATCACCGATCCAGTCCAGGATCGGCGGACGGACGGATTGATCCTCAAATTTCCCGAAGAGGCTATGGGCGTCGCGCCAGACCGCTCTCTCTTCCCGGAAGCTGAGCGGAATCCAGGGACTCGCGCCCTTCCGGGCCTTCGGCAAGCGCTGCCACGCCATCATCGAGTCCTTCTCTGGAAGAGCAAAGCTGTTCGAGACCGCCTCACCCTTCATTACTGCTGCGTTGCGCACCTCGGGCGCCACGGTATCGCCCTCGGGAAAGAGCAGAATTCGGCGGCTCTGCCAAGTGAGCAGGTCCAACCATCCGCAAGGTATGCGTTCGCGAACCTGAGCCGATTTAACTCTCTCCCAGGCAGGGATGTCCTGTGCACCGCCGAAGGGAACTTCTTGGGTGGGGTGGTAGCGACGAAGATTCAAGAGCAAGGTCTGGCGAAGGCTGTCTCCTCGCACCATGCATAGTACGCCCTTAACGGTGGGCGAACCCTCCGTGTGCTTGCTCTTGGCCACGGAGGGATCGGGCGTCGCAGTGCCGCCAACGGCGTAGGTCTGATGCGCCACCAATTGGAGAGCCGCCTCCAGGGCCGTGATCGCAGAGCAGTCGTCATCGAGCGAGTGATCGAAAAGGGTGGCGTTGTTCCCGCTGGCGGAGGAATGCACCAACTTGGAGACAGGTCCAGCCAAGCACCGCGGAATCGAGGCATCCTGATAGAAGGGCTGTTCAGCGCCGAATAAATCAAACCTGCCCCTCCACTGGTCGAAGTAGCCGTCCAAGGCAGCCATGTCGAAGGACGGAGAGCGCCACAGTATCGCCCAGGCCGCGGCGTTCCGTGGCCCGTAGACCCGGTGCAGTACTGCCAGCAAGAGGCGCATCACACTGACGCCCACCAGAGGTGACTCGTGCGTGATGTTCAGCAATTCGTGGGCGCGCGCCAGCGTTTCCCGAAGTGAGAGCGGCACCGCAATCCCCTGTCGAGTGAGACATGGAATCCACGGACGCTCCAGCAAGTTGAACGAATAGCTCATGCTCCTGCCCTTCCAAGAACCCGGAACCCGAGCAGCGGGTCAAGTTCCACGATACACCCGTTCACCTCCGCCCGTGCCGACGAGTCGAAGACAACAGGCTTATGAAAGCGAAGCATGGCGCTCTTGGCCCAGCCCACCGGCGTTGCCGTCTTCGCCAGCGAGAAAACTAGTCTCTTGTCCGCAACGCTCACTGAGCGAAGCAGCAGTTCCCTGACGTGCCCGGGAGACGGAGCCGCGCACAGGTCCGTCCGGCGGTGACCTGCAGCATCCAGTGAGGGCCGTGTGGAATCGCCGAACAGGCAAACCACCTGGACGCTGGCCTCGGCCAGGCGGGTCACGGCTTGCAATCGCTGATGGACTTCGGGGTTGTCTTCCTCCAGGGGGTTCGCCGTGAACATACTCAGAGCTACGTCCGCATGGGGTTTTGGCAGGAAACGATTCCTTGCTTCCTGCGCTGCGTTGGCTATGTCCTTGTCCATGGCCGACCTCATGCGCTCCAGAGCTTCCCGTAGTGCGGCCTCCGTGGAACTTCCGGTACCGCTCCCGTATACTCCCTCGATCAGTTCCTCGACGTCATCGGGCAAGCAGACGGCTTCCTTGCACCTCAGTGCCATCCAGGTCCTGAGCAGAATGTACGGTTGGTAGACGCTGCTGTTGCGGCGGCCGAAATCGGGGATGCCAGCTGCGGTAAAGCCTGGGTCGATGATCCACAAGCACGGAGTTGCCAATCGTTGGGGCCGGGCGTTTCGCTCGTGCCTGTGTAGACGCCCGGATCTTTGAAGGAGGAAGTCGACGGGCGCAAGCTCCGAGACCATGAGGTCGAAGTCGAGATCGAGGCTCTGTTCTACGACTTGAGTCGCGACGAGGACGGCCTTTCCAGGTCGCGCGCCATTGCCTGGGCCGAAACGTTCAAACACCTGCTTTTCGATCCGCTGGCGATCTTCCAGGATGAAACGTGCGTGGAACAACTCCAGTTCCGGCCGGACAGCTTCGGGTTGCTGGTCGAAGACGCGCCGCAGCTCGCGGTAGGTTTCCTGCGCTTGCGCCACGGTGTTGCAGATGACTGCGGCACAGCCTCCGCCCGAGAGCAAGTCAATAAGGGTTGCCCCCGATGCGTCCCAGCCCAACCATCGCAATCCCAGGGAACGATGCGACCTCTCTGAAACGGGAAGCGCGAAACTATCCATGGCGCCGCAAGCGCGAATCACGCTCACTCTGGGATATCGCTGGTCCTTGATCTCAATCTCAGTCCCAGGCTTTCCAGTTGCCCCTTCGGCCCACGCTTGCAACAGAGCATTTCTCCGGGCAGTCGGCAGGGTCGCGGATAGGAGCACCACGGAGCACCGTAACGCCCCTAGCCACTCGAGCAGCCGCTCCAGCAGCGTGCTCATATAGGCATCGTAGGCATGGACTTCATCGATCACGAGCACCTTACCAGCCAGACCAAAGAGCCGGACGAAGACATGCTTCGTGATGAGGCTTGCCATCAGCGCTTGATCGATTGTGCCGACTCCGAAGGGCGTCAGAAGTGCGCGCTTCGACTGCACGAACCAGGACGCTGCAAAAACCCTTTCCGTGCCTTCCTCCCCGATGGAGGATAGCTCCAAAAACTTTTCCAGCAGGTTCAAGAACTCTGGGGACAGATTGGCGTGCCCATGAGCCAGGATGATCGGCACCGCGGCAGTGTTGTGGTAACGCTGGTCCAGGAACTCACAGACCCGCGTGAAGAGCTGGTTGCTCGTCGCCTGTGTCGGCAGGCCAAAGTAGAAACCGCGCTGACCCGCCGCGGCAGCCAACCTGTCGGCCAGCAGCAGGGCCGCCTCAGTCTTGCCTTCCCCCATCGGGGCCTCAATCAAGATAGCTGCAGGCTCGCTCAACTCCCCCGCGAGGATCTCGATTCGCGCCTGGGACTCCCGGGGCTGCTTCCCAGGAAAGAGAAGCTCGAACAGAGAAGCCGACCGAGGCTCCGGTATCCTCCGCCAACCCAGTTCACGCAGCGCCCGCCGGGCACGCTCGCGTGATTCCTGGAAGTAACCCGTCAGCGAAGGAAGGTTGAACTCGACGCCGAGTTGCGCAGCGCAGCGAAAGTACCGTTGATTGGAAGCGATCCAATCGGCAACCGATACAAGACCAGCCGCCGATAGAGCGGGCGCGCAATCCAGGGTTTCCTTCGTCGGGCGAGTCGGCCGAAGGAGATCGATGAGTTGGTCGAGAATGCCCGCGCGCAGTGTGTTCCATTGCCCGGCACCAAAGGGGTGCTGATCGTCAGTTGTATCTTGAATCTCCTTTCGCGCTGGAAAAACACCGTGATGGCCGCCGGCGACCGACGCCCATTGACGGGCCAGCTTTGGCGTCATATTGAACTTTGCGGCGAAGGCAGGGCAAAGCAAAGCAGTCCCAAGAAGACCGTGCGGCTTGGGCGGGTTCGCCGGAAGGTATTCGCGAGAGAGGATGCCCGCTGCAATCAGCGAAGCCGCCAATGGTTCGCTCTTTCGCTGGAACTCCGGAGTGCACTTGCCCAGATCGTGAGTGCCGGCGACGAAGGCAAGCCAATCGCGGCAATCGCCGTCAGGCAACTCTGTCGAGTCGGCAAGGAGCTGCCGAAACGCCGGGGAGAGGACTTCCATCCACATCTCAGTGGCAACAGCAGCAACGTCGGTGAGATGGAGGAGAAGCGGGTGATAGCACAATGTTGTCGGCGGAGACCGCTCCAGTGAGGCCTCCGTCTTCGCCCAGATCAGCAGGTTTACACTATCATCCACTAGAGAACCACTTTATATGATTGATCAGGTCGCTGCGGATCAGTAGTTCCTTGATGAACAGACTGGCCATGATCGTCTTGCTGGCACCGGGGTGATCCGCCATGAGGAACCGGAGCGGTTGCTGCGGCAGCATCTCTCCGTAGACGGCAGTGATTGCAGCGGGTCAAACATCGAAGGGTGGATGGCGAGGATCGAAGAGATGGGCCAAGTGGATCCAATGCGCTTCAGAGGCCAGCCGAAATAGCTTCCCATCACCGTCAAAAAGCTCCACGGCCGACCCGTTTCAACGATCTCCAAACTGGGTTCACGATCCCGGTAAAGGAGCAACACACTCGGGTTCCCGGATGGGTGTGTTTGCATGTGAGCTCAATCGCCGCCTAGCCGTACCACTTGACGTCAATCACCGCGACGAAGCAATCTTGTAGCATTCCCTCGACGGCCGCGCCGCGTTTGAGTTATTCGAGCTTGACCGTAGGCGGGCTGCGATCTTCGTATCTACTTGAGGATTTGACCGAAAGCTCATGATATTACTTTGCAGGGGTGGGTGCCCAGTCTCAACCCTCCTCAACAAACGCTTCCTGTCAACCGGAGAAACGGGAGAATTGGTAGGCGAAAACGTGGGGTTCAGCCTTAACTCTGGGGTTGAGCGCGCCACCCCGCAACACCTCGCTTCCAACCGGAGAGAACGCGCGGCGCGCCAGAACGTGCGGAATGTGGCGGATGCGGGCAAAGTCGGCGGCGGGTGCTGCTGTCAACAAAATAGGCGCTTCGAGTTGGGGTAGAAAAGTAGTGGCTCCCCGGAAACCATGGTTTCCAACACCCTCTCCGCCAGGAAGCGGGTTGGGCCACGCGAGGCGTGCCATCATATTCTGCCATTTTTCATGCCATAATGGAGCGAGGAGTCGAGCCAATGAAGAACTTTCACCTGCCCCTGCCGGAGCAGACCTACATCCGTCTTAGGGCGGAGGCCGACCGGACACGGGTCCCCGCCACGACCTTGGCGCGTGAGGCCGTGGATGGGTGGCTGCGGCAACAATCCCGCAAGGCAAGGCAAGACGCGATCGCCGCCTTCGCTATGGAAATGGCGGGAACACATCTTGATCTCGACACCGATCTGGAATCGGCCGGGATCGAGCATCTGGTGAAAGGCAGGAAGACAAGCAGATGAAGCGCGGTGAGGTTTATTGGGCCGACCTTGTCCCGCGGTCAGGATCGGAGCAGACGGGCCGACGTCCCGTGATCCTGGTGTCTCACGACGGTTTCAACCAAACTCTCGGATGGAGGTCTATCATCGTGGTCCCCATCTCCACCGCCTCATCGAAGGGTAAGCGCGGACCTACGGTTATCGAACTCTCGGGCGGGGTTGCCGGTCTACCCAGGACGAGCTTCGCCGTCTGCCATCAAGTGACCACTTTGGATCGGGCCAAGATGACCAAGCGCGCCGGCACGCTGCCGCCTGAGTCTCTGCGCGAAGTCGAGGAGGGGCTGAAGGCCGCGATGGATCTCGATTGAAGTTTCCACGGACCCGGGGCTGTCAACATCAGCCCGGCAGTTGGAAAGTAACAATCCTGGGGATCCAGGCTGGACGGTGGCTCCCCTCTCTCAACGCTATTCGAACTTTTCTCCACGACCTTCCGCCGAAGACGCGCCTGCTACTGGGGCGTTGCTACTGCTGATTCAAGCCCCAGCGCCGCCGCGGAGTCCGGCAGATCCGCCGTATCTTTCGATCTGTTGCTCGTGGATTTGAAGCACTCGTCCAGCGATAGGAACACGGGTTCCATGAGTTTGGCGACGGAAACTATTGCGCCAGTTTCCGGAACGCCTTCTCGTATCGCTTGTGCGCCCAGTCCTGCGCCGCGTCGAACTTCTGCCGCCGCATTGAGGGTTTGGCCGGAGCAACAATTAATTGCCTGCCGCCGGTACTGACATCGGAGAGTTGGAAAGTTGACTTTCTGGGGGCCCAGGCTGGACGATGGCTCCCCGGCATGGACACGTTTCGAACTTTCGCCGCATAAACCGGCCGCGCTCGAACCAACATAACCAGCTTGTTCACAAGCGCATCTGAGCAGGACCGGCAGCACCATCCAGACTGGGTGCTCAGGCCGGACACATCTCGAACTTCCCCGATCCGTCCTTGCCCGACAGGGACGGCGGAGGCGAGATCGATTCGCTGGAGAACCACCAGAAGGAAGGGATACGGATGATACCGAATGCGGTATCATAACTAATGTGGCTGCCGGCAAAGCTCTTCGAAGGATGCGCGAGAGTCCAATTGGCTGGCGAATCGAAGAATTACAGGTTGTAGCGGAAGAGAATCTCGTTGAGTGGCGGAGGCCAGGCCGAGGTGGCAGCCATGTGATCTTCAGCGCGCCCGGAGTGCGGGAGATCGTGTCTGTGCCAGCGAAGCGTCCTATCAAGCCGGTCTACATCAAGCAATTTTTGGCGCTGATCGACGCGGCGGGAGGTATCGGAACAAAGTGAGTACCACGAATCGAAATCTTGACCAGTACCAATTCACGGTTCGGCCACTGTCAAAGCAGGAGGGTGGTGGCTATCTGGTGGAATATCCGGATCTACCCGGATGCATGTCCGACGGTGAAACCATTGATGAAGCGATCACGAATGGCCGGGAAGCTCTCCGCGATTGTATGGAGGTATTCAGGGAGTCGGGCCGAAAAGTACCGAAGCCCAGCATCGAGGCCGCTCAATGGCGCCAGCGGTTACCCCGTACCCTCTACTCCAAGTTAACGAAACAAGCCGAAAACGAGGGCGTCAGCATCAATAGTCTGGTGACGGCAATTATCGCCGAAGCGATCGGAGCAAAGCAGGCGCGTTAGAGCAAGGCAGGCGCGTTCAAGCAAAACAGGCGCGTCAATATCTCTAGCTGACTCTTTCATCAGTGGCTCCCCGGCCTGGATTCGAACCACGATCACAGGGAATCCATAAAAAGTTGGAATATTCTTAAGTCATTGTTAGGGAATGGGTTAGTTGTATTGGATTTGGGTTTGGATTGAGCCGGTGCTCGGGTTTTTGGTTGAGTTGGCTGGTAGGGTGGGAGATATGTATCAGGGATTTTTCGGAAAGCATGGGTTGGAGAAGGTCATTGCCCCGGGGAAGGCTCGGGCAGCGGAGGTGTTGGAGAAGGATGTAGTTGCGTTTGTGAGGGGGCGGCTGGGGCTGGATCCGGATGAGCAGCAGGAGCGGTTGCTGCGGGAGAGTGGATCGCGGGTGCTGGTGAATTGCGCGCGGCAGTGGGGGAAGTCGACTGTGACGGCGGCGAAGGTGGTGCATCGGGCATGGACGGAGCGCGGAATCACAGTGATAGTAGTAAGTCCTAGTGGGCGTCAGAGCGGGGAGTTTATACGGAAGGTGAAGGAGTTTGTGCGGAAACTGGGGGCGGCGCCGAAGGGGGATGGGGATAACCGGTGGTCGGTGGTGCTTGGGAATGGGTCGCGCATTGTGGGGCTGCCCAGTGTGGAGGCGACGGTGCGTGGATTTTCGGCGGTGTCGTTCGTGGTGGTGGATGAGGCGGCGCGAGTGCGTGAGGAGATGTACACGGCGGTGCGTCCGATGCTGGCGGTGGGGGATGGGGATTTGTGGCTGCTATCGACGCCGGCGGGGCAGAGCGGGTATTTTTGGGATGCCTGGACTTTTGGGGGCGAGGGTTGGACGCGGGTGCAGGTTCGGGCGGATGAGTGCGGGAGGATGTCGCGGGCGTTTTTGGAGGAAGAGCGTGCGGCGATGACGGAGAAGAAGTTCGGGCAGGAGTATCTGTGCGAGTTCAATGAAGTGGATGACGGGGTGTTTGATCCGGCGGCGGTGCAGGATATGGTGGATGAGAGTGTGGAGGAGTTGGCGGCGGATGGGTTTAGGGTGCGGGTATGAGTCGGCCGTGGAGGCTGAGCGGCAGGTGATTTTGGGGCGCAGATGCGCGGGCGGTATGAGGTGGTGGCGGATGCGACGGGGGGAAGCGGGTTTGCGGAGCGGTGACCGCGGTGGTGATCACCGGCGGGAGTAGCGCGCATATGTCCGACGGGTGCTGGCTGACGCCGAAGAAGGATCTGATTGGGGAGCTGGCAGTGATGTTGGAGAAGCGCGAGCTGCGTGTGGGCGGTTGGGTTACAGGAGTTGGGCCAACTGAGGCGCGAGTTATACGGGGCGGGGCGGCCGGGAGCATGATGATCTGGCGATGGCGGTGGCGCTGGCGTGCTGGAGAGCGCGGCGGCGCGGAGTGCGGCCCGCAGGGGCGGAGTTTGATGTTGGGATAGGGCTGATGTAAGCTGGTTGCTCCAGGGAGGCACCATCATGAACCGTCGTCAATTCATTGGAAGCAGCGCGGGGCTGGCCTTTGCGCAGAGCAGGCCCAGGCGCGTGGGACTCATCGGCAGCGGCTGGTACGGCAAGGCCGACCTCCTACGCCTCATACAGGTGGAGCCGGTCGAGGTGGTTTCCCTGTGCGATGTGGATCAACGGATGCTTGCGGCGGCGGCCGATCTGGTGGCCGAAAGGCAGGTGTCGAAGAAGAAACCGCGCACCTACAGCGACTACCGCGAGATGCTGCGCCAGAAGGACCTCGATCTCGTATTGATCGCCACTCCGGATCACTGGCATGCGCTGCCGATGATTGAAGCGGTGAAATCAGGCCTCGACGTCTACGTACAGAAGCCCATCAGCGTCGATGTGGTGGAGGGTCAGGCCATGGTGGAGGCCGCGCGCAAGTACAAGCGCGTGGTGCAGGTGGGAACGCAGCGCCGCAGCACGCCCCACCTGATGGAAGCCCGCGAGCAGATCATCAAGGAAGGTAAGTTGGGTAAGATCGGCTTAGTGGAGATTTACTGTTACTATCACATGCGCGCCACCACTAACCCGCCAGATACCGCGCCACCTTCCTATCTCGATTACAACATGTGGACTGGACCGGCTCCCATGCGGCCGTATAATGAGCTGGCGCACCCTCGGCGGTGGCGCGCTTTCATGGAGTACGGCAACGGCATTGTCGGCGACATGTGCGTACACATGCTGGACATGGTCCGGTGGATGATGGACCTGGGATGGCCCACGCGGATATCCTCCACGGGCGGTATTCTAATCGATAAACAGAGCAAGGCCAACATCAGCGATACGCAGGAGGCCACGTTTGATTTCGAAGGCCTGCGCGTGGTCTGGCAACATCGCAGTTGGGGGCATCCGCCGGATCCAAAGTATCCCTGGGCGGCCACTTTCTACGGCGACAAGGGAACGTTAAAGGCAGGCGTGATGAGTTACGACTACATTCCTTTGGATAGTAAGATGCAAGGGGTCCACAAAGACGTCACTTACGAACTGGAACAGTATCCGGAGGATAAGACCGAGAAGGACTTGGAAAGACACGTCGCGCCCGCCATACGCGTCCATATGAAAGACTTCCTGCAGGCCGTCGACCGCCGCAGCCGCCCCGTCGCCGATATCGAACAGGGCCACATCTCATCGGCCAGTTGCATTCTCGCCAACTTGTCCATGAAGCTTGGCCGCTCCATTACCTGGGACCCGGCGCGCGGCCGCATCGTGGGTGATGAGGTGGCCAACCAGGCGCTGCGCCGCCCCTACCGGGCACCCTGGCAGCACCCGGAACCGGGCAAGGTCTAGTCTGGTGTAGTGTCCAAGAATTAACTGGACAGATTGTTCAGTTATTTCCAGAAACACCACATCCCTCTCCAGGAGGCACGTTCGCAAATCCTTTGTTTTCAGCATCGACACGACAGGAGCGCCTCATGGCTCTCATGACGCGCGCAGCGCGTCGCGACTTTGGTCACGGCCGACAAATAATGACTGCGGCCAGTCACTTCCAGGGGTAATACTACTCGCACAGTGTAGCTTTTTAGCCTCAGTACTGAAGACGTGCGATTAGCAGCGAATAAAAGACGAATACAAGGCAAACAAAAGTAAAACAATAACTTTCTAAAGAAAAAGCTTGCGCTGCCAATCCTTCCTGGAGTAACCTAGCAGTGGACCAAAGTGGATGAAAAGTGGTCCAGAACTGTAGATAACGGCATGAGCGACCTATATACCGTCCAGGTGGAGCCCCCGCGCGGGACCTTCCAGGCGCGGTGTGACGAAAAAGGCCGTCTGAAACTGCCCGCCAGCTTCAAGAGGTTCCTGGAGCGGATGGGGGAGAGCGTCGTTTTTTGCACCACGATGGATAAGCGCATTGCTCGCATCTATCCTATCTCGATTTGGAAAAAGAATGAACTATTTTTTCAGAGTTTCCAGACCAATCCGCGGGCGGCGGCGGATGTCTCGCTGATCGCCAACCACTATGGGGCTGATTCCGAGCTGGACAATCAGGGCCGCATTCTGCTTCCGCCGGCGCTGCGGCGCGAGTTGAATCTGGAGAACGAAGGCGTGTGGATGGAGCACTTCCGGGGCCGGTTCAATGTGTACTCCGACGCCCTATACCAGGAGCGGCTGAGCCATGCCACGGAAGGATTGAGCGATAAGTTGGATGCCTTGGAGCAAGGCGGGCTGTTATAGATTTCGGCGGAAGGCATCGGATGGCAAAGCATGGACGCACATTATCCGGTGATGCTCAGCGAAGTGCTGGAGTATCTGGCGGTGCGGCCGGACCAAGTGTACGTGGATTGCACAACGGGACTCGGCGGGCATTCGATGGAGATTGCCAAGAGGCTGACGACCGGGCGGCTGATCTGCCTGGATGCGGACCGGGAATCGTTGGAGAAGGCGCAACAGAGGCTAGCGGAATTTGGGGGCCGGATCTGTTTTCGGCAGTCTCGATTTTCGCAGTTGCGGCAGAGCCTGACGGACTTGGGCGTAGACCGGGTGGATGGACTACTGGCCGACCTCGGCGTAAGCCGGATGCAACTGACCAGCGCGGAGAGGGGATTTAGTTTGATGCAGGATAGCCCGCTCGATATGCGTTTCGACCGCAGCACGGGGCAGACGGCGGAAGAGATTGTGAATTTCAGTTCGGAACATGAATTAGCCGACTTGATTTATCAACTCGGCCAGGAAAGGAGGTCACGGAAGATAGCTAGAGCAATCGTTCGGGCGCGGCCTGTGAAAACCACTGTCAGTCTGGCAAATGTGATTGAACAGGCCGTGCCTAGAGCGGGTAAGCTGCATCCGGCAACGCAGACGTTCATGGCCTTGCGCATGTACGTGAACCGGGAGATCGAGGAATTGGAGTCACTGCTGGAGCAGGTTCCCGCGGTCATGGCGCCGGGCGGCCGTGCAGTGTTCCTCAGTTTTCACTCGGGCGAGAGCGGGATTACCAAGAAAAGTTTTCAACAGTGGGCGCGCGAAGGCCGCGCGGAGCTGCTGACCAAGCATGTGGTCAAGCCGCAGCAGAGGGAAGTGCGCGAGAACGCGGCATCACGATCGGTGACGCTGCGGTGCGCGCAGTGGAGGGGGCCGGCATCAGGCCCAAACGAGGGGTCCAAACGAGGGGCCCAAACGAAGCAGGAGGAGAGGTAAGAGCATGTCGACGCTGGCAGCCTGGTATGAAGAACCGAAAGGAAATCGGGGCGCAACCACATCGGGAGATGGTTACGACGGCAACCGAGGGCATGCGGAGAATCTATATCGGGTAAGGCCGTTACCCAATGAAGATATCTGCCTGTGGCAGACGCCGGTGGACAACAGCAAGGTTGTGCGCCAAACCGATCCGCAAGTCTGGGGCGCTTGCTGGCGCTTCATTACAGCATCCTCCATTGTTGCCATCGTTGTGGTGGGCCTGCTGGTGCCCAACGCCTATGGGGTTCTGGCCGGATACCGTCTACACAAGCTGCAACAGGAGAACGTGCAGTTAGCCGCTGAACAGCGCCAGTTGAAGATGGAGGAAACCAGTCTATTGCGTCCAGAGCGCTTGGAACAGGTGGCGGTGGAGCGGGGACTGAAAGATCCGGAAGCAGGCATGGTGTACCAATTAGCGCCGGTGAACGACCAATCCGTGGCGCGCGTGAGCCCCGCGCGGTAAATCCGCGGCATCGAGGTATCCTTTCTTGCAACCGTCCGAACACAGCGCCGAGATTGTCCGATTGCGACGCCTGGCGCGATTCGCTCTCATTTGGGCACTGGTGATTCTGGCGCGGCTGGTTTACCTGCAGGTGTACAGACATCAGGATCTGAAGCAGCAGGCGGAAAGCCAGCAACAGCGTGAACTGGAAGTGCAGGCACCGCGCGGGGATATTCTGGATGCCAACGGCGAAAAGCTGGTGGTCAGCACGCCGGTTGACTCCATCGCCATTAACCCGCGGCTGTTGAAAGATCCCGCCGTAGCCACGGAACTGCTTTCCCGCGTATTGTACTTGAACAAGGCTGAGCTATCGGAGCGGATCCGCCAGGCGCAGCGCACCAATCGAGCCTTTCTCTGGGTCAAGCGCAAGCTCACGCAGCGGGAGTCAGAGCAACTGCGTTCGTTCCGCGCGGAATGGATGGAGTTCCGGCAGGAGAGCAAGCGCGTGTATTTGAACGGCGCGTTAGCCGCGAATCTGCTGGGCTCGGTGGACTCGCTGGAGAACGGAAACGCGGGCATTGAACTCAGTTTGCAAAAAGAGTTGCAGGGCAAGGCGGGGTACGTTCGCGTACTGACCGACGTGCGCCAACGCGGTATCGACACACAGGTGGAGGCGCAGCCGCAGCCGGGAAAGACGGTGGCCCTTACCATCGATCAGCGCCTGCAGTATTACTCCGATCTTTGGCTGCGTGGAGCAGTGGAGCAATGGAAGGGGGAAGGCGGGTCAATCGTAGTGATGGACCCGAAAACCGGCCGCATCCTGGCCATGTCGAGTTTTCCGACGTTCGATCCCAATGCACCGCCTGCGTCCATCGATCCGGAGCATCGCAGGAACCGGACCGTCGAGAATGTGCATGAACCAGGCTCGGTAGGCAAAGTGTTCACGCTCGCGGCGGCGATGGAGACCACTAGTTTGAACAAAGACTCGTCCATCTTTTGCCACAACGGGAGAATGAGCTGGTACGGCAACTTTGTATCGGACACGCACCGCTATGGATGGTTGACTGTGCAGGAGGTTCTGGAACACTCCAGCAACATCGGCGCTTTGAACATAGGCCGCCAGGCGGGCGCCGCAAATCTGTATCACTACTTGCACGATGTATTTGGATTCGGTTATTCCACGGGTACAGGTCTAGCGGGAGAAAGCTGGGGCCGCCTGCGGCCGGTGAGCAAATGGTCGGCCGGGACGGTGGGTTACGCCAGCTTCGGCCATGAGTTCAACGTCACTACGATGCAACTGGCGCGCGCCCTCTCCGTCATTGCCAACGGAGGCGCGCTGGTCACGCCACAAATCGTGCTGTGGCAACAACGCGAGGACGGCAAACGCGAGTACACCAAAGTTGTCCCGCCGCGGCCGGTATTGAAACCGGAAACCGCCATGCTGATGCGCAGCATGATGGAAGGAGTGATGCTGCGTGGAACGGGAAAAAAGGGCAGGCTCGAGGAGAATGGGAGCGGCGGCAAGACCGGTACGGCAAGGATCTTTGACCTCAAAACGAACAAGTACATCAGGAAATACCACAGCACGTTCATGGGCCTAGCTCCGCTCACCGACCCGAAGGTTGTGGTGGTGGTGACCTTGAACGGCATCGACAAGATGGCCGGCGATGCGTGTGCGCCCATTTACAAGAAGGTCGCATCGATGGCCCTGCGGCTCCAAGGGGTCACGCGGGACTTGCCGGAGGTAGAACCGGCCGTGACGCCTCTGCGCCTTGCGTCTTCCAAGGCCGCGCAAGACGGAGCTGCTCGCCACGAGCCTGGTGCCTGTGCTCCTCAGGGATTTAGCGGCGCGGCGAGCGCCCTTTGCGCTCCTAAGAAAGACGCGCCGCTGACTGCTACGGCGGTGGATGCGACCCAACTTAATCCTGAGGAAATTGTAATCGCCAGCGGGGATGTGATCGCACCACGCATGCCCGATTTTAAAGGCAAGTCTGTGCGGGTGGTAATCAAAGAGGCTCTCGCTCTGGGCATGGATGTGGACATGGTGGGCAGCGGGTTGGCGCGGGAGCAGGATCCACCCGCGGGAACAATGTTAACCGCCGGCCGGCGCGCCCGGGTGCAGTTTGCGAGATAAATGGCGGCAGTAGTCATGATAGAAAAAGGAGTGAAGCCGGTGCGGCTGGCCGATCTGCTCCAGGCAGCAGGGGCGCCCATGCTCGTGCCTGCTTCGCTTCTCGAAACCGGTATCTCCGGGCTGGAGTATGATTCGCGCCGTGTCGCCCCCGGCTATCTCTTCTTCGCCTTTCAGGGGGCGCATGCCGACGGCCGTTGCTTTGCCGGCCAAGCCGAGGCGCAAGGCGCGGTTGCCGTAGTGAGCGAGGAGGAGGCGCCGGCGGATTTTCGCGGGACTTGGATTCGCGTCGAACACGGCCGGCGCACCCTCGCCTTGATGGCACGCAAACTGTATGCGGACGCCGCCTCCCATGTGATGATCACCGGAGCCACAGGGACAAATGGGAAAACGACTGCGTGCACACTGGTGGATCAGTTGCTCAATTCCACCGGGAACATCACCGCGCTGGCCGGCACCATCGAATACCGTGTGGCCGGCAAAGTCCTTCCCGCTGTGAACACCACTCCGGAATCGGTGGATCTGTACCGGTTGTTCGAGGAGTTGCGGCAGGCTGGCGGCTGTCACGCCACCATGGAAGTTTCCTCGCATGCGCTGGCGCTGGGACGCGTGCATGGGATGCGGTTCCACACCGCCCTGTTCACCAACCTGACGCGCGATCATCTGGATTTTCATCCGGACATGCAAGCCTACTTTGAAGCCAAGTGCGGCTTGTTTGCCGGTCAGGATGCTCCGCCGCCGCGCTTTGCCATACTCAACCGGGACGACGAGTGGGCATCGCGAATTCCGTTGGCGGCGGAGACTGAAGTGAGCTGGTATGGAGTGGGCGAAGGGGCGGATCTACGGGCATCCAGCGTGCAGACAACTCTGGACGGACTGCGGTTTCGTCTGCACTGGAAAGGGAGTGAATGGCCGGCGTCTTCGCCTCTAGCCGGGCACATGAACGTGTACAACCTGCTGGCCGCCTTTGGCGTAGGACTTACTTACGGACTGGAGGCGGAAGCGATGATCGACGCAATGTCCCGGATCGGATCGGTCCCCGGGCGTTTTGAGCGTGTCAACCAGCATCAGCCTTTCCTCGTGGTAGTCGATTACGCGCACACCGACGACGCTTTGCGCAATACGCTCAGAGCCGCCCGTCAACTGGGGGCGGGGCGTGTGCTGACTGTCTTCGGTTGCGGTGGAGATCGTGACCGCGCCAAGCGCCCTTTGATGGGACAGGCCGCCGGAGAACTCAGCGATTTTGTCGTGGTGACATCCGACAATCCGCGCAGCGAAGAACCGCTGGATATTATCAACGACGCCCTGGTAGGGCTGCGGCGCACGGACGTGAATCATTGCGCCGAGCCGGATCGCGCCAAGGCCATCCGGATCGCGCTGGAGCGCGCCGGCCCCGGCGATGTGGTGCTCATCGCGGGCAAGGGTCATGAGACCTATCAGGTGCTGCGCCAAGGCGTCATTCACTTTGACGATCGCGAAGTATCGCGGCAGATCTTAATGGAATTGGGATACGGCAAGGAGTCCGAGCGATGACGCACCTTCATGCGTCCGCGACGGCTGTGCCGTTCCAAATCACCTCGGTCGCTGGACCGGGCCTCAACCGGGTCTTACCCGGAGTTGTATTTCCGTGCTCATTGGGAGACGCGGCGGCGGAAGCCGGCAAGTGGACGCAGACAGGGATAGAATCCCGGCCTCTTCCGCCGCGTACTTTTTGAGTAGTCCGGCCAGCACACGGCAGACCGATCAGCGAAAGGAAGTTTCGACGGCATCGCCAACGATGTTTTACTGGCTCTTATTTGAAAAACTGCACACCAGCTTTGGACCACTGCGCCTGTTCGGTTATGTGACGTTCCGCACCGCGTTTGCCAGCCTCACCGCGCTGCTGTTGTGCATTGTGCTGGGACCGTGGCTGATCGGCCGCCTGCAGCGGTTTCAGATCCGGCAGTACATCGGCCAGCATGCTCCCACCTCGCATCAGCGCAAGGCCGGCACGCCCACGATGGGAGGCGTGCTGATCATCATCTCCATTGTTGTGCCTACGCTGCTGTACTCCAATCTGCGCGTGCCCTACGTTTGGCTCGCGCTGTTCGGCCTCCTCGCCTATGGAGCCATTGGTTTTTGGGACGACTACACCAAGGTGGCCAAGCGCCGCAATCTGGGGCTCACCGCCATTCAGAAATTCTCGCTCCAGACGCTGGCGGCGCTGGTGATCGGATTCTTTCTTCTGGTGCTGCATGCGCGCGGCCAATACTCGACGGCCATGAACGTGCCATTCGTGAAGACCTTCAAACCGGACCTCCTCATCGACTCGCTGCTGGGCTCGCCCTACACCTATCCGCTGGCCTTCATATTCTTCTTCGGCTTTCTGATTCTGGTACTGGCCGGAGCGGCGAACGCGGTCAATCTCACCGATGGCCTGGACGGGTTGGCCATCGGGCTGATGATCATTGCCGCCGGCGCCATGACCGTGCTCACCTACATGGGCGGCCATCGTGAATTCGCTACTTACCTCGAGTTGGAGCGCGTGCCGGGCGGCGCCGAACTCACCATTTTCTGCGGCGCCATGACCGGCGCATCCATCGGGTTTCTGTGGTGGAACGCGCACCCGGCCGAGATCTTCATGGGCGATGTCGGCTCACTGGCTCTCGGCGGCGGTTTGGGCACCATGGCGGTTCTGATCAAGCAGGAGATTCTGCTGCTGTTCATCGGCGGCGTCTATGTGATCGAGCTCTTATCGGTCGTGTTGCAGGTGGCCAGCATGCGCTTGCGCGGCAAGCGGGTGTTTCTCCGCTCGCCGCTGCATCACCATTTTGAAGAACTGGGGTGGGAGGAGGCCAAGATCATCACGCGGTTTTGGATACTGGGCCTGGTGATGGCCTTATTCGCCTTGACAACGTTGAAGCTTAGGTAACCATGATGCAGGTGGCTGGAGTGGAGTTACGGAACGCAAATGTGGCCGTGTTCGGAATGGCCCTGTCGGGTATGGCCGCCGTGCGTCTGCTGCTGGAACAGGGGGCGCGCGTCACCGCCATCGATCGGAAATCAGCCGCTGAGTTAGGCCGGACCAGCGAAGAACTGGCGCGCTTGCACGTTCCTTGCCAAGTGCAGACGGAAGATTCTGTCCGGTATCATCAGTTGGCCGTGATCTCGCCCGGAGTGCCGGTGGATGCCGCGCCGCTGGTGGAGGCGCGCCGGCTTGGCGTGCCTGTCATCGGCGAGTTGGAGCTGGCCAGCTATTTTCTAAAGGGCCGCACCATCGCCATTACCGGTTCCAACGGCAAGACCACCACTACCGCGCTGACCGGACACATCCTCCAAGCGTGCGGCATCCCGGCCCAGGTGGGCGGCAACATCGGCACGCCACCAGCCGCGATGGTGTCCGCTTCACGCCCCGGACAGTGGAACGTGCTCGAGCTGTCCAGTTTCCAACTCGAGACCATCTCGCACTTTCGCGCCGACGTCGGCGTGGCACTGAATCTTACGCCGGATCACCTGGACCGGCACGGCAACATCGAATCCTACGCCGCCGCCAAAGGACGGCTCTTCCGTACGCAGCGGGAACAAGACTTCGCGGTGCTCAACGCGGACGATGCCACATGCGTATCCTACGCCGCGCTCACGCCGGGCCGCCCCATCTGGTTCAGTCTCACCCAACCGGTGACGCCTGGGGTATGGCTGGAAAGCGATCGGATTCTTTTCGACGGTGAGCCGCTCATGCGCGCTTCCGAAATTCCGCTGCGGGGCCGCCATAATGTCGAAAATGTGCTGGCTGCCGCGGCGGCGGCGCGGCTTGCCGGAGCCACCTGCCCCTCCATCGCGGCGGCAGTTCGAAGCTTCCCCGGAGTGGAACACCGCCTGGAATTCTGCGGCAAGCGGGGCGGGGTGGAATACTTCAACGATTCCAAAGCAACCAACGTTGATGCCGCGCTCAAAGCCATCGATGCGTTCCCGGGCCGGCTTTGGGTGATTCTGGGCGGCAAGGATAAAGAGAGCGACTACTCCCCGTTGCGGCGGCCGTTGTCGGAGAAAGCCCACGCGGCTCTGCTGGTAGGCGCAGCCTCGTCCAAGATCGCCGCGGCGTTACAGGGCGCGGTTCCGCTGGTTCCTTGCGGCACCATCGAGGCTGCCATGGCCCACGCCGTAGCACATGCATGCCCGGGGGATACGGTTCTCCTGGCGCCGGCCTGCGCCAGCTTTGACCAGTTTGAAAATTTCGAGCATCGCGGCCGCTTCTTCAAGGGCCTGGTGGAAAGGATCGCACTATGACCGCCACAATGACAACGAACACGCATAAAGGGAACATGGACTGGCTACTTTTCTTTTCCATCGTTGTGATGGTCTGTTTCGGGCTGGTGATGGTCTACAGCTCCTCCTCGATGGCCGCGGAGCTGCGCTTCAACGAGTACAGCTATTACTTCCTGTTGCGTCAGGCAGTGGCTGCCTCGGCCGCCTTTCTCTTGCTGGTCTTCCTCAGCCAGCGCGACTATCGCAAACTGCGCCAGGCGCACTATGCCTTTGCCGGCGTCGGGATCATAATTGTCCTGCTGATCGCGGTCTATTTTCTCGACCAAAGAGCCCATCGCTGGATCCGCCTTGGCATCACCAACGTGCAGCCGTCCGAATTCGCCAAGCCGGCGCTCATCGTATTTCTCTCCTGGTTTGTGACGCTGCGCTCCTCGGTCATTAATAGTCCGCATACGGTGTGGCCGGCGGCTCTGTGTCTGCTCGGTCTGGCCGGCGGCGTTGTGGTAGCGGACCTGGGAACAGCAACCGTTCTGGTTGCCACCACCGCCGCCATGTTTTATCTGGCCGGACTCAATCGCCGCTACACCGCCATCGCGGTTACCGCCAGTGTCATTTTTCTCACTCTGGCGGTGATGTACAAGCCGTACCGGCTAAAGCGCATGATCGATTTTATCGACCCAGGCTACAAAGTTCTTGTGTACGCGGATCCGGGAAAGAAGATGCTGACCTATGCCAATAGCGGCAGCAGCGTGCAAGACACCGGCTATCACGTAATCCAGTCGAAGATGGCTATCGGCAGCGGCGGGCTGACCGGCGCCGGCCTCATGATGAGCAAGCAAAAGCTGCTCTACCTGCCCGAAGCACACACCGATTTTATCTACGCCATCATTGCCGAGGAGACCGGGCTTTGGGGCGCATCGCTATTGCTCGCCGGATTTGTCATCATCCTTTGGCGCGGATGCCGCCTCTACTGGACCGCCTCGGACGACTTCGGCCGGTACCTGGCGGTGGGTGTCACCACCTCCATTGTTTTCCAGGCTCTGCTCAACATGAGCGTGGTTCTCGATCTGGGCCCCACCAAGGGAATCCCGTTGCCGCTGATCAGCTACGGCGGCAGCAGCCTGGTGAGTTCGGCGATTTCTTTGGGACTGCTTTTAAGCGTGAGTGAACGGGCGGCATGAGTGAGACGCCTCTCCTGTTTGTTGTGACAGGCGGAGGCACGGGAGGACACGTCATCCCGGCCCTCGCCGTGGCAGGCGAGCTGCGGCTCAGAGGGCATTCGGTGGTTTTTATTGGCACACAAGAAGGTATGGAAGCAAGACTGGTTCCACAATCCGGGCTCCCGCTGGAGTTGATCCGCATCGGCGGCCTCAATCGCGTCGGCTGGCGTCAGGCGCTGGCCACATGCTGGCAACTGCCGATCGGCATTCTGCGCGCTTGGCGCTTGCTGGGACAACTTCACCCGGCCGCTATATTGAGTCTCGGCGGCTACGTCGCCGGACCGGTCATCGTTGCCGCATGGCTGCGCCGTCTGCCGGTGGTGGCTCTGGAACCAAATGCGATGCCCGGCATGACGCATCGTTTGGCCAAAGGCATGCTCAGCCGCGTGCTGCTTGGGGTTGCATCCGCACAAGCACATTTTCCCGCGGTACCTTGCGAGTTCACCGGCATCCCGGTGCGGCCGGAATTCCTGACCGCGCCCGATGTCTCCCTGACGCCGCCATTGCGGATTCTCATTACGGGAGGAAGCCAGGGATCGGGCGCGCTGAACCGCGCTTTCCGGCAGAGCTGGCCTCTCTTCCGCGAGGCCGGTTTACCCGTACGCTTTCTCCACCAGTGCGGCCGCTCCGCTGTCTCCGATCTGCGGCGCGACTTCGCCGCCAGTGGATTGCAGGGAGAAGTAACCGCCTTTATCGACGACATGCCGGCCGCCTTTGCGCAGGCCTCGCTTGTGGTATCGCGCTCAGGCGCCTCCACCGTTGCGGAGCTGGCGGCCGCACGCAGGCCTTCTATTCTGGTTCCCTTCCCCTTCGCCGCGGACGATCATCAGCGGCATAACGCCGAGGTACTGGCGGGCGCGGGTGCGGCGCGCATTGTGCCGGATGCGGAACTCGACGGGAACAGGTTGTTTCAGGAAGTGGCGGCGCTGGCGCGGCAACCGGATCAATTGCGCGCGATGGGCGCGGCGGCGGGACAGGCGTGGCGGGGCGGCGCGGCCGGGCGCGCGGCCGAGGTTCTGGAGGAGACAGCTAAAAGAGTGGTTGACTTGGAAGCAAAAAGCCGAAACAATATATAGCAAAAATGTTTTTAAAGCCCCAGCACTTGCATTTCACGGGGATTGGCGGAATCGGAATGAGTGGCATCGCGGAGGTGCTGTTGGACCTTGGTTATACCATCACCGGATCGGATCTGAAGCTTGGCCCCATCACCGGGCGTTTGACCGGGCTGGGCGCGCGTGTGTTTGAAGGTCATCACGCGCGCCACGTGGCCGGCGCGCGCGCCTTGGTGGTCAGCTCCGCCGTGAGCCAGGATAATCCGGAACTGGTGGAGGCGCGCCGCCGCCAGATCCCCATCATTCCGCGCGGAGAGCTGCTGGCCGAGCTGATGCGGCTGAAGTTCGGCATCGCCGTGGCTGGCAGCCACGGCAAAACGACCACCACCTCGATGGTTGCGGCCATCCTGAGCCACGCCGGACTGGACCCGACCGTAGTGGTGGGCGGCCGGTTGCGGACCGTTGGCGGCAGCAACGCGCGCGTGGGCAAGAGCGAATTCATGGTGGTGGAGTCGGACGAGAGCGACGGATCATTTCTCAGGCTGGCTCCGATTCTTGCCGTGGTCACCAACATCGATCAGGAGCACCTGGACCACTACGGAAGCTTTGAAAACGTGGTGACCGCGTTCACGGAGTTCGTCAACAAGGTCCCATTTTACGGCGCGGCCGTATTGTGCATGGACGATGAGAACGTGCAGCGGATTCTACCGCTGGTGCGCCGCCGCAGCCTCACCTACGGGGTAAGCGCGCAGGCCGGCCTGCGCATCACGGAGGCCACCTATGGGGGCTCGGCCAGCCGTTTCCGGCTTGGCCTGCGAGAACAGGAACTAGGCGAATTCGAGTTGAACGTGGCCGGGGCGCACAACGTGTTGAATGCCACCGCGGCCGTGGCCATCGCATTGGAACTGGAAGTTCCGCCGGACCAGATCCGGGAAGGATTGCGGTCGTATGCAGGCGTGGACCGGCGGATGCAGTGGAAGGGACAGGAGGCCGGGGTCACGGTAATGGACGACTACGGGCACCACCCCACCGAAATACGCGCCACGCTCGATGCGGCGCGCCTGGGCCGTTATCAGCGGATCCACGTCCTGTTCCAGCCGCACCGTTACTCGCGCACGCAGTTGCTGATGGAGGAGTTCGGGCGCTCCTTCCACGCGGCTGACAGCGTGTATGTGATGGACATCTATGCCGCCTCGGAAGCACCCATTGAGGGGATCGATGCGCAGGCCCTGGTGCGGAAGATCAGCGCCTACGGCCATCGATCCGTCCTTTACGTGGGCGGCATGGACCAAGGCATAGAAAAGATTCTACGCGAGGCGCATCGCGGAGACCTGGTTTTGACGCTGGGGGCAGGCAGCGTCACCCAGGCCGGCGATAAGCTGCTTGCGGCGCTGGCGGGGAGGAGCTAAATGGCGAAGAAGCAAACGCAAGCGCCGCGGATTATTTGGAAACCGTTTGTGCTGCCGGTGTTGGCGGCCACTTTCCTTTGCCTCACCGGCCTGCTGGTGTTTCAGGCGCTGGAACGGTTTTTGATTCACGATGCGCGTTTCACCATGCGTGCCGGGGATGTGCCTGGGGAGGGCTCTCCGGACCTGGCCATCACTGGCTTGAACCGGACCCCGGCTGCTCAAGTGCGCCGCCTGTTCCAAAGCGACGAGGGGCGCAGCGTGTACCTGCTGCCTCTTGCACAGCGCCAGGAGAGTCTGCGCCGAGTGCAGTGGATCAAGGATGCCTCGGTGAGGCGGCAGTGGCCCAACCGGGTGTCGGTGCATGTGAAGGAGCGCAAACCGGAGGCGTTTATACGGCTCACCTCCAAGCGGCAGGCGGCGTCACCCAAGTTCATGTTGATCGACGGGGATGGGGTGCTGCTTCCGGCTCCCGAGGATAGCGCCGTCATGGAGCTTCCCGCCCTCTCTGGCATCAGCCCCGACCAGAACCAGGAAGATCGGGCCAGGCGCGTCCGCCTGATGAAGCATGTGATGCAGGCCATTGGGCGTCACGCCGAGTATGTGTCCGAGTTCAACGTGAGCGATGTGGACAATGTGCGGCTTATCTATTCGATTGAGGACCGCGCGGTGACGCTGCTGATGGGCAATGAGAATTACGCCGCCCGGCTGCAGCGCTTCCTCACGCATTATCCAGAGATCAAGAAACGCGCGCCAACGGCGACGGCCTTCGATCTCCGGATCAAGGATCGTATCACGGCCATTGATGAGGAGCGTCTATCCGCCAAGCCCTCCGCCTCCGGCGGAGCGGCAGGGGGCCGCTCAGTGGAGAAAACGGTCGAACCGTCCGCTCAGGAGCACCATGCCGGTTAAACCACAACACGCCGTCGGACTGGACGTAGGATCCACGCGCACCCGGTGCGTGATCTGCGTGGTGGAGGATGGGCAGCTTCGTTTTCTGGGCGCCGGTTCGGTGCCCTCGAAAGGTTGGCAGCGCGGCCGCGCCGCCGACCCGGGGGCGATATCCGCCAGCATCGCCGCGGCTGTGAAGGAAGCGGAAACGCGAGCCGGCGTACTGGTGGAAAGCGCGGTGCTGGGTGTGGGAGGACCGGATGTGACGGCGGTGCAGAGCCGCGGTGTATACGAGTTCGGCCGCCCGCGCGAGGTGGGGCCAACCGACCTGGCCTACGCAGTGGATCTGGCGCGGAAGGTAAAGATGGATGAGGACCGTGAATTGATCCACGTCTTTCCGCAGGACTTCACCGTGGATGGCCGCGCCGGATACCGCTATCCGGTAGGCGCGGTGTGCACGCGGCTGGAAGCCAATGTGCTTCTGATCACCACTTCCACCATTGAGCATGAATTCATCGTTTCGGCAGCACAGCGGGCGCACATCCACATTAAGGACACGGTGTTTGAACCGGTGGCGGCCGGATACGCATCGGTGCTCCCGGAAGAGCGGGGGCGCGGCGTGGCGGTGGTGGATCTGGGCGTGGATGCCACCGGCGTGGTGCTCTACGACGGCGAAGCGGCGGTGACGGCATGCAGCCTGCCGATCACGGCCGACCATCTCACGCGCGATCTCACCAGCGGCCTGCGCTACTCCTGCGGAGTGACCGTCTCGCTGGACGATGCCGAGACCCTGAAGCGCGACTATGGCTGCGCGATGTTGGGACTCACCTCGGACAACACGCTGATCGAGGTGCCGCTCGCGGATGGACGCGGCTGGTTTGAGGTTTCGCGCCGGCAGATCAACGAGATTCTGGAAGCGCGCGCCGAGGAGTTGTTCCTCTATGTGCGCCAGGAGGCCTCGCGCGTGGGAATGGATCAATCGTTGCTGGAGGGCGTAGTCTTAACGGGCGGCGGGGCGCGGTTGAACGGGCTGTGCGACATGGCCGAGAGAGTTCTGAACTGTCCGGCCAAATTCGGATTGACGGCCGGAATCCGCGACTGGCCGCAGACCTTTCTCGACCCGGCCTGGACGACGGCGGCGGGGTTGTCAATGTATGCGGCGCGGTTGGATCAGCGCGGGGAGGACCGGCGGCGCGGACCTGGTTTCTGGGGATTCTTTGGATGGTGAGACGGATGGAAATGCAACCAACGGATGAGAGGTATTGAAATGCTAAACCTGGAAGCGAACATCGAAGCTATCAAATTTGAGATGGCGGAAGACTTAATGCTGGGCACCAAGATCAAGGTGCTGGGCGTGGGCGGGGCAGGCGGAAACGCCGTGGCTCGCATGATGCAGGCGGGAATGTCCGGGGTGGAGTTTTATGTATTGAACACGGACAAGCAGGCGCTGCAGGTATCTCCCGTTCCCAATAAACTCGCCATTGGTTCCAAGGTGACCAGCGGGCTGGGGGCGGGATCCAATCCGGAGATCGGGCGGCAGGCCGCGCTCGAGGACACCGAACGGATCATCGAGATTCTGGAAGGGTCCGATATGGTGTTCGTGACGGCGGGCCTCGGCGGAGGCACGGGCACGGGCGCAGCCCCGGTGGTGGCTTCGCTCGCCAAGGAATTGGGCGCGCTGACCGTAGCCGTTGTGACCAAGCCATTCCTGTTTGAAGGACCGCGCCGTATGAAACTGGCCGAACGGGGCTTGAGTGAACTGGCCGGCACGGTGGATACCGTCATCACGATTCCCAACCGGCGCCTGATGGAAATCGCCCCGCGCGGGACCACGTTCCAGCAGGCCCTGCAAATGGCCGACGATGTGTTGCGGCAAGCGGTGCAAGGCATCAGCGACATCATTACAACGCCGGGTCTGATCAACCGCGACTTCTCCGACATCAAGGCCATCATGCTCGGCATGGGCTACGCGATGATGGGCACGGCGACGGCGGCGGGAGAAACCGCCGCCATAGATGCGGCGCGCAAGGCCATCAGTTCTCCATTGCTCGAAGAGAGTGTGACTGGGGCGCGCGGCATTCTGATCAACATCACCAGTTCCAGCCAGATCCTGCTGCACGATGTCGACGATGCCTGCACGTTGATCCGCGAGGCCACCGCCGATGAGGACGTGCAGATCAACTTTGGTGTGGTGACGGATGAATCGCTGGGCGATGAAGTGAAAGTCACCGTGATCGCCACCGGGTTCCAGCATGAAGGCTACGTGGCGATTCAGCCGCCGATGGCACGCCCTGTAGCGCCTTCTCCGCCGGTACCGGAGCCGGTAATGATTGGGGAAGCCGGGCCGGAGCCGGTTGCGGAGCAATCCATCCATGAAACGGAAATGGAGCCGGAAATGATGGCCAAGGAAGAAGAGGCCGAACAGGTGCAGTACAACCAAATGCCCGAGGCTCCGCCGCCGAACGACATTGACACCCCGGCTTTCCTCCGCCGCGAGCGCCGTCTGTTTAACTAGAGCTTTGCCTGACCCTATCTTCGCCTCGAGAGCACTTGGTCTCGCCACACCGGCAAGAGTTATCCGAGAGGGCGCAGCCCGCAGGGCGGCGCCGGGATGCCTCGTGGAAGTCGACGAGGTTCAATGCGTACTCCTGTGCTTGTTGAAGTGCCGCGTGGCCACCCAACGGCCGGAGGCAGCAGCTCAAGGATCAAGAGCCGATCCCAAGAAAGAAGATGCGATAAGGGTGGAACGAATCTTTGACTGTGACCTATTGGCCCGGAGCTTGCGCGAATCGTGCCAGTTCCAGCGCGGTATCATCACGGGTTTGGCGGGCCCATGCTTCGAGTTGATTCGCGAGGTTAACCACAAGTTCCGGTCGTTTCAAGTAGAGGTTGACGGATTCTTCGGGGTCGGCCTCCAGATCGTATAGCTCGCCCGGACGGAGTTCCGGGCGCAGATCGTATTTCCGAAGGATGAGCTTGTGGCGCGCAGTTCGAATAGCGCGCTCATCGAATAACGAACCGTCGATGGCTCGCTGCGGAATGTTCTGCAGAATCACGGGCTGCTTCCAGTCGTCGCTGCCGGAGAGCGTGGAAAAAAGACTGCTGGCGTGGAGAGTGGGGGTAAGGTCGTTAGTGCGGACTCCTTGCGCCAGAGAGATGCCGCAGGCGTCCAGAATGGTTGGAGTCATGGCAGCCAAGTTGACCCCCGAACGCCACACTTTGCCTTGAGGGAGCCGCGCCGGGTAACGCATGATGAGTGGGACGCGTGCGACCTCTTCATAGGACATGGCGATTCCTTCAGCGGAACCGGGGCGGTCGATCCAGGTGCGGCCGTGATCGGCGGTGAAGATGATGAGCGTATTGTCCAGAAGGTTGCGGCGGCGCAGGGTTTCCATCATGCGGCCGGTGTTCCAGTCGAGGTTGGCGATGGTGGCGTGGTAGTCGGCGTGTTCGGCGCCGGCGAAAGCGGAGGCCCAGCGTTTGGGCGGATCCAGCGGCTCGTGGGGCGCGTAGTAGGACTGGTAAAGGAACCAGGGCCGGTCGGCGTTGGCTTCTATGAAGCGAATCCCTTCATCGGTTTCGACGTCCGGGCGGTAGGCGGAACGGTGCGGCTCGCCCACCCAGTGCCGCAGGAGCGAGTTGAACGCTTTGAATGTATCGAAGAAACCAGGATTGGCGGGGCCGAGGTGCCATTTGCCGACGCAGCCTGTGGCGTATCCTGCGTTGTTCAGTTGGTAGACCACATTATCCCAGAGCCGGAAGCGTGGATCGCGGAACGGATCCACGATGGTGTCCGGGAAATTCGTATTGGTGCGTCCGGCAGGGGCGGGGTATACATTGCGGCGGATCCCGTGAGCGTGCGGGTAGAGCCCGGTGAGCATGGACGCGCGCGCGGGTCCGCACAGGGCTTGCGGGGTGTAGGCGTGATGAAAGCGAACGCCGGAGGCGGCCAGTTGGTTGAGGTTCGGAGTTCTGGTTTCGGAGCCTGAGTAGCAGCCGATGGCGTCGGCGCGGCACTTGTCGTACAGCAGCAGGAGAACATTCGGAGGGCGCGCGGATTGCGCGCGCGCAGTGTTTTCCGCCATGGCGGCGGTTGCGAATGAGGTGAGGAATTGCCGGCGTCGCATTGAGTGCAGTATACGCGCAAACGCCATTGATGGGTCAAACGTGCGACCAAGTGGCCTATAATAAGATCTGGAAATCGATGGAAACAGTCACAGTAGAATCGATCCCAATCGTCGTAGGGCGAGAGGAGGACGGGCGCTGGTGGGCCGACATCGGATCAATGCCTGGTGTACTGGCGTATGGCGCAACTCGCGAGTCGGCGATTGCAGCCGTGCGAGCATTGGCCTTGCGCGTTGCCGCCGATTGCATTGATCACGGGGAGGAGATCCCTGGACCATTCGCCAAAGTCTTCTGTGTGGCATGAGCCGCTGGCGATCGGTAAAGGCAAAGCAGCTTTTGGCCGCCCGCTCCGTATCGGTTGGCAGGTGGCTTGGCAGCATGGTTGGCACCACCGTCTGAAAAGGGCCGGATGGCCCAAATACACATTCGCGTTTCACGACGGCGACGAGGTCGGACCCGGGCTGTTAACACAGATCGCCAAGAAGACGGGGCTGACGCCTGAGGACTTGTAAGCTGTCAAGGGGGGCACGGTCGAATCACGCGCGGGCATTGGGCAGCAATCAGACAGCCAATACTTCAAAGTCCGGCCTGCCGACCAGGCGGTCATTAGGAACCCGACCCTGATCTTGTCTGCGGCGCTGCCTTAAAACGGGAGCCGCAATGAGGGTATTGCGGGCGGAAGACGTTCTTCTTCAAAGCGCTGCGGAGCCACGCCGCACACGATCAGGGAGGTTGGAAATCGTGATGCTTGAAACCGGTTATGTAGAACTACTGGTGGCGCATCAGCCCGCCAAGCCTCGCAAATCGCGAGGAACTGACGGAAATGACTGCACTGCTGGAAACCCTCGCCGCCAATGAGACCGCGCAAACGCCGGCCATGGAGCGGTTCATCGAGACCCTCACTGCGCTAGTCCTGCAGTACGAAGAGGAGATCCACCCCGGACCCGGTGCGTCGCCGGCCGGGGTATTGAAATACCTGATGGAAGAGCGCGGTTTGCGACAGGTGGATCTTGTGCCGATCCTTGGAGGCAAGTCGTACGTGAGCCAGATCCTGTCTGGGCACCGGCCGATCTGCAAGGAAGCGGCCAGCAGGCTGGCAGAGTTTTTCCGCGTGAGCCCACATAGCTTTCATTAGCGGTTGGCCGCCATGTCTGGCGGCAAGAGCCGCCTGCGGACTAATCCGGCTAGAAGTGCTTTGAGATCTGCTGATGCGGATTCTTGGGCCGGTTGGGCGAGAAGCCCAGAAGGCTGGTCATTCTATCCGGCGGTCGCAGAAACGAGCTGAAGCTTGTCGAGGTGCCGAAAGTCCTTGGGATTATTTGTCACAAGGGGCGCTGACAGAACGAGTGCAGTGGCCGCGATCCACGCATCTGCTGAACTCATCTGGCGTCCCTTGCGCCCACTTTGGTTGCGGACCTCAGCCCAGGCCGAACATAACAGGCTGTCTGAATGGAGCACCGAGAAGTCATCCAAATAGGATTGCAGCAGGTCGTGCCTGCGCTGCCCCCAGTTGGCGTCCAGCGCGCCTTGGCGCATCTCCGCCAGTGTCATAAACGATAGAACCAATTCAGAACCGCGAATGATCTCCACGTACTGAGGCGCGAATTTGGCGTGCCACTTGAAAATGTAGCTGGCTACGTCTGTGTCAACGACCAGTCGTACCGTTGCGGTGGGAGGAGACGTCAATACGGCGCTGCTCATAGATGGCCTGTACGAAAGCTTCGGATTCCTCCGGCGGTCCAGGATCGATGTGACTCAGAAGCCTTTCCAAAGAGAGTGAGCCGCTCCGGATCAGGTTGGGCGGGTCTTTGGCTGGCCGTTTTGGTGCATGCTCCATAGTAATGACTATTATAGCGCCACCGGCCGGCTCGCAAACGCCTTTGCTGCGTCGACCGGCAGGAGGCGCGGCCTTGGCATCATCGATACAAAGCCAGCCACAAAAGCATAGCATGGCGTAACCGTACGATTCTTGCGAACTCGCCGCCGCGAGCGAATTCACGACGGCAGTTTTCGACTGTTCGAGATCAGGGAACCGAAGAATCGTCTTTGGCTTGTGCCGTTTCGTCTTTTGCCGACGTGCCATACTGGCGGCCTCCTGTGCCGCGGATTCAGAATGGCGCGAGAAGCCGGGAGTTTCAGGTCCCGGAGCGCCGTGTGTGGACCGTGCGAGCGACGGAGGCTAGGGGTTCGGTTAGTCCGCGACCAGACCAAATGCCATAAACTGTTATCGTGCACCCACTGTTGAGGCGTCGAGAAGTGAGGGCGTTTGCCCTGTCGACGCGTTCATCTCGACTCTCCGCTCAACTGAGCGAAACGAGGAATCTAGAATGAGAATGTCATCCGACAAACGCGCGATCGACAAGATCTATAAGAGAAGGGATCGGTACGAGATCCCGGATTGGCAACGCCAAGCCGTGTGGGGACGAGGCCGAAAGCAGGAACTGATTGACTCAATATTGAGAGGCTGGAAGCTACCCAAGTTCTATTTCCTGAAGACCTCCTCAGACGAGGAGCTGTACGAGGTTGTTGACGGGCAGCAGCGGCTTACGAGCATCTTCGAGTTCTTTGACAATGACTTGCCGTTGTCTGCCGGGTCTGCCGCGGAGTTCGGCGGACGTTCTTATAAGGATTTACCTTCAAGGGTATCGGACGCATTTGATGACTATGATATTCAGTTCGACCTACTGGAAGAGGCAGAGGAGGAAGACGTCAAACTCTTTTTCCAGCGCCTCCAGAATGGCCTTCCTCTTACCAGCAGCGAGAAGCTTAATTCGATTGACAGCAAGCTTCGGGACTTCGTGAAGGAACTAACGAAGCATGATTTTTTTGCGTCTGTTCCGGTTACTGATAGGAGATACGGCTACTTCGACATCCTCTGTAAAGTTGCCGTCCTCGAAATAGATGGGATTGATGCCGGTCTTCGCTACGACGAACTGAAGTCCGTACTTGAGTCCAGCAAAAATTTCTCCCCAAAATCAAAGACGGCGATCCGAATCAAAGCGTCGCTGGAGATTCTAGACGGGTTAACTACTGAGCAGAAAGGCCGATTTCGCAACCGAACGTTTGTCCAATCGGCGCTAACGCTCACCTGCCGACTCGTTGACAGCATAAGAGGCAAACCCCGTGCGACGGCCAGCCTCGGGTCCTTTTTTCTACAGTTTTTGGAGGAGCTCAACAGACAAATAGAATTGGGTAACCGGGCAACGGACAAGGACTACGTGGAGTTTCAGCGTACGATTAACGCCAACATAAGAAAAGGGGCACGGATTCGGCAGGTTATTCTAACCCGGAAGCTGTTGTCAGCATTTCCACAGATTGCGGATTCTCTGGACGCTGTTGCAATCGCTGAAGTGGCTTCGGCCTCCTCCTTGAGATCTCTGGCTGTCACGATCTCGGAAACCGTTGCTTCGCTTAACGCGGAGCACGCAGCGAAAAAAGGATCGGACCTTTTTAAGCCAACCAACCGGACGGTTCAGGCGCAACAGAACCTGGGCATCCCTGTAAAGGATTTAGCCGGATATATGACGCTAATTGAGAATCTCTACTTCTTGTTTCATGAGGGACCATCCGATAGGCTACAGGGACAGTCTCTGCCTGCGTTCGACGACCTGAACGACCTCCGAACTGACCTTCAACATGATTTGGATCACGGGAAGGCAAGCAAGGCGAAGGCGAAACGCAGAAAGGTCGGCGCTGCGTTTCAGAAGTACAGCGGGGTACCGACACCAAATTCGCTCGACCCGGAGAAACTCGTTATCGTACAAGGAAATTTGCTGAGTGCGGTAATCAGTGACCTGAATGCCATTAAGATCTGAGGACGCGCCAAGGTGCGCCGATCGAGAACCGGGGTTCTCGTCAAGCTTCCATTTCATACGGCGAAACTGCCCGGCAAATCCACGTACCGCTCACGACTCATCTCGGCGCCATCCGCGATAGCAGCCAGGATGTCCTCGCGCTTCCGTTGCGGGTAGTTCTCCAGAATCTCTTCAATTGCCGCGCCAGAAGCGAGGAAATCAAGAAGCAAGGACACCCGGATCCGCGTACCGCGAACGCATGGATTGCCGAAGCAGGCCTTGGACAGAGTTAGACCGCGCCAAGGTCCATTACCCTTTGCCCGGAGTAACGTCCGACAGATCATTGCCATACCACTGGCTGGTTGCACGACTTCGTTCTACAAACGCGTCAACCGGCAGAAGGCGCGGTACGCTTCATCCCAGCCGATTCGGGATCGCGGTGGCACTGCGGTGACCTCGAACGAATTCCGTACGATTTGGCGGGCCTCGGCTAGCCCCGCGACTTCGCCGGATCCGATGGCTTGCACCAGGATGTTGCCCGCGGCGGTGGCCTCGGCTGGACCCGCCACCACCATGCGGCCGGTGGCGTCCGCCACCAGTTGATTGAGTAACTGATTGCGGGAACCGCCTCCCATGATGTGGATGGTCTCGATGGTCTTGCCGGTGAGAGACTCCAGGCTTTCGAGCACTTGCCGGTAACGCAGGGCCAGGCTTTCGAGGATTACACGAACCAAAGCGCCTTCCCCGATGGGAGCTTTCTGGCTGGTTGCGGCGCAGTACTCCGCGATGCGCTGGGGCATGTGGCCCGGTTCAAGAAACGCATCCGGGTCCACCATGGCGGCGAAGGGTTCGGCGGCGGCGGCTTTTAGCGCGAGATCTTCATAGCTGAACTCGTTGCCCTGCCCGGCCCATGCCCTGCGGCACTCCTGTAGCAACCACATTCCGGCGATGTTCTTGAGCAGCCTGACTCGTCCACCGGCTCCGATTTCATTGGTGAAGTTCAATTCCCGTGCCTTGCTGTCAATCACTGGCTCGTCGATTTCCACACCCATTAAAGACCATGTGCCGGAACTGATGTAGCACCAGTGGCCGGATTCCTGTGTTGGCGCCGCGGCGACTGCGCAGGCCGTGTCATGGCCGGCCGTGGCAAAGACGGTGGTCTGGGCGGGCAATCCGGTTCGATCCGCCACGAAGGCGAGCAGCGACCCCAGCCTTGTGCCGGGATCAATCAGTGGCGGGAGCAGGTTTGGATTCAAGCCCAAGGTTCGCAGCAGTTGCGCTGCCCAGGTTTTTGCACGGGGATCGTAGAATTGCGAGGTACTGGCGATGGTTCGTTCGGCGCGCCTCTGGCCGGTGAGAAAACAGTTGAACAGATCCGGCATGAACAGGAGCGTGCGGGCTGTCTGTAGGGCGGGTGAGGCCGACAGGTGCATGGCGTGCCACTGATAGAGCGAATTGATCTGCATGAACTGAATGCCGGTGGCACCGAAGATCTGCTCTTTGGGCGCCACCTCGAAGGTCTTTTCCATCATTCCGTTGTTGCGCGCATCGCGGTAGTGGCGGGGATTATCCACCAACGCGCCGTCCGCGCCGAGCAATGCGAAGTCGACGCCCCAGGTGTCGACACCAATGCCGGACACGATCAATTTGCGGTCCCGGCCAGCCACTGACAAGCCTTGCAGAATCTCTTCCCACAAACGCAGCGTGTCCCAATACAAACCGGTGGGCAGCATCACCGGCGTATTGGCGAAGCGATGCAGCTCCTCGAGTTTGAGGCGGCCATCGGAAATGGTTCCCAGGATTACGCGGCCGCTTTCCGCGCCGAGATCCACAGCAAGGTAATAGCTCATGGCATTTCGATGACGACTTTGCCGACACCGTCCCGGTAGTGCTCCACAAGGTCGAAGGCTTCGGGGGTTTGTTCGATGGTCAGACGATGAGTGATGATACTTTCCGGGATGCGGCCATCCTGAATGAGCTCGATCGCTTCACGACCCTTATGATTACTGCGCTTGATAGTTTGGATTCTGAGCTCCTTGGCCATGGCGGCGTGCAGGTCTACGGGGAACTGTCTTTGCGACGGAATGCCGACCAGGACAAACTGTCCGCCGGGGCGCGCCATATCGAGTCCTGCCTGAATAGTCTCGGGGGCTCCGGCAGCATCCAGAACCACGTCCGCGCCGCGGCCCGCGGTGAGGTCCATCACAGCATCGACCACGCTTTCACGGCTCATGTCCACAGCCGCATCAATACCCAACCGCCGGGCCAGTTGCAATCGATGGCCCACGCGGTCCGCGATGATGACGCGGGATGCGCCCGCATAGCGGGCCAAGGTGGCCGCAAGCAGACCTATGGGACCAGCGCCCAGCACTGCCACGGTGTCACCGACTTTAATCCGGACGAGTTCGAGCAGGTGAACAATCACCGCCGTCGGTTCAATGAGCGTGGCCTGCAACGGTGTGAAGGACTCGGGGACCACCTCGGCATTGCGTGCCGGCACGAGGGCGCACTCGCGGAAGAATCCTTCGGCGGAGGGTCCGCCCATGAAGACACCGTGGACGCAGTTGTTATGGTGGCCGGTGAGGCAGTAGGCGCAGTGACCACAACTGACGGTGGGTTCGACAGATACCCTCTGCCCAATTTGATGCGAGGTGAGGCCAGGGCCGACGGCCACTACATCGCCGACCGGTTCATGTCCCAACACCATGGGATAGACGGCCATGTTATGGCCCACGCAGCCTTCCAGATACCAGTGCATGTCGCTGCCGCAGAGTCCCACGGCCCGCAAGCGAACCAATAGCTGGCCGGGACCGGGCTCAGGCGGAAGGGGGACTTCTTGTATTTCCAGTTGGCGCCGGCCGGTCAGGGCAACAGATTTCATGGCGGATTTTGTAGTATAGCGCAGCAGAGGCGTGCGGTTGACAACCGCGAAATGCTCCGCTATAGTGCTGAAGTACTGGTCTATCAATAGTTTGTCAGTCTAAGCGCTCCACAACGACTGTTGATTCTCTTGTAGGGACTTTGATTGGACCAGCAAGTTTTTTGGAGAATGAACCATGCCGGGCAACAAAGAGGACCTGACACCGGGCAATCCCGCGCCTAACGAGTTCGACCAGGAGGACTACGAACATCTTCTGGAAGACTATTCGCACTTTGCGCCACCGGCGGAAGGCGAGGTGTTGCAGGGTCACGTTCTCAAGGTCACCAGCAAAGAGGTGATCGTCGACTTCGGCTATAAGTCCGAGGGCCTGGTGCCGCTGGCTGAGTTTCTGTTGCCCGACGGATCGTGCACGGTACAACCCGGTGACGCGGTGGACGTGGTGGTGGACCGCACTGCGCCGCACGTGGAAGGCTACATTACGCTCTCGCATGAGCGAGCGGCCCGTCTGAGGGCGTGGGACACGCTGGAGACGGCATATCGCGAAAACCTTTTGATCTCCGGACGGGTGCTGGGCAGAACCAAGGGCGGCTTGGACGTGGATGTGGGTATCACGGCGTTCATGCCCGGCTCGCAAGTGGACGTGAGGCCGACTCATAATCCGGACTCGCTGATCGGGCAGGATATCGCGGTCCGCATCGTGAAGCTGAACCGGCGGCGCGGCAATGTTGTGGTTTCGCGCAAGGCGGCGATGGAAGAGGAGATCAATTCGCGCAAGGGCGCGACGCTGGAGGGTTTGTCGGAAGGCGCCATTGTGACCGGTGTGGTGAAGAACCTGACCGATTATGGCGTTTTCGTGGATCTGGGCGGGATCGACGGACTTCTGCACGTCAGTGATATATCGCATGGCCGGATTGCGCATCCATCGGAGGCGCTGCAGGTAGGCGATGAAATCACGGTGAAGGTGCTGAAGTTCGATAAAGAAAAGGAGCGAATCTCGCTCGGCTTGAAGCAGGTGACGCCGGACCCGTGGCAGGCCGCGCCCACCCATTTCGTGATCGGCGCAAAGGTTGTGGGGAGGGTGGTTTCGATCACCGATTACGGCGCCTTCGTTGAGCTTGAGGCGGGCGTTGAGGGACTCATACACATCTCGGAGATGACTTGGTCGCGCCGGATGAAGCATCCGTCCAAAGTGGTCAAGGTGGGCGATCAGGTGGAGGCGGTAGTACTGGATATTCGGCCTGACAACCACCGTATCTCACTCGGGATCAAGCAACTGGAGGCCGACCCCTGGACGACGGTAGCCGAGCGCTACAGCGTCGGGTCGGTGGTGGAGGGCCGAGTGCGGAAGCTAACTGATTTTGGGTGCTTCATCGAGATCGAAGAAGGCATTGACGGGTTGGTGCATGTCTCCGATCTTACCTGGAGCAAGCGCATCAAGCATCCATCGGAGGTGCTGAAAAAAGGGCAGATGACGCAAGCTGTGATACTGCAGATCGATCCGGAAAACCGGCGTCTTTCCTTGGGAGTGAAGCAGTTGCAGCCGGATGCGTGGGAATCTTTCTTCGCCTCGCATCAGCCTGGGGATATGGTGCGCGGGCGCGTCACGCGAGCGGCCAGTTTTGGAGTTTTTGTGGAGTTGGCCCCGGGTGTGGAAGGTCTTTGCCATCAATCGGAAGTGCCTGGTTCGCAGAACCGGGCCAAGGATGAGCCCGCGCTTCCATTGGGAGAGGAGATGGACTTCAAGATCGTGAAGATGTCGGATGATGATAAGAAGATTGGACTTTCGGTGCGTGCCGTGGTAGAGGATGAAGAACGGACGCGGTTGGAAGACTATCATCGCCAAGCCACGGCCGCCACGATGACCATCGAAGAAGCGGTGAACATATCGAAGAAGCGGTGAACATGAAGAGTGTTAACAGGACCATTGCAAGCGCAAAGGGCCGCTTGGCGGGCTCCGTTTTGCGCAAGTTCTTCAAGTGTGTTATAAAATCATGCTAGGATGAGACTTAGTTGTGCAAAAGCCGAAGGAGAAGAGTGCAACCATGACTAAAGCGGATCTGATTGAAGAAGTTTCCAGGGTTGTGGAAATGACCCGGAAGGATTCCGAAGTGATTGTGGAGTCGATCTTTGACAGCGTAGTCAAGTCGCTCCGCTCCGGGGACAAGATCGAAATTCGCGGCTTCGGCAGTTTCCGCACACGGCAACGCCAGGCTCGAATCGGCCGGAACCCCAAGACCGGCGATCGGGTGGACGTGCCGGCCAAGCGCATTCCCTACTTCAAGCCCAGCAAAGAGTTGAAGGATCTGGTGAACACCGATTCGGCCAAGGCGGTCACGGCGGCTCCTCAGCCCGCGGCCGGGCCGGGCCCATCGGCCTAGCAGGCCAAGATGGATCGCCTCTGGAGCCCGTGGCGATATCAGTACGTCAGTAAGGCATTACCGGCTGACGATTGCATTTTTTGCACAAAGGGCGCCGGCGCGGCCGACGCCGAAAATTTCGTTGTTTTCCGCGGGCGGCTCAATTTCGTTCTGCTGAACATCTACCCTTACACCAACGGCCACATCATGATTGCTCCGTATGCGCACGTGGCCACACTGGAGGAGGCGGACGAGGATACAGTTGTGGAGATGATCCAGTTGGCGCGCCACTGGGATGGGATTTTGCGTTCTGTCTACAAAGCTCCGGGGATCAACATGGGGATGAACATTGGGGAATGCGCGGGAGCCGGGGTTGCCGGTCATATACACATGCACATGCTGCCGCGCTGGCCCGCGGATTCCAACTTCATGACGACGGTGGCCGAGACGCGAGTCTTGCCGGAGGAGCTTGCGTCCACATTTGAGAGATTGACCTCCCACATCTAAGCTGTTTACCCGAGCGACTTCCCTGCCCTTTCCCCCTTACTTTAAAGCATGGGCCTGTTATCGCTCCTGCTTGCCGCCGCAGCCACCCACGCCGTAGTGTCCGATGTGGCGCTGCGCTCCGGGTGTGATCCGGAGGATACGCCGCTGGCCACGGTTTCGCGGGGAGATGCGGTGGAGATCCGGTTTGCACTGGCGGGCGGCAGCGGCGCCTGTTACAACGTATCGGTGGACTCGGGCGGCAAGACGCTGCAGGGCTATCTGAACTCGAAGGCCATCACGGGTATTGACGAGTTTGAACGGGGGCGCGCCTCGGCGGCGGGCTTCGATTCCCCGCAGGCGGTGCGTCAGGATATGGCGGTGGTGCGAAAGCCGGCCACGCTGGCGCACGCGAACGAAAAGGTGATGCAGGCGGCGCGGCTGCTCGAAAACAATCAACCCGCCGAATCGCTGCAACTGCTGGAGTCCGTCGTGCGGGCCAATCACCGGGATGGCGCGGTGCTGGCGCTGGCCGGGCTGGCGGCCTATCAGAGCGATCAGGTGAAGCTGGCTATCGATTACTGGCAGGATTCGATCACGCTTGCGCCGGAGCCCTCCGTGGAGCGGCTGCTCAGAAAAGCGCAGCGCGAGGCCGCCGGCGACAGCAGCACGGAGAAGCTGTTCGGAGCCTATTTTCAGTTTCGATACGACCCTCGCGAGGTAAGCGCGGACGAGGCGCGGAGCCTCGTTCCGGTGCTCGACAACGAGTTCGCGCGGCTGTCCGAGGAGTTGGGGTGCCGCTCGGCCGAACGCATGACGGCGGTAGTGCAAAGCCGGCAGGCGTACCAGCAAAGCACTGGGGCCTCGGAGTGGAGCGGGGGTCTGTACGACGGGCGCATTCGCGTGGCGCTGCTCGAGCCCCGGCCCGGGCCCCTGACACGGCGCTCGCTGGCGCATGAAATTGTGCACGCCTGTTTGGCGCGGCTGGGAAACTGGCCGGTCTGGTTCCATGAAGGTCTCGCCCAGAAACTCTCCGGCGACTCCATCACCGGTGAACAGATGGCGGCGGTGCGGACACTGGCGCGCTCCGGCAAGCTTCCGGCGCTGGAGCAACTCACCGGGTCGTATTCCAGAATGGGTTCGGACCATGCGGCGATCGCCTACATGGTGTCGCTTGCGTCGGCGGATTTGTTATACCAGTCCTATGGCAAGGAGGGGGTCCGGAGCTTGCTGCAAAGTCCGGAGCGATTGCCGCGAATCAGCCAGGAACTGGACCGCCGCTTACACGAGTAGTGCGGATTGGCTCCCGCCTCTGTTACTCTTCATGAGTGGTGAACTTATACGATCTTGACCCGGGTCCCGAGTGCCCTGAGGTAGTCCGGACCATCGTCGAGATTCCGAAAAACTCCGGCAACAAATACGAATACGATGAAAAACTGGGCGTGTTTCGCCTGGACCGCGCTCTCTATTCGCCGATGCATTATCCGGGCGACTATGGCTTCATTCCCGGAACCCTCGCCGACGACGGTGATCCGTTAGACGCGCTGGTGCTGGTGCAGGAGCCAAGCTTTCCCGGCTGCATGATCGAGGTGCGCCCCGTGGGCGTGCTGGACCTTGTGGACAACGAAGAGGCCGACCAGAAGCTGCTGGTGGTGCCCAACCGCAATCCCCGGTATGAGCAGATACACACGATGGATCAGATCTTCGCGCACGTGCGGCGCGAGATCGAGCACTTCTTCACCATCTACAAAGAGCTGGAAGGAAAACAGACGCGGATCGAGGGATGGCGTGGGCCCAAGGAGGCCCGGCAGGTGATCATGGCGTCGCGGAAGAAGTACCTGGACACCAAGGCATTAACGGCGCTGAAGGCCTGATATCGGTACCGCAAGCTGGAACGCTCTTCTACCAGTTGGCGGAGCGGAACAGGCTCGTCGGCAGCCCGGCGGCATTGTACAGGTTGCAGTCGGGATTAGCCGCCCAGGCGTAGCGGACCGCCAGCGGCGCGGTTACCGATGGACTGGACACCACCACTGTTTGACCGTCGATCTTGGCTTCCGCCGCATAGAAGCGCCGGTCGGCGCCGGCCACCTCGAAGCCCTTGAGGGAATCGCCTTTCGCTTTCAGCCCACCGCCTGTGCTTTCAAACCACACGCGCATCTTGGCGCCTTCCGTTGTGGCTTGCCGGAACCGCGGACCGGAGTAAACGATCTGTTCCTTGTAGGCGAGATGGCACGCGGCGAGGGCGAGGCGATCACCGACGTCCTGCTTATTCTTCGGGTGAATATCGCCGGGGTCGCCGATGTCGGTGATCACTGCCATGCCTGTCTGGCGCAGCTCCAGCGTCTTGGCTTGCGCTTCCTGGACCAGCACCCAATCCGAGGGTGAACCTGCCTTTTCGAAATTTGCGAGTTGGACAAACAGGAACGGGAAATCACCTTGTCCCCAACGCTCGCGCCAATCCTGAATCATGGTTTCAAAGAGGCGCTGATAGACGGGGGCCTGTGTCTTCGACGCGTTGCTTTCCCCCTGATACCAGGTTGCGCCTTTGATGGTGTAGGGCAGCAGGGGGTTGATCATCGCGTTGAACAAACCGGCGGGCGTGTGTGGATGGCCGGGTCCGAGGGGAGCTGTGGGCCTGCGTCCTTGTTCGACGCCCGGTTTGGTTTTGGCGTCATAGTCCTCTAGTTGTTTTTGGTATTTGGCGGTCGCCTCCGGATAATCATAGAGCGCTTTGTTCCAGTCGGCCAGAACCGGGAGCAGCGCCGCGTCCGCATACAAGGCCCGGCGTGAGGTCCAGGCCTGCGCCGGCGTGCCGCCCCAGGTGGAATCGATGAAGGCGACCGGCACATTCAGCTTCTTATGCAAATGGCGTGAGAAGAAGTATCCGATGGCCGAAAAGTTCTTCACAGAATCGGGCGCGCAGACTTCCCACTTGCCTTCGACATCCTCGAGCGGTTCCGGCGTGGTCCGCCTGACGACCTTGAACAAACGGATCAGCGGATAGACGGCGGCGGCGATTTCCTGCTCCGCGTTGTCGGACTTGATCACCGTCCACTCCATGTTAGACTGCCCGGAGCCGATCCAGACCTCACCGACCAGCACGTCGCGGACGGTAAGCGTGTTCTTGCCGCTAATGCGGAGATCAGCGGCTTGGCCCGGCTGCATTGGCTGGAGCCAGACATCCCATTTGCCTTGCGGGTTTGTGGTTGCGGTGAGCGTCTGACCGCGGAAGGCCACGGTCACCGATTCACCCGGCTCGGCCCATCCGAAGATCCGCGCGGGTACGCCCTGCTGCAACAGCATGTGATCCGAGATCAGCGCGGGCAGCTTTACATCGGCCCAAAGAGACACCGAGGCGAGCGCCAATGCGGCGGCGGAACGTAACAACATGGGAACTATTCTCCTTTAAAGCGCAAAGGGCCGCAGGCTCCGTTTTGCGCGTGTTCTTCAAAAGCGCAAAGGGCTGCGGAGCAGGCTCCGTTTTGCGCGTGTTTTTCAAAAGCTGAACTCGACCGCGCCGGACGCCGATGGCGCCAGCGTGACTTTCCGCTGCTGGGAGCCGTAGACCTCATGCCAGGCCTCCAACGTAAATTCTCCAGGCGGCAGGTTCTTTATGCTGAATGAGCCATCGGGGCCGGACACCGCATAATAGGGGTGATCGAGCACGCCGATCCATGATTTCATCCAGGTGTGTATGTTGCACTTCACTGGAATCATCACCTCGGCGCGAGTAAAATCCCGTTCGAGGGCGCCGGCGCCGGGCGCCTGCTGCTGGTTCCACTCGCGGTTGTTCTTCGGCATGGGGTGAATGTTGTGCGAGACCGGGTCGCTGTTAGTAACTTCCAGGGGCTGTCCGGCACGAATGCCGAAAACGCGCGGCTGGAAGGTGCAGCCTGCCTGATCGATTTTGACTTTCTCCGCGGGCGGAGCAAACTGTTTGCCCTCGAGGCCGGCCTGCACATATACGAAGACATTGGCGAGCGCGCCGCCGTCGCCGAGCACGACATCCTCTTGCACCGGCTTTCCTTTGTGGAGGCGCAGGCATGCAGGTTCTTCGGAGCCCATATTGATCGGCTTGCGGGTGGGCTTCTTTCCGGTAAAGACTACCTTGCCCGTGACGCCGGCGGCGGTGGCGGCGTTCACTTCAAAGAAAGCCGGCGCGGCCGGGGCTTCGGCTTTCTTCCCGGATGTGGAGGCGCCGGAGCAGCCAGTCAAAAGACCGGCTGCCGCGGCAAGGGCGATGAGAGCGAGGTACCGCATAAGGGCTAGTTGCCTCCGGGAGGTCCGATGTTAGCCGGCGTTTCACCGGTGAGCGATTCGAGGAAAGCAATCAGATCCGCGCGTTCGGTCTGGGATAGTTTCAAGGCCTTGAGGTTCTTATCGAGATGCGGATTCGAGCTGCCGCCACCGACGTAGAAGTCGACCACGTCCTTAAGTGTGGCGAGGCTTCCATCGTGCATGTAGGGACCGGACTGGGCGATGTTGCGAAGGGTTGGCGTTTTGAAGGCGCCCTTGTCGGCATCGTTGCCCGACACCTTGGAACGGCCGATGTCCTTCAGTTCGCCCTTGGCATCCACGCCAACGCCGATGTTGTGGAACTTGTTGTCGGTGAATAGCGCGTGGTCTTTCTCAATGGTGTGGCAGACGGCGCAGTTGCCCTTGGCGGGGTTCTTGAAGACTTCCAGACCGCGCACGGCGGCGGCGCTGAGGGCTTTCTTGTCGCCTCCAAACTGGTACTTGTCGAAGGGCGAGTTGCCGGTGAGCACGGTGCGTTCAAAGCTCGCAATGGCCTTTCCGATTTTTTCGTAAGTGACTCTACCGGGGCCGTAGGCCTTTTCAAATTGGGCTTTGTAAGAAGGGTCTTGATCCAGCATCATTTCGCAAGCCACCAAGGTATTGGCCATTTCGATTGGATTCTGGACGGGGCCTTCGGCCTGGTTTTCCAGGCTCGGCGAACGGCCATCCCAGAACTGGAGGGAGCTATAAGCGGAGTTCCAAACAGTGGGCGAGTTGCGGTTGCCGCGCTGGCCCTTCACACCCGACGAATTCGGACTGCCGTCGGAGAAGCCTTTATCGGGCGCATGGCAGGAGGCACAGGCGACGGTGCCATCGGCAGAGAGGGTCTTGTCGTAATAGAGCCGCCGCCCAAGCGCGATGGTCTCGGCGGTGGGAGGATTGTCGGCCGGGAGTGGCATCGGGGGTAGGCCGAGCGGGGCCTTGATTTCCACCACCGCGCCAATGGGCTTGGAGGGCGGAACCGGTTCCGCCTTTTCCTCCGTCTTGGTGGAGCCGCAGGCGGCCAGCAGGACCGTGATTCCGATCAAAGCGCCAAGGGCGCTCGCCGCGCCACTAAACCGGAGAGGAAAACGGGACTCATGTTCGTGGCGAGCAGTTCCGTCTTGCGCGTGTTCATTCAATGAAAGGTGTGTAAGTGACATAAAAAAGCGAAATTCCTTCTTACGATAACTAATCCGGCAGTTTTCCGTATTGGGGTTCAGGGAGCTGATAGCTCGCGAGGAACCCAACACCGTAAACAAATAATGCCACCAGTGCGGCGGCAAAGGCCAGTTTAGCCGATGGACTTGCGCCCGGGGTTGTGTTACTCAGTTGCGCCGTCACGGCGGCAAATGAGGTTCCGATCATGCGTCCGCCAATGTTGGCGGCGAAACTCTCGCCGGTACCGCGCAGATGGATGGGATAGGCGTGAGGCAGGTAGTTGCCCCAAAAGCTGAACTGCGCCACGGTGACCAGGCCGGCGAGGAAGACGCCCCACTTCAGCATTTCCAGATCAGTCACGGTGGCATAGAAGAACACGAGTGGAACCAGAATCAGCCCGGGCACCTGGAAGACATGCAGGAGCCGGCGGCGCGAAATGATCCGCACGGCAAGAAATGCCAGCAGAACGCGTCCCGCCAGTCCGCCGATCTCCTGGTAGAACTGCACATTGCTGACAATCTTTTCCTGCAGCGGGCGCGCGAGGCTGGCCACTTCCGATAATCCGGGTACGATGCGGGGCAGATGCTGAATGGCTCCGAATGCGGCGCCGTAGCTGCAGGCGAACATGATGGTGGTGACGATGGTGGTGCGCCGCAGTTCCGGCGAGAACAGCTCGGCGATGGAAGGCCGCTTCAAAGTTCCGGCATCCTTCTTTTTCTTCCACGCGGGAGACTCGGGTAGAAATGGACGGATGATCATCAGCGGCAGGGCCGGAATCACGCCGGAGATCAGCGTGTAGCGCCAGGCCTGATGCACTCCATGGATGGCCGGCAGAGAATCGCCGTAAGTGACGGCGAGGTAGTATGCACCGGTGACCATCAAGCCGCCGACGGATGAGAATGCCTGTGTATAGCCGAGTACGGACTCGCGCTGCTTGTGGTCGGGAAACAGTTCGGCGAGCCATGCCACCGCGGCGACAAACTCGACGCAAACGCCGATGAACGTGGTGGTACGAAACAGCAGCAACATCTCCAGCGAAGTGGAGAAGCCGGCGGCCATTGCGGAAAGCGCATAAAGCAGGATGCTGTAGACGAGCACGCGGCGGCGTCCAAAAAGATCGGTCAGGTATCCTCCGAGCAGTCCAAATGCCCCACCGGCCACCGCCGGGACATAGAATAGCAGGCTCACCCAGTTGTTGAAGTCGGCCGTGCCTGGTTTGATCTGGGCCATATCCATCAGCGCGGAGCGGATGATGAGCGGCAGCACCAGCAGTTCATAGATGTCGAAAGCGAAGCCGATGGCGGCTACGACGCAAATCATCCACTGGGTAACCGTGAGGCGGGGTCGTTCATTAGTGGCCATAGGGTTTTCTTTTGGGCAGTCTCAAAGTGTATCGTAAATCATGCTCGCTCGATTCATTGCCGTTGTCTTTTTTGCCATGGCTGCTGAGGCGGAAACCAAAAATCTGGTGCTGGTCACCGCCGATGGCCTGCGCTGGCAGGAGGTCTTCTCGGGCATCGACGCGAGTTTGATGAACGAGAAGGCGGCCGGGATGCAGGGTAAAGTTATTCTGCGCGGCCAACTGTGGCATGAGTCGGCCATGGAACGCCGGCAGCGGCTGATGCCATTCTTCTGGAAGCAACTGGCGCCGGACGCGGTGGTGCTGGACAATGTGCGCGTCACCAACTCCTTCCGCGTCTCCTACCCGGGCTACTCGGAGATCCTGACCGGGCGCGCGCAGGATGAGGTCATCAAAGGCAACTCGCCCATTCAGAATCCCGTCGAAACGGTGCTGGAGTTTCTGCGCCGCAACTTGCGGTTAACTAAGGAACAGGTGGCCATGTTCGGATCCTGGGATACGTTCCGCTGGATTTCTGAAAAGACACCGGGGTCCATCACGCTGAACGCAGGCTACATGGACTCAGGGCTGACGCCGCGGATCAGGGAGCTGAGCCGCATGCAGCACGACATACGCTCTCCCTGGGACAGTGTGCGGCATGACTACTTCACCTTCGAGATGGCTCTTGATTACCTCAAGTCCGCCAAGCCGCGCGTGCTCTACATTGCCTTTGGGGAGACAGACGACTGGGCGCACGACCGCCGTTACGACCGTGTCCTGGAATCCATTCAATACTTCGACCGGAGCCTGGAGCGGTTGTGGACGGCGTTGCAGACGATGTCCGAGTATCGTAATTCCACCGCGCTCGTGATTACCTCGGACCATGGCCGCGGCAGTAAGCTGGAAGACTGGAGCGGGCATGGAGCCAAAGTCGATGGAGCGGACCGCATATGGGCCGTCATTGCAGGGCCGGATCAAGCCAAAGCTGGAAAGATAGAGGCGCAGAAAGACGTCGCTCCCGCCGCGCTGCGGATGCTCGGATTGGATCCGGAGCAGTATTTGGGCCGATAGGAGCCGCGCGCATCATTGAATTATGGCCGGGTTCCAGCGTCATCGTCATGGGCAGCAACTCCGGCGCCATTCAGGCGATTTGCCGGCTGAAGGATGGTAATGCTGAGCGAACAGTTCTGCCCTCGGACTACAGAGACGCCATGGTGGCAATGCAGGACAAACTGGTCAACATTGAGATCCGGGACTCTTCCTCAGGACCCCTTCGGCTGTTCATAAGCGCAACGCCCTTTTTTCTGCTCTTGGGCTTTTGGATTTTTCTGATGATTCGTAGGTTTCCGAATGGCCGGTTCAACCCCTCCCTGATGGACAGATAGATCAGGCGACATCGCGGCGCCTTGGAGCGACGCTACAATAACGGGTGGGCAGCGGCTCCAATTGCCGTTACCCGCCCTTTTTCTCTTACTTGAAAGGAGGTCTCGCCACACATGTCAAGAAGCCGCTTTTTTCACCCCTGCCATTTGCCTTGCGCGTACAATAGTGTCGTGGCCGGCCTACCTCTTCTCGCCGCACTCACGCTGCTGAGCGCCCTGGTTTCGTTCGCACAGCCCTTCTTCCCCCTCTCGGAAATCAAGCCCGGGCTCCGAGGCACCGGCCGCACCGTCTTCACCGGCACGCGCGTCGAAGAATTTCAAGTCGAAATCCTGGGCGTACTCGAAAACGCCGGACCCAAACAGTCCATCATCCTCGCCCGCCTCTCCGGTGGACCGCTCGACAAGACCGGCGTCATGCAAGGCATGAGCGGCAGTCCCGTCTATATCAACGGCCGCCTCGTAGGCGCAGTCGCCAGCTCTTTCGCATTTTCCAAGGACCCCATCGCAGGGATTCGCCCCATTCAGGAGATGGTCTCCGCCACCATTCCCCCGCCAGCCACGCGCGCCTCAAGAGAACAAACCAGTTCCGGCTCCTCGCGCCTCATCGATATCGCCACACCCATCTCCTTTGGCGGCTTCACCCCCGGCGCACTCGATTATTTCTCTCCGCAACTCCGCGCGCTTGGTCTGGAACCGCGGCAAGGCGTCCTCGGCGGCGGCAATGCCCCACCCGGCCTCGGCGATCCATCCCAGCTTCAGCCCGGCTCAATGATCAGCGTCCAACTGGTCTCAGGCGACCTCAACGCCGGAGCCGACGGCACCCTCACACACATCGACGGCAAACGCATCTACGCCTTTGGCCACCGCTTCCTTTCCGCCGGCCCCACCGAAATGCCGTTTGCCCGCGCCGAAGTGCTCGCCCTCCTCCCCAACCTCTCCACCTCTTTCAAGATCTCCTCGGCCCGCGAATGGATGGGCGCAATTACAGCCGACCACGCCACCGGCGTTTCCGGCGAACTCGGCCGCGCCGCCCGCATGATCCCCGTCTCCATTTCCATTACTTCGCCCAACGCTCCCCCCTCCGCATACCAGATGCGCCTGGTCGATGATCGCTTCCTTACGCCCTTCCTCATGCAAATGGCCCTGTTCTCCACCATCGACGCAACCCAGCGCGCCGTGGGCGTCGAAACCGTGCGCCTCCGTGGTCAACTCGACTTTGCCGGCGCCCCGCCCGTGCGCCTGGAAAACGTGTTCTCCTCCGAAGCCTCCGTTGCCGCACTCGCCTCCCTGGCCGTCGCCAGCCCCCTCAGCTACGCGCTGCAAAGCGGTTTTCTCAAGCTCCGCGGAATCACACTGCAACTCGATGCCACGCACGACAAGCGGCAAGCCTTCATCGATCAGGTCTGGACCTCGGCCCAAAGCATCCGCCCCGGCCAGTCACTCGACATCCACGTTTCTCTCCAAGCTCAAGGCGCATCCATCCGCCACAAAGCCGCCTGGCGCGTCCCGCACGGAGCCGCCGCCGGCCCTCTTGTCATCACCGTCGCCGACGCCTCCACCGCCAACATAACCGACTATCAGCAATTCCTTTCCCAACCCCCCGGTTCTCAAAAACAACTGCTCGCCTTTCTCAACGGACTGCGCCCCGCAAACGCCGCCTACATCCGCATCGGCCGCGCCGAGCACGGCTATCAGGTGCGCGGCTACAACCTTCCCGCGCCGCCGCCTTCGCTCGGACTCATTCTCAGCCGAACCCCCGGAGCAAGCGCGCCATCCCAAACCGGTTCCCTGCTCGCCGAGATCCCCCTCCCCCAAGGCGATCACGCTATCTCCGGCGCAAAGACCATCCAGGTGGAAATCAAAGAATGAACCCCCGCCCGCTCGGCTTACTCTGCGCCGCTCTCGCGCTCCAGGGCGCCGCTCCCACCGCCTGGGAGATGACCTCATATGACGATTTCCTGAAGGGCGCATTCCACGGCGTCGCCCTCCATCGCGACGGACGCATCCAACTCGCCCCCAAGCTGGACACCTTGCTCGAAACTCCCGAGCCAGCCGTTTGGGCCATGGCCACCCACACCAATTCCAATGGTCCCGTCTATCTCGCCACTGGACACCAGGGCCGCGTCTACAGAGTTGATCCCGACGGAAAGTCCACCCTCATCTTCACCGCTCCCGAACCTGAAATCTTCGCCCTCGCCCTCGACGAAGCCGGGCGAATCTATGCCGGCACTTCCCCCCATGGCAAGGTCTATCGCATCGAAAACGGAAAGGCAGTTGAGTTCTTTGATCCCGGCGCAGCTTACATCTGGTCGTTGGCCTTCTCCCCCGACCGCTCCCTGTTTGTTGCCACCGGAGGCGAGGGGAAACTGTTTCGCGTCGCCCCGGATGGGAAAGGCGAACTCTACTACGACACCGGTCAGTCCCACCTCACCAGTCTTGCCTTTGACGCCCGGAAGAACCTGCTCGCCGGCTCCGACCCCAACGGAATCCTCTACCGCATCACCGCCAAAGACCGCGCCTTCGTCCTCTATGATTCCTCGCTTCCCGAGATTCGCTCCATTGTCCCGGCCCCCGATGGATCCATCTATGCCGTCGCCATGGGTGGCTCGCTCGCGCGCCAGATCCAGCCTCAGGAAGGGATCCCCGGCGCGCTCCCCTCCATCAATACCTCCACGCCCACCGTCACCGTCACTGTTTCCGAAGCAGCCGCCGCGCGCGCGGCAGTCGACCTCCAGCCAAAACCGAACGCGCCCACCGCACCTCCTCCGCAAACCCCTCCCGCCGCGCCTCCCGTCCTCGAATATGCCGGCATCGAAAAATCCGCCATCTATCGCATCGGCGCTGACCACTCCGTTGAAACCGTCTGGAGTTCCAAGGAAGAAAACGCCTACGACGCCGCCTCCACCCCACAGGGACTCCTGTTCTCCACGGATCAACAAGGCCGCATCTACAGGCTCTCCGCCGATGACAAAGTAACACTGGTTGCCGAAACCAGACAGGCCGAAGCCGTGCGCCTTCTCCCCACACCGCGCGGAATCCTCGTCGCCACCGCCAATCCCGGCAAGCTCTGGCGTCTCGGCGGCACACTCTCCCCGCAAGGTTCCTTCGAATCCCCCGTGCATGACGCCGGAGCCGTTGCCCGTTGGGGCCGCCTCAGTTGGCAATCCTCGCCATGCCAAGGCTGCCAGTTGCAACTCCAAACCCGCGCCGGCAACACCGCCCGTCCCGACAAGACCTGGAGCGATTGGTCCGCGCCCCTGTCCACCGGCGGCCAGATCCCTTCCCCCAATGCGCGCTATGTCCAATGGAAAGCCGAATTCAGCTCCACCAGTCCCACCGGACCCGAGCTTACCTCCA
>JAENWC010000029.1 GCA_016650235.1 Terriglobia bacterium
CTCACCATGGAGTGGCTGGAGGGCGAGACGCTCGAACGGCGAATCCGTCGCGGGGCTTTGGCTGAACCAGAGGCGCGCAATATCGCGCTGCAAATATGTGCCGGACTGGCCGAGGCGCACCGTAAGGGAGTCATCCACGGGGATCTCAAAGGGGCCAATGTCATTCTGGTGCCCATTGAGGAAGGAAAGTCTTATCGCGCGGTGATCACGGATTTTGGTTTGGCTCACATGCCTGGCGCCGATCACCTTGCCGGCCGGTCGGGCAGCAGCGGCGGCACTCCTGGATACATGGCGCCCGAGCAGAAAAGCGGTGCAAAAGCCTCCTCGGCTTCCGACATCTTTTCGCTCGGTGTAATTCTGTTTGAAATGTTGGAGGGCAGGCGGTTGGACCTCGTGGTTGCCGAACAGGCAACCACCATTACAATGCCGGTTGCAGGTACACGGAAGCCAAGTTCTCCCGGCCTTGTCAAATCGCCTGCGGTACATCCCAAGTGGGATAGAATCATTGCTCGTTGTCTGGACCCGGATCCGGCTCGCCGCTATCCGGACGCCGCGGAAATCGCCAAGGCGCTGGCCCCTTCTCAAAGGCGAAGGTTGTTTCTGGCCGCGGCGGCGGCCGCATTGCTCGCCGCTATCACAGGTCTCATCACCTACCAAAGCGCCACTGCGCCCGCGCAATCGGTGCGGCTGGCTGTGCTCCCATTCAAGACTGACGCCGCCACGGCAGCGCTCGGGTCCGGCATGTTGCAGGATGTGTCCAACTCGGTTTCGCGCATTCAAGGAGATGCGCAGACCGCTTTTGCGATGATTTCGCTCGCGGACGCAGCGAAAGCAACTCATGTGTTGAATACCACGCTACGTCAGGGCAGCATGATCGAACTCGTTTCAGTGGTCACCGATGCCAGTTCCGGCCTCCATCTGCGGGAGTGGAAGGCGGAGTACCTGCCGGAGCAGACCCGCTACATCCCGCGGGCACTGGCCGGCGTGGTGACCGCGACGTTGGGGCTCCCCGGATTGCAGGAAGGCAACCAGGTGAACCAGGCAGCGCGCGCCGATTTCCAGCAGGGGCTGCAACTGGCGCGCCGCGATTCCAGCATGGATGCCGCCGTGGCTGCGCTGGAGCGCGCCGTATTAGCCGATCCTCATACCGCACTCACTCACGCAGCGCTTGCCGAGTCCCAGTGGTGGAAATATTTCCAGACCAAGCAGCCGGAGTGGCTCCACCGGGCCTCTTCCTCGTTGCGCCAAGCCGAGTTGCGTGATCCGGACGCCGTTCCTGTCCACCTTTTGGCGGGCATATTGAAGGTGAATGCCGGCCAGCATGAACAGGCGATGGCCGAATACCGCAGAGCCATCCAATTGGAGCCTCGCAACGGTGACGCCCATCGCCGCCTGGGGCAAGCGCTGGAACAAACCGGCCAGTTGCAGGAATCGGAAGCAGAGCGCGTGCGCTCCACCGAGGTAGCCCCGGCCGACTACCGGAATTTTCAATCGCTTGGAGCCTTCTATTTTCAAAGAGGAAGGTTCACCGAGGCGGTTGTACCGATGACCCAAGCGGTTCGTCTAGCGCCTCAGGAGGCGGGCCCACGGTTTGCGTTAGGCGCCGTTCTAAAGGGATTAGGCCGGTTCGCGGAATCTGAAGCCGAACTCCGGAAGGCGGTCGGGTTGCGGGATTCGTCCAATGCCCTGCACGAGCTGGGATCCGTGCTCACATACCAGCGCCGCGAGGACGAGGCGATTCCTTATTTCCAGCGGGCTTTGCACCTCGCTCCAGACAAGTATATTTCCTGGGTATATCTGGGAACCTGCTACCGCAGGCTCAATCGCCCGGCTGAAGCCCTGCGGGCCAACCAGAAAGCGAAGGAGTTGGCCGAGGTAGAGGTAGCCAGAACGCCCCGCTCCGGCTACACGCGTAGCTTTCTGGCCTACATCTGTGCCCGCCTGGGCGATAGCCGCAGAGCAGATATGGAGATCGCCCAGGCCCTGCAACTCTCCCCTGATGATTCCGACACTCGATTGAACGCCGTCTTCACCTACGAAGCGCTTGGACGTCGTGAAGATAGCGTCGCACTGCTGGAAAGAATGTCACCGGAAGCCTTGGCTGTTCTGAGCCGTTGGCCCGATAATGAGAGTCTGAGAAAAGATCGACGATTCGCGCAGTTGTTAGAGAAACACAAAATCCCCAAAGGAGAATATTAGAATGCAGATTGAGCAACATCAGATTATCGCGAGGCTGGATCCCAGCATGATAGGAATCACCGGGCTCTGCTTTAGCAGTCCATCGGTCGATGTCGGCGGCGGCGGACCCAAGCCGAAGAAGCCCGCCAAGAAAGCGGCCAAGAAGGCGGCCCCCGCGAAGAAGAAGAAAAAGAAGTAAAGAGACGTGCATGGGGAGGCCGGAACTGCCTCCGGTCTCCTCGTCCATTCACTACATATGCCAAGCCTTGATTTTGAACTTCAGCAGCAGGAGCGCTCCAACTGGTGCTGGGCCGCCGTGACGGTCAGCGTGTTGCGCTTCTTTTCCCCGGAATCCCAGACCCGTCAATGCGGAATCGCTCACGATGAGCTTGATCTGCGCTGCTGCGAAGATGCGGAACGAAAGTGCAATCAAGTCCGCAGCCTCCAACCGCCTCTGGCCAGCATCGGCAGGCTGAGGGGCGAGAAAAGGGCGGAACCTCTCAGCTTTGATGAAATCAGGCAGGAGATAGATAACGGCGTGCCTGTTTGCGCAAGGATCGCGTGGAGGAGCGGGGGAGGTCACTTTGTTGTGATCTCGGGCTACGACATCCTCCCCAAGATGGGCGAAGTGGTGATTGTCGATGATCCACAGGCCGGCCGGTCCCGCCTCACCTATGAGGGCTTCCTTTCCCGGTACAAGAGAATCGGAGAATGGACCCACACCTATCATCTAACCCGCCGCGCACGCAATCCGGCCGCAAGCTAGAAATTCCATGGCAATTCAACATGCTCCTTGTAATGAAGCCACCAGACGGGTTTGCACGGACGCGCTGGGCGAAATGTTTGGCTGCGGAGGATTGCACGACGAGTTCAGCTTGCCGGCATTCGTAATTGGCCTCGAGCAGTGCTCGGAGGAAGGCTGCAAGAAGGCCATGGTCGAGCACGCCGGATACAAATACCTGGCTGTGGATTCCGGAGGCAAATCCACTCTGTGCGATGTGGACGAATCCCCGGATAGGCTCGAGACCGGCTGTGTGGCGATGGGCGCGCAGGCTGATCTGGTGATGGAGATGGTCAAGAATTTGGATCGGTATGAGGAAGCCGAAGAGGGGGACTATGAGGTGCGCTGGCTTAGCGTTCCGGGACTGTTGGTGGAAGGCTTCTGGCTGAAATCGGGCTCGGAAGAGAAGTCGTGTCTGGTGATCCCGGTGGCCCCGCTCGCCGAAGAGCTACAAACCAAGCCTGTGTTCGATTTGTCAGAGTTTGTGAGCATCATTGAAACATTGGCCACGGAACGGATGCGCCATAGCGACCTTTAGCCCTTATTGCTCCTGCCGGCGCACAAGAACCGCTGTGCCGGAACTCAGCGACAACTGGCGGCCAAATTGCAAAGTATGCCAAACCACTGATAGCGCGTTGTCGGAAAGGCGCTTCAACTCCACTTCCCCTTTTGCTCCCCCGTTTCCAGTCCACTGAAACCGGCTCGTGCCGTCGGCTTGCCCTTCGAACACAAACTGGACTTCCGGTGAGATCGCCCGGTCGGCGACACGATAACGTCCGCGGTAGCGGCCTAGCAACATGCCACCCTCATGGCCGCCCTCATGAGAGATGATCAGTTCGATATATTCTGCCGGATACAGATCGCCTGGTGTGCGGTTGCTGGCAAGGTAAACCCAGGTTCCCGTGAGCAGGTTCGCCTTTTGCTGGGGCCTCGCGGGGGGTGGGACCGCGGCGGAACCGCTAACCGGCTCAACCGCTGGAAGAGAAGTGGCTGTGGCCAGAGACGGAATCGAGGGGCTGGGCAGCAGAGCCGCCAGCCGCGACACCGCAATGTCCCGTTCTGCCATTGCCTGCTCCAGCATCTGGCGCAGTTGTTTGGTTTCCCGCGCCAACTGCCTCACTTCGTCCGGATCGACTGCCTGCGGAAGGGGTTCATTCCGGGACTGTCTGGATTGGACGGGGGCCTTGGTCACGATTGCTTTTTCCGGACGTTGAATCTCCCCATGCGCCGTGTACGGCTGCGCTGCCACCGGACTACTGGCTTGCGTGGACAACAACCAGTAGATGCCAAACACGCACACAACCGTTGCCACCACCCACACTATGTTGCGCCGCAGCACGTCCAGGCTGGCCTTGCCCCGTATGTTCTCGCGCCATCGCACCAGCCCGTTAACCGGTACAATCCCAAGGGCCAGTTCGCGATCCAAATGGGATGTCATGTTGCGGTTGTACTGCTGCCGGCTCTGTGGGTCGGCCAGCACCGTGTATATCCCATTGATCCGCTTCATCTGACACTCGGCCAACTGCCGCAGTTCTTCATCCTGAAAATTGTCCGGATGCAATAGGCGCGCCATGGTTCGGTGCGCCTGCCGGATCTGATCCGGTGTGGCCGAAGCGGAAAGTCCGAACTCTTCGTAAAGGTTCATCGCACTAAGTTACAGATGTAGTGTGTCGAGCGAACGTAACTTCTCAAGAACGCACAGGGCACTCGGGGTGCGTTAGAATCTTTTCATGCCGGAAAATATATCCTCCAGAAGAGAATTCATGAGAAAAGCCACCAAGGCAGCATCGGCAGCGGCCCTGGCCGAACAAGTGATCGCCCAGACGCTTCCCGCCTCCAAAACCGGACTTCCCACCCGCACCCTCGGCCGCACCGGCCAGCAGGTCTCCATCATTTGCCTCGGCGGCTGGCACATCGGCTCCGTCAAGGATGACAAGGAGGCCATCCGGATCATGCACGCCGCGATCGGTGAAGGCCTTACCTTCTTTGACAACGCATGGGACTACCACGACGGCCACTCCGAGGAGATCATGGGCACCGCTCTCAAGCAGGATAATCACCGCTCCAAAGTTTTCCTCATGACCAAGAATTGCGAGCGCGACTATGCCGGCTCCATGAAGAGTCTCGAAGATAGCCTCCGCCGGCTGAAAACCGACCACCTCGATTTATCGCAGTTCCACGAGATGGTCTATCACAATGACCCCGACTGGGTATTCGAAAAAGGCGGCCTGAAGGCCGCGCTCGAGGCGCGCAAGCAGGGCAAGGTCCGCTTCATCGGGTTCACCGGTCACAAGGACCCGCTCATCCATCTCAAGATGCTCGGCAAACCGCACGCCTGGGACACTGCCCAAATGCCCATCAACGTGCTGGATGCCACCTACCGCAGTTTTCAGAATGAAGTGGTGCCGGTTTGTCTCAAGAAAAACGTCGGCGTCATCGGCATGAAGGGGCTGGCCGGCGGCGCAACACAAGGCGCGCTGCTTGAGTTCGTGAAACTTACCGCAGCCGAATGCTACCGCTATTGCCTCAGTCTGCCCGTGGCCACACAGGTGGTGGGCATTACCTCCATGGCACAACTCAAGGAGGACATCGGGCTCGCCCGAAACTTTAAGCCGATGTCTCAGGCGGAAAAAGACGCGCTCCTTGCCAAAGTGAAAGATGTAGCTGGCGACGGCCGGTATGAGTTGTTCAAGTCCTCCAAGACCTACGACGGCCCTCACCACCGCCGCCAGCACGGTTTCGATGTCTAGACCAGGGGGCTTCTCAGCCACCGCCTTTTCGGCAATGGCCAGTGCTTGGTGTATTCAGCGAACGCGGCGCCGCTTTGCGGAACCTTGACAAATCATTAAACAGTCCTTGACTTGGCTACGAGAGAATATGCTGAAGCATGTTGTACGGACAGCCTGATTCTCGACGGCTCCTGATCTTGTTTGCAGCGACCACACTGGTGCCCACAATCGGCCTCGGTGTACTCGGCTGGCGAATGGTGGAACAGGACCGCGCCTTAGCGAGCCAACGGGCCGCCGAACGGCGCGATCATGCGGCCGATCTGGCGGCGGCCGCGCTGACCCGTACTCTCGCGGATCTCGAACTGGAACTTCGCGGAACTGGCAGCGGGCTGAACAAGGACGTGGTCAGGATCGTTTTCGAAGCGCAAGGCATCGTCGAGCGAGGAGGAACCGCGCTGCCGTACTACCCTGCGACGCGTCCAGTTCCTGAACTTCCGCCGAATTTGTTTTTAGCCGCGGAGAACCTTGAATTCCAGCGTGGAGACTCGCCGGCAGCGATTCGAATCCTTGAGGAGCTATCGAAGTGGAAAGATCCGGCAATTCGGGCGGCCGCTCTGGTTCGCCTGGCTCGCAACTACCGAAAGATCGGCGAGTCGAAGAAGGCGCTCGCTACGCTCCATGAGTTGGCTCGTCCCGAAGAGGTCTCGGTGAATGGACTACCGGCAGGTTTGGTCGCGCGCCAAGGCGCCGGCCTGCTGCTCGAGTCAACAGGGCGCAAAGAAGAACTGCGGCGGGAAGCAGCGGCGCTTTGCGCTGATCTGCGCAACGGCCGCTGGCTCCTCAATCACACGTCCTATGAATTCGCGGTCGAACAAGCCCGCCGCTGGCTCGGTGCGGACTCATCCAACTCCGAATCTCTGGACCGGCTGGCGCTCGCCGAAGCTGCCGAGTCCATTTGGAAGGAATGGCGGCAAGGTGCTCCCAGCACGCACGCCGCCCGGCGAACGGTTTGGGCGCGGCAGCAATCCATACTGGTTCTGTCCCGCCCTGCACAGGAACGAATGGCGGTTTTGCTGGTCAGCCCACAGTTTCTCCAGTCGCTAAAGGAGTTCGTGGCCCTCCGCGAAGCTCACGGCATGGATTTCGCTCTCACCGATGCGGAGGGGCGCGTGGTCTTCGGGAATCCGCAGGTGCCGGTTGCCCTCCAATCGGTCCGGACGGCGTCCGCCACGCGGTTGCCGTGGACTCTTCACGCCGTCAGCACGGCGAGTACCGAGCCGTCCGTGCGAAGTACGATGCTCCTTGCGGGCTTGGCGTTCATGGCGGTTCTGATCCTCGGCGGCGGCTATTTTGTCTACCGCGCCGTGTCCCACGAAGTGGCTCTGGCGAAATTGCAAACGGATTTTGTGGCCGCCGTTTCGCACGAATTCCGTACCCCTCTCACGACAATGCGGCAGCTCTCGGAAATGCTGGTACACGACCGTGTCTCGAGTGACGACCGCCGCCAGCAGTTCTATCAGGTGCTCCTCAGAGAAAGCGACCGCCTCCATCGTTTCGTCGATAGCCTGTTGAATTTCGGACGCATGGAAGCGGGCAGAATCTCCTACCGCTTCGAGACGGTTGATCCCGCAGCCCTCGTACGGGATGTCGTCGGAGAGTTCCGGCAGGAGGCTTGGAAGAACGGATACGTCGTAGAGCTGGCGGAGAGCGGCGCACTGCCAGCCATTCCCGCCGACCGTGAATCGCTTACGCGCGTTCTCTGGAACCTGCTCGACAACGCAGTGAAGTATTCGCCCGAATGCCACACGGTCTGGGTGGAGATCGAAGGCGCTGGAAAGCGGGTTATGGTGCGTGTGCGGGACCGAGGCATCGGCATTCCCGCTTCCGAGCAAAAGCAAATCTTCTGCAAGTTTGTGCGCGGGGCCGCAGCGAAATCGGCTGCCATTCAAGGCAGCGGCGTGGGCCTCGCGATGGCACGTCAAATCGTAAGAGCCCACAAGGGAGAAATTGCCGTTGAGAGCAAAGTCGGCGAAGGAAGCGTCTTTACGGTCCTTCTGCCGGTTGTGGAGTGATGCCGATGACAAAGATTCTCGTAGTCGAAGACGACCCTGGTATTGCACTCGGCCTGGAAGAGGACCTGACGCTCGAAGGTTATGAAGTGGAAGTCGCTTCGAACGGCGAGTTGGCTCTACGCCGTGCCCGCGAAAAGACGTTTGATTTGATTCTGCTCGACGTCATGCTGCCTGGCAAAGATGGCTTTCAGATTTGCCGCGAACTGCGCCGAGGCGGAGCGAACACTCCCATTATTTTGCTCACCGCACGCACGCAGGAAGCGGAGAAGGTGCTCGGACTCCAGTTAGGAGCTGATGATTACGTGACGAAACCCTTTAGCCCGCTCGAGTTGAGGGCGCGCATTCAGGCGGTGTTGCGGCGCTCGGCTGCGTCACATGATACCGAGGTGTTTCGTTTCGGCGACTTGGAAGTGGACTTCGCCCGCTGTGAACTGCGCCGCGGCGAAACGAAAGTGGAGATTACTCCCGTCGAGTTCCGGCTGCTTTCGACATTCATTGAGAGCCGCGGGCGCGTCTTGAGCCGCCAATATCTTCTGGATCATCTCTGGGCCAACGCAAACTGTGTCGATCGTGTCGTGGACACACACGTTTCCAACCTGCGAAAGAAGATCGAAGCGGATCCCAGTCAGCCCCGCTACCTGGTGAGCGTGCGCGGAATGGGATACCTCTTCGACGGATGATTTTTATGACGATCTTTGCGAATTCTTTGCAATCCCTTTCTCAAAGCTCCAAGTTCGTCCTCCAAACTGCTTTCAGGAGGCAGTTATGAACAAATCCAAAGTTTTCGTAGCACTGCTGGCAACTCTGTTGACCACGCCAGTCCACGCGCAGAAAAGCAGTCCGGCTGAGATTCTCCTGGAATCCGCCCGCCAGAAGGAAACGCTGGAAGGCGACTTGAAAGGGGCCATCCACCAGTACGAAGATGTCGTGAAAAGGTTCCCCGCCGATCGCTCCACCGTTGCCAAAGCGCTGGTCCGCATGGCCGAGGCGCATCAGAAGCTGGGAGATGCCGAGGCGCAGATGATCTTTGAGCGCGTGGTACGGGATTACTCGGACCAGAAAGAACCGGTCGATCAGGCCCGCGCACGGCTTGCGCTGCTCAGGCCAAAACCCACTTCACAAGGCGGTGTCGTGAACCGCGTGGCTTGGACTGTGGCTGACGGCGGGTGGATCGAGGGCAAGATCTCGCCGGACGGGCGTTACATCCCCTATGTGCACTATAAGGAGGGTGGAAACCTGTTTTTGCGTGACCTCGTCAGCGGCACGGACAGACAGCTTACGAACACGGGCACAGACGGGCGCGAGAGAGCCCAGGGTGTGGAATATCAGTGTGCGCACGGATACGCCTTTTCTCGCGACGGAAAGCAACTCGTCTATTCCTGGCATCGAGGCGATACCAGGCGCTTCGAACTCCGTGTCGTTAACTTGCAGGGTTCGAGCCTTCCTACTTTTCGCCGCTTATTTGATCACGAAGAAGTGACTTGGATCATGCCGCACGATTGGTCGCCCGACGGGAAGTGGATTGCGGTCCTACTAACACGAAAGGACAAGACTGCGCAAATCGGCTTGGTCTCCGCTCAGGATGGTTCGTTAAGAGTCTTGAAGTCCATAGACTGGCGCGGGCCAAACGCTATGTATTTCTCTCCCGACGGCCAGTACCTTGCTTACGATCTTCCCGCCGGGGAGACCTTGCTGCAGCGTGACATTCTCGTATTGGCTGTGGATGGGAGCCGCGAGATTCCTGCCGAAGTGCACCCGAGCGATGACTCATTCCTCGGTTGGGCTCCGGATGGAAAACGTCTGCTTTTCGCCAGTGATCGTGGCGGGTCAAGGGATCTTTGGGCACGTCAGTTCTCCGACGGAAAACCACAAGGACAGCCGGAACTGTTGAAGCGCGACATCGGGCGTTTCGACAGCATGGGCATTACTTCCTCTGGCAGTCTTCATTACGCGGTTGCCCCACCTGTGCGTGGCTTCGACATCAGGACCGCCGAATTCGATTTCGGCAAGGGAGATTTCGTGTCTCCACCAGTTCAGGCCGTATCTACGTACGTGGGGAACAATAGTTCTCCGGATTGGGCGCCCGACGGAAAGCACTTTGCGTGGGTCTCTCGCCGCACGACGCCGCATTTCGTAATTGGTATTCGTTCCACCCAAACCGGTCAGGTCAGGGAACTCCTACTTCCCCCCAACTTCTATGTGCAAGGATCCCTCTCGTGGGGCCACGATGGAAATTCGTTCCTCGTAGGCGGTGTTGACAAAGGCCGGAGCGGTGTCTTTCGCGTCGATCGCGAATCCGGGCGCACTTCGTTGGTCGTCGATACTCAACAAGGGGGAGGCCGCGCCATAGAATCACCCGACGGAGGCGCACTTTACTATGTGGCACCGGGTTCCAATTCGCGGGAAGTCACTATCGTAAAACGCATCCTTGCTTCTGGGCAAGAGTCGGTCTTGCTAAAGGGACTCTATGGTCTGCGCAGCCTCTCTCGGGATGGTCGCTACCTTGCCGTTGACGAGAGGACCCGCTCACGGATCCCACAAGCTGTACTCCTTGTGCCCACCAACGGGAAAGCACCCCGGGAACTCTCCCGAGTCAATGAGCCGCAAAGCACGGTATTCCTCACCTGGATGCCAGACCAACAGTCCGTTCTCATCGGAAAACAGGTCGCCGCCGGAAAATTCGAAAAGTGGCGGATACCAATTGATGGCGGCGAACCGAAACAGTTCGAAACAAAGGCTCAGCTTCCTGGCGGCTTTTTGCTCCACCCTGACGGGCGTCAAATCTTGTTCCAGGCGTTAATGCCGTCAAAACGTCCCGAAGTCTGGGTGCTGGAGAATTTCCTGCCCAGTCTCTCTGCGAAGAAATGATGCTCCTGCTGGCTGCAATCACGATTCCTCTGGGACTGGACCTTTATCTCCCAGCCCCGGAGGATAATCCGCTCACAACCGAAAAAATCTCTCTCGGGCGGCGGTTGTTCTTCGACCGTCGCCTCTCTCGCGACCAGTCAATTTCTTGCGCCTCCTGTCATGATCCGGAGCGTGCTTTCTCGGAACCCAAGGCAGTGTCCGTCGGTGTGTACGGCCGTCACGGGCGCCGTAACGCGCCGGCTTTGATCAATCGCGGCTACGGCCGTCGATTCTTCTGGGATGGCCGTGTTCCCAGGCTCGAAGAACAAGTCCTGAAGCCCATCGAGGATCCCAATGAGATGGATCTCCCGCTTCAGCAAGCAGCCACTCGAGTGAATTTGTCAGTGCGAGACCTCTCTCATGCGCTGGCAAGTTTCGTCCGCTCCATTCTTTCCGGCGATGCTCCTTACGACCGCTTTCTGAACGGCGATCGCGCCATACTCACCGCGGTGCAACAAGCCGGTTTGCAGCTCTTCCGCGGCAAGGCGAATTGCACTTCCTGTCACGTTGGTCCGAACCTCACCGACGAGAGTTTGCACAACACCGGCATCGCATGGCTCAACGGAAAGCTCGCAGACGAAGGCGCGGGTGATGGGATGTTCAAGACACCGACGCTTCGTGAAGTTGCCCGCACGGCGCCGTACATGCACGATGGCAGTCTGAAGACATTACAAGAAGTCGTGGAGTATTACGATCGAGGCGGGAACCAGAACCCGCACCTCGATGCTGAACTACGGCCATTGCGCCTTACTTCCGAGGAGAAGGCTGCACTCATAGAGTTCTTACGATCACTCAGCGGCAGGCCATCCCAATAGCAGTATAGGGTCAGCATACAGATTGCCTTCGCTAACGAGGGCGAGTGATGCCAGGGTCGAAACGGACTTCGCTGCCAATAACACGTGGCCACCAGAACCAAAATCATCGAGTGTCGCATCTTTGCCTCCTCGATCCTTTCAAGCTGGATGGGGGCGGATATGATTATGGGCGGCCGATTTTTCAAGACTGCTTGCACTCGCGGCGTAGAGAACTGTCGGCGAGTGCGCTCCGGGAGTTCGCTATGGACAATCGGAATCAACGGTATCCAACGTGGTCGCCGTGGCTACAGCAACGCAGCAATCGCGTGACCTGGTCTGCGGAGCCATCTCCATCCAGTCTCCGGTTCAGAACGTCAGATCTCAGCATGGCAACGCAGACTAGTTAGACTCAGAGCTCCTATAGTGGATGATTCCGAGCGGGCCGATTCGGCTAACAAAGCCAGCCCGAAACCCATGCCTCGCGGCTCGCGGGAGCCCCGCTATGGTTCAAAAACCGGTGCAACGAAGCGTGCGGCACGTGGCGGCGAGGCCGAAGAAGCGTTCTGTGTTAGCAACAATTATCTAACAGGCATCATCGACCAAGTCATTGATAAATAGAAACCCTGGAGAAATGCGTTACTCCTGCCATAGGAGCTCTGAGGCTAGCGTAGTGTCCTGGAAATAACTGGACAATCACACATCGGCATGCATCGGCGTTGCTCTGAAAACAATTCCCTTTGTGGAGCAGCCAATCCTGGCTGCAAGGTACGATTATGCGCCCCACAGGCCGATCCGCGTGGCCTGCAACACATTTTCCCTCACCTCAAGTGGCCCGCCACGCGGCCCCTGCTGGTTCATCGGCGGCCAATAAGCCTCTGGAGAAGTGTCGGGCAAGACAAGCCACTGAAAATGATGGCTGCCGATGAACGCAGATTGGA
>JAENWC010000030.1 GCA_016650235.1 Terriglobia bacterium
CCTGACTGGCAACGCGAGAGAAGGCGGCGCGGAATTCGTTCAACAAGGTGGGCGTGAAGGCGTGGGTATGACCGGCCATCAAATTCTGGGCGCGGCGCGGGACGTCGTTTCCGTAGCCTGGAACTTGCGCAAAGGATGTGCCGCCGAACGGCTCCAGGAAGGCGCGGTCTGCGAAGCTGTAGCGCACAGTCAGGTCAGAGGACTGGCTCAGTTTGTGGTCCAAGCGCACGTCGAACTGGTCGTTTCTATCGATGAAAAGCGGCGAGGAGACAAAGTTTTGCCCCCTTCCGGAACGGTTCGGCAGAGGGTAAAGCGCGGCGATGTTGGCGCCAATCGGGCTGATGCGGTTGGCCGGGATGCGATTGCCGGCAAAGGGCTGTTGGGTGAATGGATCGATGAGGTAGGGGAGGCCGCTTTGGGAAAAATCGCCGGATCGTTCCAGGGCGGTGGGGACATTGGTAACCCTGGTGATGCCTTCGCGCACACGGCGTCCTTCATAGTCAGCGAACAAAAATGTACGGTTGCGGCGGATAGGACCACCGAGTGAGAAGCCGAACTGGTTGCGCTGATAGCGAGGGTCTTTCTCATTGGCAGGCGCAAAGAAGTTGCGTGCATCCATGCCCGCGTTGCGGAAAAACTCATAGGCGGAGCCGTGCATCTGATTGCTGCCAGACTGCAGGACGACGCTCACCTGCGCGCCGCCATTGCGGCCGAAACTGGCGTCATAGGTGCTGGTGACCACTTCAAACTCGCGGATGGCGTCCACGGCCGCCACCGTGCCAAAGGTGTTGAGCTTGGGATCGCCGTTGTAGACTCCGTCCAGGAGGAAGCTGTTGCCGTCTTCGCGGCTGCCGTTGACATTGAGGGCGAAATCGCCTCGCGCCGAACCGGCCGAGCCTTGCGCGGCAGGCACGGTTCCCGGAGCCAGGAGACTCAACTCGAGAAAATTACGCCCATCCAAGGGCAGGTTGCGGATTTGACGCGTGTCGATGACAGTCCCCATGGATGCGGTATCCGGCTTCAGCAGGGAGCGCGTGGCCGTTACCTCGACGCTATCGCCTTGGGGGCCGGTTTGCAGCTTCATTACCAGCCGCAGTTCCTGGTTCAGTTGCAGGATGAGTGGCTGTGAGTGGCGGCGGAACCCCTGTTTGGCTACCTCCAGGCGATAGGATCCAGGCGCAAGTAGAGGAAAGAGGAATTCACCATCACCGTCCGAGGTAGCGGTTCTGGACCAGCCGGTTTCCTCTTGCACCAGCAGGACGGAGGCAGCCGGCACGGGCTGGCCGGCCTCATTGGTGAGGAGGCCGGATACCGTGCTGCGCACCGTTTGGGCGGAAGCGGCCGAGAAACCGAAAGTCAGCAGAAGGAGTAGACAAATTGAGTTATACACAAGCTCCCCAGTATAGAGATTAGACGCAACCTTTAGATAGACCATGGTAACGCAGGTGGAGCGCAAAAAAGCGGTTGCACCTACTGCGCCCCCCGGGAAAGAAGCATGACCTTCAAGGTGTGAAATAAGACATAAAAATCGAGCGCCGGGGACAGGTTCTTGATGTAGTAGAGATCATACTCAAGCTTGGTCACCGCATCCTCCAATGTGTCGCCATATTTGTGATTGATCTGCGCCCAGCCGGTAATGCCCGGCTTGATATAATGACGCTGCCGGTAGAAGGGGATTTTTTCGCTCAACGTAGCTACAAACTCGGGCCGTTCCGGCCTTGGCCCTACCACGGACATCTCTCCCCGCAAGACGTTGAACAACTGCGGCATTTCATCCAGCCGCAACATCCGCAGCCATTTCCCGAGCATGGTTACGCGCGGATCGTCCCGCTGAGCCCAAACCGCTCCCGTCTCCGCTTCCGCGTCGCTGCGCATCGACCGGAACTTGAAAACCGTGAAGATTGCCCCATTGCGCCCCACCCGCTTTTGCCGGTAGAGAACAGGTCCGGATGAGGTGAGCTTGACCAGCACCGCCACCACAATCATGATCGGGGCGGTGGCTGCAAGGCCCACCAGAGCGATGGCGAAGGAATAAATGGCTTGCAGCTTGACCGTGAGCGGGCGAGGGCCCAGTTCACGCGAAAAAATCAGTTGCGAGGGACGGAGTTGCACAACGCTGATCCGCCCGAAGACGTGCTCGTAGGTGGAAGCCGCATCCTGCACAATATGGCCGGAAAGATTGAGATCCAATAGCTCATCCACCGGCATCCGCTGGCGCCTCTCGGTCATTCCCACCACGATTCTGCCGGGGTTGTGCTCCTTCACCAGTTCCCGAAATCGCGACACCGGCCCCAGCAGATCATTCTGTTGCAAGGTCTCCGACTCGGGCGGATCCGCCACAAATCCGATCGACGTCAGGCCCAACTCCGGACGCTCCCGCAACTATTGCGCGATCTGTTGGGCAATCGAGTTACACCCAAGAAACAGAACCCGTTCGGCGGCCGCGCCCTGCATCATTGCCGCGCTATAGGCCACGCGCCAAACCGGAAGCACAATCAGGATAATGATGCTACCCACCATCATCACCCATCGCGGCAACGCCAGCCAGCCAGCCCCATAACTCAACAATGCCTGCAGCAGAAAGCCGGCCCCCACTACAAGGCTTACCTGCTGCACGAGCAGAAATGTGGAATGCACCTGAACCCGGTTGTACAGATCCTGAAAATACAGGCCAATCACAATTCCGGCGGACATGATCGCAATCCGGAGTGCCCCATCCTCATAAAGGAGCCAAACGACCGGATCAATGCCGACCATCAGGGAGGCGCTCAGAACATAGGCGCCGGCGATCAGCAACATCTCGGAAAAGACCAGTCCCAGGATGGCGCCAGGAACCAACTTCGTGATCAAATGAATCTCTCCGTCACAATCGGTTTCCCCACTGGCACATTAATCCAGTGTCCTGTCCCGCCTACCGCTGCCTTTGGCCGCGGCTCGTTCTGAGCCCCTGCCGTAGGGAGCGGTTGTCAAGGTTTGCATGCGGCAGAATAACCAGTATGCCATGCGCCCCCGTTGCTCCCGCCAGCCCCTGAAGGTGCGATGTGACTCATGGGCGCAGCGGGGCTACTCAGCGGCTTCCGGCTCGGGTTCGGCTGCCACTTTGCGGGCCTGTTCGAACAGGAAATTGAGAACCTTGTCCGTACGGATACGGCTGGCCAAGCGGCGCAGGCTGCCGTCCTTTTCCATCTTCATCCGGACGGCGGCCGCCGGCTCGCGCATCTGTTTGGAGAAACGGTGAATTTCGCGGTCGATCTCATCATTGAGGGTTTCAATCGCTTCGCGGTCGGCGATCTTTTCCAGCAGCAAAGAGGCTTTCACATCGCGGGCGGCGCGTTCCCGTTGCAAGCTGCGCGCCTGCTCCCAATCGATCTTCAACGTGCGCGGATCGACGCCCTGCATAGTCAGTTCGCGCAAGCGCTGCTCCAGGTTCATGTCGATCTGCCGGTCTACAAAGGCATCCGGCAGCGGGAAATCGTGCGTATCCACCAGAGTGTCAATCAATTTATTCTTGGCGGCGCTTTGGGCGGCATTCTCGCGCTCGGCGAGCAGGGACTTGCGGACTTCCTCGCGCAACTCGTCCATGTTCTTGTAATCGCCGATGTCGGCGGCGAACTCATCGGTTAATTCCGGCAGCTCCTTGCGCCGCAGTCCTTTCAGCTTGAGGCGAAAGGTGACCAGCCGGCCTGAGAGCCGGTCACTAGTATAGTTTTCCGGATATTGGACGGCAAACTCTTTTTCCTGTTCCGGCTCCATACCGGTGACTTGCTCGTTGAACTCGGGCATGGTCTCCGCATCGCCGATGTGGAGCATCATCTCATCATTGGAAATGGGCTCGCCTTCGATGCCGGCGAGGCTGTGCAGGGAAACAACGGCGTAGTCGCCGGATTCAACCGGGCGGGGATCCACGTTGACGTAGTCCGCCTTGGCATCGCGCAACTGGTCGAGGCGCGCCGCCAGATCTTCCGAGGTCAATTGCGGTTCGGCGTAGGGAACAGTCAGACCGCGGTATTGGCCGAGCTCAAAGTCGGGGGCAACCTCAAATTCGACCTTGAAGCGCAGCGGCTCGCCTTTATGAAAATGAATGTCGGACATGCCGGGAGTCCCCACCACTTGCAGGTTCTCCTTCTCGGCATGCGCGCGGAATATGCGCGGGACAATGGACTCCAGAACATCCTGCCGTATCTCATTTTCAAACCGGCCGCGGATGATGGAAGCGGGGACTTTGCCTGGGCGGAACCCGGGCAGCTTCGCCTTCTTCTGCAAATCCGCAACGACGCGGTTGATTTCCGCCTCCACCTCTTCCACCGGGACGGAGAACTCCATGCTGTGCTTACAATCTTGCTCTTGGGACACGAAAAAACCTTGCCTTGAGTTAGGTACCTTCCGACCAGCTCGCCAGATACTTCTGCTGCTCGGGCGTGAGCTTGTCAATATTGACGTGCATCGAATCCAGCTTCATGCGAGCCACGTCGCGGTCAATATCGTCCGGCACCGAGTAGACCTTTTTTTCGAGTTTGGAATGATTGGCGAGTACATACTGTACCGAGAGCGCCTGGTTCGCGAAGCTCATGTCCATAACGGAAGCCGGGTGGCCTTCAGCGGAAGCCAGATTGATCAGACGCCCTTCCCCGAGCACGAAAATGCGGCGCCCGTCCCTCATCACGAACTCTTCCACATAGGGCCGCACCTGGCGCCGCGACGAGGCCATGGCCGCCAGCGTATCCAAGTCAATCTCGACGTTGAAGTGACCGGAGTTGCAGAGGATCGCCCCACTCTTCAAACGCTCAAAGTGATCGCGGGCAATCACGCTTTTGTTGCCGGTGACGGTGATGAACAGGTCGCCAATCTGGGCCGCCTCGGCCATGGTCATCACGCGGAAGCCGTCCATCAGAGCCTCGATGGCCTTGATCGGATCAATCTCGGTGACAATCACGTTAGCGCCCATGCCGCGCGCCCGCGTGGCGAGGCCGCGGCCGCACCATCCATATCCGCAGACCACTACACTCAAACCAGCCAGCAGGATGTTGGTGGCGCGCAGAACACCGTCCAGCGTGCTCTGACCGGTCCCGTAGCGGTTATCGAAGAAGTGTTTGGTCATGGCGTCGTTGATGGCGACGACCGGGTATTGCAACACCTTCTCCTTTGCCATCGCTTGCAGCCGGATCACACCTGTGGTGGTCTCTTCGGTGCCGCCGAGGGCATGCTCGAGCATCTCCTTGCGCTTGGTGTGAAGGATAGTCACCAGATCGCAACCATCGTCCATGGTGATCTGCGGCTTGCTGTCGATAGCCGACATGATGTGTTTGTAATAGACGTCGTTCGACTCACCTTTGATGGCGTGCGTCGAGATGCCGTAGTCCTTTACCAGCGTCGCGGCGACATCGTCTTGCGTCGAGAGCGGATTGGAGCCGCATAACACGACGTCGGCGCCGCCATCGCGCAGCGTGATCATCAGATTCGCCGTCTCGGTGGTGACATGGAGGCAGGCGGCAATCCGCACGCCCTTGAACGGCTGCGTTTTGATGAACTGTTTCCGGATGATTTGCAGAACGGGCATCGACTGATAGGCCCATTCCGTTCGCAGCTTGCCGGCTTCGGCAAGGGCTAGATCTTTGACGTCGCAATCGACGGCGGCTTGTGTGGTTGCCATTTTTGTTATTGTGCTCCGTTACAGTTAAAAAACCAGTTATCCGCGGGCGGCCGTAGCCATGCCGGCGGCTTCGCGCAGGGCTTCCGCCTTGTCGGCCGCTTCCCAGGTGAAGGAAGCCCCCGTGCGTCCGAAATGCCCAAAAGCGGCGGTGGCGCGGTA
>JAENWC010000031.1 GCA_016650235.1 Terriglobia bacterium
CGATCTTGCCGGTGCAATCGGGGCGTGCTTTTAACCAGCGCGCGGAGGCGACAAAGTCCTCGGCCATTTTTTGACGGTCCACCTGGCCGAACAACTGGCCGCCCTTCTCGTTGTCGCCGGGATAGCCGCCGACGCTGGTGAGCCCGTCCGGGGCGAAAGCAAGGAAATTCTGTGTGGCCAGCCGGCGCGCGACATCCTCGATGTAGGGGTTCAGTCCGCGATTCTCATGGACCACCAGGATCCCGGGAAGCTTTCCGCTCGCTTTCGCGGGACGGGCGAGATAGCCGCGGATGGTTCCATTGCCCTGGGGCGAGTCAACAGAGGCGGATTCGGTTTTGATACGGGCATCATCCTTGGGGACTTGCTGCGCCCAGGCGTAGTTCGGGTGGAGACTTTCCAAAATGGCGATAGCGGTAAGGCCTCCCACGGCGAACTTCTTTGCGCCTTCCAGAAAAGCACGGCGGTCGATGTCGCCGTGCACATACAGGTCAAACAGGTTGAGTAGTTCCTGCGGATAATCGGCAGCTTTCTTGCGTTCCATGACTATTTATCCTTTCTTATCGGCCTGCGCTTGCCTTCCGTAGCGCCGCTTCGGCGGCAGTGTTGCCATATTTTCTGGCTTGAGAAATGGGTGTAAGGCCGGACTTGCTTGCCGCATTCGGATCCGCGCCGGCTTCGATCAATGCTTCCACCACTGCGCCAGACGCATATTCGATGGTGGAGGCCCAAAGCAGCGGAGTCATGCCGTGATTGTCATAAAAATCAGCTTTCGCCCCTAGTTTGGCAAGCTGCCGGACCACCGCCGCATGTCCGCTGAGCGCCGCGCCGGAAAGAACGGTGCTGCCGTCCTGATCGGTGTCATGTAGCATGGCTCCGTGCTTCACCAGGTGGGAGATGCTGGCTTGATCCGCATAGAAGGTGGCCATCAACAAAGGCCAAACCGTAAAGGCGCTAAACGCTATACTCCGCTGATTTGGGTTTGCTCCCTTCTCGAGCAATAACGCGACTTTCTCCGCCTCGCCGGAAATGATTGCTGACATTAATGCAGATCCGTTGAAGATCGCCTTCTTGCCAGGCGGATTGTTGACATCGGCCCCGCGCTCGATCAGCATTGCGGCCGATTGGAGTGCGCCGCCATAGGAAGCGGCAACCATCAACGGGCTCAAGCCGGTTTTGGCGCGCGCATTGGCGTCAGCGCCTCGACCCAGCAGAAGTTTAACCTTGACCGGATCAGCGGCAGCGAACATCAGAACGGTAGTGCCGGCGGGCGTCCTGCGGTTTGGATCGAGGCCTGTGTTCAAGGCGCGATCGAGATCATTCGCTGTACCAAACAGCGCGGTTCGTACCCAAGGCTCGGCTGGTTCTCGCGTCAGTTCCGCCAAGCTCAACGCAGTTGCATTCGATGCAGGTAGAGTTTGCGCGAGGGCGCGGATGGCCCAACAGGTGCCAGACATCGAGTTGAACTGATCCTTCCCATGCGGAAATCCGGTTTCAAAGTACGGAGGGCTGATAGGAGCGTTGTCGTGAATGCGCGAGACGACGTGCCAGGAACCGTCCGACTTCTGCGTCTTCAGCAGATAGGCGATGCCGCGATCAAAGGCGGCCTGGTTTGCTTCCACAGCCCCGGAAGCCTGTAGAGCAACCAAGGACTGTCCAGTGGCGTAGGCGTCGGAGGGCCGCCGGGGTAGTTGGCCCCAACCGCCATCGGCCCGCTGCTCCGCGATCAGTTGCCCGGCGGCGCGCTTCTGGATGGACGCATCCGCTTTGGCCCAGGCAAGACCCAACAACTGGTAAGCCCGGTCTTCCGTATCGGAAGGATTATTCACGGCCAACCACGCGGCCGCCCGGCGCACACGGTCGCGCGTCTCGGAGGCGAGCTCATCGGGCATGTATAGTTGCAGAGCGCGCAAGCACAATGCGGTTGTGGTGAAGGGACTGCCGGTCTGGGGCGGGCGGAAATCGAGTATTTTCCAGCGGCCCTCGGGGGTCTGCCGCGTGGCGATCATCCGGGAAAGGGCGGCGCTGGCCGTATTCGGTGGCAGTCCCCCGCTGTGAGCGGCGATCAACGTGTAACTGTCGTTCATCGCGGAATCGGTGGAATTGTACCCCTGTGCCATCATGTCGAGATCCGTCAGGTGTGAGAAAGCCTTGAGAAAATGCTTCTTCGCCGACTCCTCGCGAATCGCAACGCCGTGCGCGCGCGCCTCGGTCAGGGCCAAGGTGGGAAGCACGGTGTGGTGGCAGGAAGCGCATTCGCGCTGCTTGAACCAGCCGTCCATCGACGGTTGAACCACCGCAACCGCCCGTGTAACCGCTGCGCGGATTTCGGCAGTGTCAGCGGAGTAAAGCGGCGCTGATGTTACACAGGACACCGCCAGAACCAGTGTTAGAACCGACCGCATAAGTCGCCCTCCATTTGAGCCAGATCCAGATAGTTTGCTTAAGCGAAGTATATAACAACAATGACGCTCCCAAAGCGGACCAAAGGGAGCGGCCGCCCCCAGCCTCAGACACGTTCGAGGACAACCGCCTTGAGGTCCATGGCCATCTTGCCAGGTATTGCCATGGCGCGGACGGTGAGGCGTGTCTGTCCTTTCGGTAGCGAGAAGACGCCAATCGGAGTTTCCCCCCAGAACATTTCCGGCGCCTCCTTCAGCGGGCCGATGTCGCGCGCCGGCCGCGCCATCATTGGCGTTGGCTCAGTGATGGAGGATTCGACGCTGGCCCCGGCCGCCTCCACCTTCACCTTCACCCCGATATTTTCCTCGGCGCAAAGATAGCGCAGGCGCACGCGGAAGCGCGCGCGTTCCACGACGTCGATGTCCCAATGCACGGCGTCCGTGGTGGCCGTCCAATTGGTGACCCAGTCATGCGCCCAGCCGCTGCCGCCATAGAAGCGGACCGTACCTTCCATCTCGCATTGGGGCGGAGTGAGCGTGGCCGGATTCTCCTCCCAATAGCCGACCGGGATGGGAAGATGCTCGAAGCGGCATTCCCTGCTCGCTTTGTCGAACCATTCCGTGTAGGCTTTGGCAAGCGTAGCGGTCTCGACGGGGAACTTGCCGGCGACGTTGTTTTGCTCGCTCGGGTCCGCGCCGATGTCGTAGAGTTCGGTCTTGTTGATCAGATTGAAACGCTGCGTGCGGACTGCGCCTTGCCCCCTGCCGGCGCGCCCGTGCTGGTAGGTGAACAGCATGCGATCGGGCCAGGCAGCGGCATTATCGTGCATCAAAGGAACGATGCTGCGGCCGTCCAGAGGCAGCCTCTGATCCGCTTTCACTCCGCACAGATCGAGGACGGTGGGATAGACGTCAATGTGCGCGGCGATGGTGTCTATCTTCTTTCCCGCCTCGATGTGACCCGGCCAGCGGATAAAGAACGGGGCGCGCGTGCCACCCTCATACACGCTGCCCTTGGAGGCACGGAGTCCCGCGTTGTAGCGGCGCCCGTTGGGACCGTTGTCGGTGAGGAAAATCACGATGGTATCGTTGGCCAGTTGCAACTCGTCCAGACGCCCAAGCAGCCGGCCGATGTTGCCGTCCAGGTTCCGGATCATCGAGTAGATGATGGCCGTCTCCTTCGGCAGCGCGCTGTTGTTCCTGTACGGCTCATAGAAACTGTCCGGCACCTGGTATGGCGTGTGCGGCGTGTTGTAGGCCATGTAGAGGAAGAACGGGTTTTGCCGGTTGCGCTCCATGAAGCGAATGCCTTCGCCGGTGAAGACGTCGGCGATGTAGCCTTTGGCCTGGTAGGGCTTTCCGTTGCGTTCGAGCGGCGGATCGAAGTATGTGGTCCAGTGGCCGGTGCGGAAGCCGGTGAACTCGTCAAAACCCTGCGCGTGCGGAACATAGGGGTAATGTTCACCGAGGTGCCACTTGCCCACCAGCGCTGTACGATAGCCGGCGGGCCGCAAGGCTTCGGCGAGCGTCGCCTCCGAGGTGCGGAGCGTCTCCTGCCCGGCGGTCACTCCGTAAACTCCGCCGCGCAGGTGATAGCGGCCGGTGAGGAGGCTGGCGCGCGTGGGGGCGCACACAGGCGAAACGTAAAAGCGGCGGAACTCGGTCCCTTGTCCGGCCAGCCGGTCCATGGCGGGAGTCTTCAGATACGGGTTGTCGTGGAGCGAGAGATCGCCGAAACCCTGGTCATCGCTCATGATGAGAATGACGTTGGGCTTGCGCAAAGCCGTCTGGGCGCCCCGCAGGCCAACGGCAGCCGGTATCGCGCCTAAAAACTGACGCCGATGCATGAGTGGATGGATCATCAGATTGTCCTCACAACCGCGCTGACGGGGCCGGAACCCACTGGAACCATTGTAAACAGCGGGGCGGCTTTGGTGCGAGTGGCCGTCAGGGTTCCGATATGAAGCACGGCCATATCTCCGGACCCGCGGTTGAGCACCAACGCGTACTCGTCATTGGGAGTGATGGCGATAAAAGAGGGATCCTTCCCCACGCGCGCCACCGCCATCACCTTCTGGGTGGTGACGTTGATAATGGTGACATCGCCCGATTGCTGATTCGCCACAAATAGATAAGGAGGCTCAACGCTGGCGGCGACAAAGCCGGGGGAATGCCCAGCCAGTACGGTTCCGCGGACCTCGGTCTGATAAGGATACACCGTGACCAACCCATCCATGCCTTCGCCTGTAATGAACATCTGGCCGCCGTCCTGGAGCATGCAAAAGCGGTCCGGACGCACAGCGAGCGGCAAGCGGACCGTAATGCGTCCAGCGGCCAGGTCATAGATGAGCAATTGCCGGTCATTCAGACTCGCTATGAGCAGTTGCTTGCCGTCCTTGCGGAAGCGGACCTTGCCAAGGTGGCCGCCGATTCGAATGCGCTGCCGCAAACGGCCCTGACGAAGATCCACCAGCGCCACCTCGCCGGCCTCGCCCAGACTGGCTGCGGCTAAACCATCGGCGGGGGAATCGGATTCGGCGATATCGAAATCGATCGGACTGGAGGGAAGAGCGATGCTACCGCTCGCTTTCCATTGATCAATGTCGAGCCGGGCCAATTGTTTGGTTTCCGGGCACAACGCCCAGAGCGCTCCG
>JAENWC010000032.1 GCA_016650235.1 Terriglobia bacterium
GCGGATCGATCGCTTTGAAGAAGACTTCCGTGAACTCGGACCGCGTCAGGCGCAGGATGTGCGTGATCCGCATGTGCGCCTTCACCACAAACACAAATCCGGGCGAGGTCTGCTCCAGCCAGCCTGACAGCGTTCCTGGCGAAGGCAGCCGCCGGAACGTATAGTTGATTTCCACGCCGTTCAACCGCTGCGCGTAGTGATGCAGGAAAGTCTTGGCGGCAGCCTTCGCCGGGTAGAAGTCCGGCTTCCAACTGGGGTAGGCAAACCCCGATGTTCCGCAGATCAGTCTGGCCAAGGCAGGCCTACTGCTTGATCCTAACCGGCAGATTGAACAGCAACGGTTTGCCGGGTGCAGCTTCCACACGGTATAGCGTCTGCGGAAACGGATCGTTCTGCGTCAAGAGCTTTTCGGTATTAGCGCCCGCTTCCTTCTCCGCTTTCGTGTAGGTGGCTCCGGCGGCGCCGGTCAACTCAAACCGCTCGACCTGAACTCCAAACTGCTTCTCCCATCCGGCGAACTGTTCCTCGGAAATCTTCACCGGCTTGGTCCCGATTTTCAAGTTCGGCAATGGCTCCGGCGTCACCAGCAAAGAGAGCAGCTCGGCGGATTGGTCCGGACGGCTCCTGCGGACGGTGAGATGGTTCGGCTTGTCGCGCTGATCGGGAATCTCCACTACCCGGCCGGCGGCGACGGCGTTGTCGCCTTGCTTGGTCTTGTGGTTTGGGTAGATCAGATACGCCGGGCTGACAGTGCCGTCCACATATTGTTCCCGGTCGATCACGTAAAGGTAGCCCGTGCGCGGAACCTCCACAGTGATTCGCACGCGGTCCCCCTCTTTCACTGGAGATTCGGCATCCAGCCTCTCCGGAACCAGCTCTCCCGTATTGGATGTGTCGTCTTCGAGAATGAGCAACCGTGAGTTGGGGTCATCGGTGGCGCGCGGTTTGCGCAGCAGCCACAACGTGAGGCCAACCAATGTGTCGTTGGGCGAGGCGGGCCTGGACGATTTCACCGCAGCCTTGGTTGTACTGGCGCTGGGCACGGACTTATAGACCGCTGGCTTCGGCTTTGCGGCGGTTGCAGCGGTGGTCTTGGCGGGAGGACGTTTATCCAGAAACTGTGAGTTCCAGAGTTGGCGGATACCCTCTTCGGAAGTCTGTGCCTGGGCGCACAGCGCTCCTGCCAGACACAATAGCAGCGGCTTCAACATAAACGCTCCTTTTCTCAATGATGTTCCAGAAGGACCAAGTGCGCAAGCGCCTTACCGGGCGACCGTAGGACCGTCTGCTTATTGACTACGTCCTTTTCCAGGATTTTGGATTCTCCCATGCCTTCCAGCAGTTTGAGCAAAGCCGCCACCTGAGCCGGTTCCTTGATGACAACCACATCATTCACCTTTTCGCCAGTCTTGCCGGAAGCAGCCTGTTCCAGCGTCTCCACCGGTTCAGCTGCCCATACCAGATAAAGTTTCTCGGTGCCCTGTTGCTTGTCGAACTGCAGCCAGTGTTCCCCGGATGGGAATCGCACCGTTTGTCCCGCTCCGATACCTGAAGACGCGCCCGTCACCAATGGCGGGTACAACACATTGAAGCACTCAGTGGACTCGGTCAGCGGACCAAGGTTCAGGACGTACAAGTGTCCGGCCTCGGGGCTGCTGATGTTCAAGGCGATGCGGTGCTCTGGAGTAAAGATCATCTCGCCGGGCAGTTGAAACGGCTTGCCATCGGGCTGGCCGCCCGTGTACTTCTGCAGCGTGATGGAGTATCGCAAAGTTCTCTGAATCGCATTGGCCGCCGGCGCCCCTGGTTGGCTGTTCCAATACCAGGCGCCACCGGCCACGGCGGCTGCAATCACAATGCCGGCCAAAGCCAACAGCCCTCGGCGCGAGGGCTCAGGTATCTTCTTTGCCGCCACTTTCTTCGGTAGTTCGGGGTTACCCGCATCGGCGGTGCACAGGTTGTAGACATGCACCGTTACTCCGTGCTTCACAGTAACCTCGCCGAGTCTCGTGAGTGAGGTCCGCCAGGCGCTCAACTGCAACAGCGTCTCGGCTACGTTGCTCGAAACCAGAATATGCCCGGCATCGCCGCAGTCCATCACGCGCTGCGCCATGTTGATGCCGCCGCCGGCCACGTTATTGTTGGCGTTGATGTCGGCAACGCGATAGACAGGACCGCTGTTGACCCCCGCGCGGAGCCTCAGATGCGGGCGGCCCTTGAGCTGCCTGCCCACTTGGACGGCGCATTCCACCGGAGCCACAGGATCGCCAAAGAAACTGAGAGCCATGCCATCGCCGGTAGGAAGGCGGATGAGGTTGCCGGCCTTCTCGGCCGATTGGAAGGCGGAGGTAGAGCGCACCACCTGCTGTAGATCATCCAGGTATTTGGTCTGCTCATCCATGGCGAGCGTGGAATAGCCGACGATGTCGAGAAACAGCACGTGCGCCACTTCCAGCCCGCTCGCGGAGATCGGCGCAGCCTGTGGCTTGACAGGCGGCGCATCCAGCCTTACTGATTCCGGAGCCATCACCGCCTGTACCCGCGTGCCCTGGCAGGCGCGATAGAAGTCTTCTCCGAACTCCCGTGGAGTCGCATGACGGTGAGCCGGATCGGCGGAAAGAGCTTTCAGCAGCGACTGTTCCGCCGCGGCGGGGAGATCGGGACGCAGTTGCGTAGCCGGGATCGCAGGTCCATTTTGCTGCTGCATCATCAGGTTATACAGCGCGCTCTCGGGGAAAGCCTTCTTGCCGGTAACCATCTCATAGGCCACCAGAGCCAGCCCATAAACGTCGCTTTGCGCGCAGGGTTTGTTCTTAAACTGCTCCGGCGCCATATACGAGTAGCTCCCGGCCACCTTGGTGGCGCCGCCGGACTCGGAAAAGAGGGAATCCTTGATTGAGGCGATCCCGAAATCGATCAGCTTGACGTATTCCTCGTCATCTCCGGCGCGCTGCAGCAGGATGTTCTCGGGCTTGATGTCGCGGTGGTAGATGCCCTTTTCGTGAGCGGCGCTCAGCGCCTGTCCTGTCTGACGCACGATGGATGCGGCTCGCTCCAGACTCAGGGGCGCCTGGTCCAGTTCGACACGCAGACTGCCGCCGTCCACATACTGCATCACCAGGAATGGTTTGCCGTCGCTGGTCTGCCCGGCATCCAGAGCGCCGATCACTGCGGGGTGGTTGATACGCGCCAGCGCCTCCATCTCCTGGTTGAACTTCTTCATGACCCAAGGATCCTGCGAGGCATCGATAGTCAGCACCTTAACGACCACTGGCTTGGAAACCAGTTGCAGGTCAAGAGCAAGATAGACAATACCAAAGCCGCCCCGGCCCAGTTCGCGTTCAATCTGATAACGGTCTTTCAGCACCTGCCCGGCCAGCGAGACGGGCGCGGCCGGCGGCGTTACACCACCCCTTGTCCGGGTCACATCCTCAGGATTCTGCATTGGCCAATCCGCGGTGCCAGTCTATCATTGTTGAGTCTTGACTAGCTTAGCAGCTAATGATAGGAGAGCGGCCTTTGGAGCTGTGGATCGAGGTTCGAATCCTTGCGGGGGAGCCAAATCCTGTTTTGGTAACTTTCTCTCTTTGTTGTAGTTGATACCATCGCTCGTTCCCGCCGTGCCCGTATTCCATTGTTACAGCGACGCCCGGTAGGCGTCGAGCACCTCTCTGGCCAATCCTTCCTTCACTACCTGGCCATGGGCCAGCCAGATGGCCCTGTGGCAAAATTGCTCGATGGTGTCCGGGGAATGCGACACACACAGGATGGTCTTGCCCGCTTGACGGAGGCTGCGCAGATGATCCAGGCACTTAACCTGAAACGTCTGGTCTCCCACTGCGATCACCTCGTCCAGGATGAGAATGTCGGGATCGGTATGGACCGCTACGGCAAATGCCAGACGCATGGTCATGCCGGTGGAATAGGTGCGCATCGGCTCGTTGATAAAATCTTCCAGGCCTGCGAATTCGACGATGTAGTCTGCCAACTCTTTGGTTCTTTTCCGGGACAAACCTAACAGGGAAGCGTTGAGAAACAGGTTCTCGGTTCCAGTCAGGTCAGGATGAAAGCCGGAGCCAAGCTCGAGCACGGCGGCAATGCGCCCGTTCATGATCACCTCACCCTGATCCGGACCGCAGATGCCCGTGGCCAAGCCCAGGAGCGTACTCTTTCCGGCCCCATTGTGGCCCACCACGCCGAATCCTTCGCCACTTTGCACGGAGAAAGAGACATTCTTCAGCGCATAAAACGCCTCCTTGGGCGGCTGGCCGAGCCATTCCCCGAGGTGGGAACTAAGGAGTCTGGTTCCGGTCCCGTGGGCAAATACTTTCGATACATTGCGGAATTCGATAGCTGTCATTGAGCGTCACAGGTAATCGTAAAAGCGCCGTTTCAGCCGTTGAAACACGAACCAACCCAGCAGAAAGACGAGAACGGAGCTGATGCTTAACTTCCAGAGGAGGGAGCCCGGCGGGGCTTTGGCATCGAGCAGGACGTTGCGCGAGGCCAACACTAGCGCGGCTACCGGATTCAGTTCATAAATGCCGGCAAAACGTGTTGGAATGAACGAAAAAGGATAGAAAATCGGAACCAGCCAGAACAGGATGGTACTGCAGGACTCCACCACGTACCGCATGTCGCGGATGTACACATTGAGCGCGCCACATGCCATCGCCATACCCATCACGAAAACTACTTCCAGGCCCCAAATCAGCGGCAGCCAAAGCCAGTACCGGTTCATTCCGTACCCGGTGGCCAGGACCAGGAACAGTAGCAAGGAAATCTGGATTCCCAGGTGCAAGCAGTTGGAGAGCACGCTGGCAATGGGAATAATTTCCCGAGGTACGGCAAGGCGCTTGATGAGGGCGGTGTTTTCCAGCAGTGAACTGGTACCGCTGGACCAGGCCAGCGCAAAGAAGTTAAATGGAATCAACCCGCACAGAACAAAAATCGGGAAGTTCTTGATTTGCTGGTTAGGGAAAATACCAGTGAAAACGAACGTCAGAACGCCCATCATGATGAGCGGATTGATAAGGCTCCAAAACACGCCCAGAGACATATTCCGGTAACGGACCCTGAAGTCCTTCAACACCAGGCTGCGCATTGCAAAGGCGTATTCGCCATGCCACTGGGACATAAGTATAAGAGCGGGAAGGCAGCCACCCTGGGGCGGGCTTGAAACCATTCATGGTAACACGTAGCGTGGTGGGCTCCGCTTTTTTCGCTGGCGGTGTATACGCAGCCGTCCCGGCGCCATCGTCGTTGGGCGCGTTGCGCTTACGGGGTTCGCACCAGCCATACCTCGGCCACTTGCAAGCCTCGCCCGGCCCCGCCGAGCCCCTTTTCCTTCTCCCAGACCAGTTCCAGTTCTCCGCCCCTGGTTGCCTCGGCCGGCACCGCAAACTCCACCGGCTTCACGGGAAAATCCTTCTTCCTCCACCCATGCACTTCCCGTTGGGCGCCGGCTTGCGCAAGGGCCAGCAAACGGATCTGCGCCGGCACGTTCTCCCCGGCGTAGGTGATCCGCACCTTGTAGCCTGAGCCAGGGTCCAAATCCCGATACCGCATCCGCAGCACCGCATCGTTCAATGCCTCCGCATGGTTCTGCCAGCTCACGCGCCAGCCCGCACCTCCGATGACATTGAATCCCACGAGCGGCGTTACCAGGTACGCCGGGTCTTCCTCGTACCGTTTTTCCCGCACCAGATGCGGTTGCCGCGCTGGATTGCCAAGATCATCGTAGAATCCGCCGGGTCCGGGATTGGTCCAGTTCAAAATTTCCTGGACGCCGTCCATACGCGCCCGCTCCGTGGCCAGCGCCCGCAGCGTTTCAAAGCGCGCCTTCAGCCATCCGCGATTGTTCAATGCGGAGTCGATCAAATCCAGATTGGCTCCACGCCCAACGCCGATTGCCTTGTACCATTCCACGCTCAACTGCATCCGAATGCTCTGAAACAACGCCTCGGCCAGTTCAAAGACCCGTCCGCGCCATGCCCGCGCGACGCCTTCCCCGGCTACACGGTCCAGAATCTCCTCAGCTTCGCGCATGGCGCGCAGCGACCCTAGCGCCGCGGCCGCTCCCAACCGCTCCAGAGCCTGCGCCTCCAGATCCGTCTCATACAACAGACGGCGCCTCTGATAAGCGTCGTAATGCGCGCGGTACTGCGCCTGCTGGAACCGCCAGTTCCACAACTGCCCGGGCGCGGCCTCATGGTCCATGGAGCGAAACTGGTTCAAAGTGGTGTAGACGCCCTCGTTCACCGCCAGCGGTCCGCGCCAGTTCCGCTCTAGCGCGAGCAAGCCCTGCGCAAAGCCTTCGCGGAACTTCTCCCCAATGAAGTAACGGCTGTATTCGCGCAGCACTCCGGTCACATCGGCTTCCGGATCCCATCCCAGAGCGCTCCACACAATCTTGTTGACATCGTCGTTGCAGCCTTCCGAATAGGTGATGAAGCCGACTGTCAAACCTTGCAGCGCGCGAAAGATGCGAGCCTGATCGAGCGGTCTGGGATTGACCGGCTCGCGCTGCAGCGTCACCGCATAGGCGTGATCCCAGTCCGGCACCGGGTACTGGCACCGCAGAGTGTGCGTGATGTCGGGATAATGCCGGATGGGGTACCGCTTCGGGATTGCAGCCCGCAACGCGGCCAGACTAACGCGCACTTGCGGACCGAACACGATTCCGTTCAGCCAGGCCGGCTCGGCGCGCACAATCCCATAGAACTCGTCCATCCAGGCCGCGTCGAAACCTTGCGGGGCCACCCACATCTGCGCTTTCGGATGCAATCGCCTTAGGGAGGCGGCCTGTTTTTCCAGCAGCGCCATCAAAAACTTCGGCTGTGTATGCCCTGGATCGCCGCCCGGCACGAACACCGCATCGATCCGCGGTAGTTTTTTAAAAACCTCCGCCCACTCATTCAACGCGAATTCCACCGTCTTTGGGTCCGAATAATCCTTGTCTAGCGCCGGATACCAGATCCAGACGTCGAGCCCATATTCGTCGGCGAGCCGGCTCATCCCTACCATCGTCTGCATCGGAGGCAACGGAAACAGAGGCGAATCGGCGGCATCATCGGACCTGGGCGGAATCAGCTCAATGGCATTGGTCCCAAACACGGCCAGATCCCGTATGTACTGTTCCCACATGCCCAGCGTCCATCCGTCGTAGGAGTTGGTCTTCGGGCGGTATCCCAACTGATGGCCGCGCATGGGGTATTGCGGAGCCGTGGTGATGGAAAGACCATCGGGGACGGCCAGGCTGCCGCGCGCGATGCGCAACTCCCGTAACAGGCGCCCTACGCCGAACAGCACGCCGCGTTCGTCGTTGCCTTCCACATTTACCGATTCCCGTTCCAACCGAAGAGAGTAGCCTTCGCGCGGCCCTGTATGGCGGTTGACGACACGAATCACGGGACCTTGATTCACACCAGGGCCTTGGGCCGGCCACCGCACCAATGGCCACCGGACTTGGCTGCGGCGTTCGGCCTCCTCCACCAGCATCGTCACAGCCTTGCGCTCTCGCGCGCTTGCGTTCTCAGGCAAGGCCACTACGGCGCTGGTCAAATCCAGCCCGCAACACAGGGGAGCTGTCACCAAACACAGCCAGGCTGCAGGGTGCATGGGTACCTATTTCGGGAAGATCTTATCCATCTCTTCGAGCGACGGGCGCTTACCGTATTCGCAAAGCTCAAACGACTCGACATACTTCACCGAGCGGGCCTTGTCCGCACCATATCTTCTTACCAGCGTCGTGCGCGCCTCCGCCGTTATCGGCTGAATCCTCGCCCCGGCCAGCCATTTTTTCCGTGCCCCCGGGTCCTTGGGCACTTCCTGCAAACGGTGGTCTACCCAAGGCAGCCATTCATAGAACTGCGACACGTGCGCGTCGAGCGCGTTCACCTTCGTCTCCCAGATGTCGTCCAGGGCCACCACCACGTCCGGCCGGAACGGGGCAGGCTTCTGGAACCCGTCCTGGTAATAGAAAAAGATCGGATTGTCCTTGAGCGGCTCCACATCCGGCGTCACGTTGGGAACCACCACCATGTAAGCGGCATCCTGCACGAGCACTCCGGCGTAACGGTGGTCGGGATGATAGTCGTTGGGCCGCGGGGCAATCACGATGTCGGCCTTCCAGCGCCGTATGGAGCGAATCACCTGCCGTCTCACCTCGAGGTTGGGCGTCAGTTCCCCGTCGTGATTGTCGAGCACCTCATACTCGGCGATACCCAATCTTCGCGCCGATTCCTGCGTCTCCAGATAGCGGCGTTTGGCCAGAATTCCGCCGCCCATATCCTGGTGGCCGGCGTCTCCGTTGGTCACCGACAGAAACTTCACCTGGTGGCCGGCCCGTGCAAATTTCGCCGCGGTGCCGGCAAACTTGATGTCACAATCGTCCGGATGCGCGCCAATGGCGATGATCCGCAGTTTTGTCTCCTGCGCCGCGGCTGAGCCGCCCAGCGCCAAGCATAGAGCGTAAAGAATTAGTTTTTTCATGGCTGGCTTCATAGCGTATCATGCCTGGCTGCAAAATCCTCGTGCGCTTCCTTGTGGATCTCTCCCAACCGCATCCTGGTGGCGAGCAAAGCGACAAATCCAGCCAACCACAGCGGCATGGTCACAACGAGAAACAGGAGCGTGGCAAAGCCGGCCGCATCGCCGCGCTCAATCCCTACCAACCGCAATGCCAATATGGTGAGCGCTTGGAACGAGCCCACGTTTCCCGGCGCCTGCGGCACCACTGTTCCCAACCGCAACACGACAAGCACCACCGGCGCCGCCCACAAACTCACTTCCAGACTGTAGCCCTTCATCAGGAACAAGATGGGCAGGATCTGCAGCAGCAAGTAGACCAAGCTCAACAAGGCCGCCCAAAGGAAGGTTCGCGACCGGCCCATCGAGTGCACTCCGCCGACAACGTGGCGCAGCATCGACGCCCAGCGGCTGCGCGAGACAGCCTCAGCGGTCTGGCCCCTGTACACCACAGCCATCGCAACCAACGCCGCCGCGATCATCAACAACAGCACTAGCAGCCGGCTTGCCTCCACCAGCAGCCTCGGCAATTGCACGTATTGCCCCACCACCCAGAACCCCAGCACGAGCCAAACCCCGTCCAGCATCCGTTCCATGACGGCCGAGCTGATCACTACAGAAAGCGGGAGCCCGCTCCAACGCCGCTGCAAATAGCACCGGATCACCTCTCCGCTACGCAACGGCAGCACCTCGTTGGCAAACAGTCCGATATAGACAGCTTGCGTAGTCTTGATAAAGCTGACGTCGGCCAGCGGCAAGAGCAGGGTGCGCCAGCGCCAGCCCTGGCAGGTGTACACGACGATGTCGGTCACCATCGCCGCACTCACCCATCGCCAATCGGTGCGCGAGAGCCGCTCCAGTTCGCGCCGCCAATCAAAGCCTTGATAGACCCACGCAAGGCAGACCAGCGAGATGGCGTATCCGAACGCGGGCAGGGCCCACCCAGGCAACTGGCTGCGCTTTGCGTTTCCCCCTGAACTTGTCTTGGGCGTCAACCCCTTATGATAAACCCCAATCCGCCTCCAAGCGGCATCCGTAGCCGGCGCTACAGACACAGGACACGTACAATGGTGTAGTTTGGGCGGGAGGAACCAGAATGCACAGGATTCGAAACGGGGCAACACGGTTGGGTTTTGCGGCGCTGGCGGCGGCCTCGATGTGCTGTCATGCGGCCGATGCGCAAGCATGGGGCGTGGCGACATTTGAGTCGATCGGGCTCTATTACAACCGGGCGGCGGCGGCGAAGACTTGCACGGTGCAGTATCGCGCGCAAGAGGCGGGCCAGTGGCGGGAGGCATATCCGCTGGTTTACGACGAGCGGGAACATCAGTATCGAGGGTCGCTGGTGCAGTTGAAGCCGGATACGGCGTATGAGATCCGTCTGGAGGCCGATGGCGGGCGTGTGGAAGTGCAAGCGCGCACGCGAAGCGAGAGGTTCCCGATTGGAAAGACGACATTCGTGCCGGGAGGGACGCTGGATGAGACGCTGCGGATTACCGAGGGCGGCACGGCGGAGGCATGGCACCTGGTGACACCGGCGGCGGGGACAAAGGTGGTCAGCGATGTGTTCAATCTGTCCGGCCACAACATTGTGGTGGAGGCGGATTATGTGATTGTGCGCGGGTTCGAGTTGCGGAATGCGGGCGTGCATGGAGTCCTGATCCGCCAAGGCGTACAAAACGTGGTGGTGGAAGACTGCCGGATAACGGGTTGGGGCCGTGTAGGAGGCGCGCGGGTGTGGGGAATTACAGGCGGGTCCGATAGCGCGGTGCATGCGGAGCGCGATGCCGGACATCTAGTTGTGCAAAGGAATCTGATGGAACACCCGCGGAGTGGCGCCAACGATTGGGAGAGCGGGCATCCGAGCGGGCCGCAGGGAATTTCGCTATTGAACTCGCGGGGCGGGAATGTGATCCGGTACAACACGATCCGGTCGAGTGAAGATCACGGGTTCAACGACGGGATCGGCGGCGGGGAAAACTACAGCTTTCTGGGCAGCCCGAACCGCGATTCGGACATCTACGGGAACATCGTTTCGAACTGCTGGGATGACTGCATCGAGAGCGAGGGCGCGAACATGAACGTGCGGATCTGGAGCAACTACATCCACCACGCGTTTGCGCACATTGCGACGGCGGCGACGTCGATGGGACCGCTGTACATTTTTCGGAATGTATTCGGGGAGAGCCGGATTTCGCATCAGGACCCCGCGGGCGGAATGATGATCAAGACCGGGATGAAGTGGGTAGAAGTGAATGGCGAGAGGGTGAGCCAGGGGCTGGGGTACCGCTTCATCTTCCACAACACAGCGCTGCAACCGAAGGGAGCCCTGGATGTGTTCAGCGGGCACGAATTGCACAATGCGGTGAGCCGGAACAATATCTTCTTTGCGCGTGGCAGACGCTATCCGGATGATTTCGGCGCGCCCGGCAACGACTTCAAGAACGATCTGACGGGTGGCTATCTGGGCGGCGGATTCGTAAAGTCGATGTTCGTGGCGAGCGAGGGGCTGGAGTGGTTTCCGGCGCCGGAGATGAACAAGATCGAGTGGGGACGGATTGAGTCGGTGAAGAACGGCAAGAAGGTGGCAATCACCGATCCATTGATTCAGGTGAGGAATCCGGCGCTGGACAAGGGCTTGCGGCTGCCGGGATTCAACGACGAGTTCACAGGCGCGGCGCCGGACATCGGCGCGTTCGAGGCGGGGAGGCCGCCGTTACGGTTCGGACGGGAAATGGCTCCGGGGTTTGCGCGGGCCCCATGGGAGCTTTACTAAATCGAGGTAAATGGAACTCAGGAGGCCGGCACGAATGAGACTCGTACTGCTTGTTTTTGTGGCTGCGGCGCTGGCCGCCGGCGCCGATTTGCGCTGGATGCCGTTGCCGGACGCGGCCTTCGAGGTCAACGGGCTGCCATGGTACCAGGAAAACCAGGGCGCGCTGATCCGGCTGCCGCTCTCTCTGGAAAAAGTGGTGCGGCCACCCGTGTGGAGTTTGTCGCAATCACCAAGCGGCGGCCGTATCCGATTCCGCAGTGACTCGACTACGCTCGCCATCCGCCTGGAGTACCCCAGCCCTCCCAATATGGCCAACATGCACGCCTTCGGGCAGACCGGCGTCGATCTCTATCTGGATGGCGTCTACTGCAGAACCGCCGTTGCCGGCAAAGATGCAACGCCGGGGAAGGTCTATGAAGAAGTGCTATTCGATCTCACGGGCCGCGCCCGGACGGAACGCGACATCACGCTCTACCTGCCGCTCTACAAGCCGGTGAAAGTGCACGGCATCGCGGTGGACGGCGGAGCGAAGATAGCTCGCGCCAAGCCCTACGCGCTGGCCAAGCCGGTGGTCTTCTACGGCACCTCGATTACACAGGGTGGATGCGCCAGCCGGCCGGGTATGAGCTATCAGGCGATCCTGGGCCGCCAGCTCAACCTCGATTTCGTCAATCTCGGCTTCTCCGGCAACGGCATGGGGGAGATCGAAATGGCGCGCGCCGTGTCCAAAATCGACGCCGCGGCCTATGTGCTCGACTATTCGCAGAACAACCGTACGCTGGAGTCTTTGGAAAAAGTGTACACTCCGTTCCTGGAAGCTCTGCGCGAGAAGCGCGCGGATGCGCCGGTAATCGCCATCACCGCCATCTACGCGGCGCGGGAATTGCTGGGAACGGACGAGCTGGAAAAGATGCGCGCCCACATCCGGCAAGTGGTGAGCCGCCGCATTGCTGCCGGCGACACGCATCTGCAACTGGTGGAGGGGACGGACCTGCTCGGTCCCGCGCAGGGCGACGGGTTGGTGGACGGATCGCATCCCAACGACCTCGGCTTCCAGTGGATGGCCGATGGGTTGGCGGGGCGCTTGCGCAAGATACTCGAACTGCGTTGAGCCGAAAACGCCCTTATCCGTCGTTCTCCGGATCTGGATACTTTGCCGCGAGTTTCTCAACCGTCTTGATTCCCCGGAAAGTGGATCGAATCTTGAGGGTTCTTTCAAACAGAACATTGGAAAAAGTCGACTTGCTCTGTTTTTTCCTACAGAGCCAGTACACTTCCCGGCCATGCACTTGGAACTCGTCGATCGCGGTCCGCAAAGCCATCAACGCTTTCCTGGACTCGGCCCGCAACGGCTGGGACAGAAAGACCACGTTCAGCGCCGCCGCCGATTTCAGTTGCGGCTCGGGAAACGGTTTGTACCGCGCGATGGCGGCCACCTCAGACCGGGTTCGGAGGAATGCGGCCACCTCATAGCCGAGCGACAAGTGCAAGTGGGCTTCGATTGTCTTCTCCAAAGCCCCTGGGTCCTGACTGGCCTGGAAGATGACATTGCCGCTGGCAATGAATGTGTCCACACTCTGGAAGCCGAGAGAGATAAACATCGCGCGAAGCTCCTCCATCTTGACCGTATGGCCCCCCACATTGATGGCGCGCAAGAAACAGATATATTCCGGCATGGCGGACTCATTATCCATCAAAGAGCAGCGGGCATCCATGGCAGCCCCGGCAGTCACGAGGCTGGTACATATTTCTTCGTATTGTTTTCAATCGTTTGGCCAGTTTGCTGGGATGTGGCTTGTGGACAGGGGTCCACTGTAAGGATAGGAAGGACACCGAATGAATATGACGAGTGAGACACCGTTTGAGCAGGAGAAACTGGCGCGCATCTGGTCTGAGAGACGCAAAAGACACGTGAGTGTACGGATCGAGTTTTCCATAGGTTCGCAGCGAGCGGCTCCGTTTTGCGCAGGCGCCATGGACGAGGCCCCCGAATGTAAGATTTATCAGTTAAAGGGGGTGGAAGAACTGGAGTAAAGATACCCGCTTTGTAGGGAGAGCATCGGAGAAGTACCAGAACTATTGTAGGGGAGGACCATGGTTTACCCATTGACCCGGGAGGCGGGAACAGCTTAACTTAAGTATGTAATGACGCAAGCAGAACAACGGACGGCAAAACGGTTCGACTTGAGACTCCCTATCGAGCTGGTAAAAATGGGCGCAACTCCCATCGACACAAACACCGAGACGCGGAATATGAGTTCCGGCGGCGTGATGTTCCTGTCGGGATCACAGTTGCCGGTGGGTGAGCCCATCGAGTATTTCATCACGTTGCCGACCGGCGGGAAAGAGATTGGCACGGTCCGATTGCATTGCATGGGCACGGTGATTCGCCTCGAGGCGCGTCCAAAGCGGACCACAAAGGATCCGGGGCTGCCGTTTAACGTGGCAGCCACGCTCGAACGCTACGAGTTCATTCGCGCCGAACACTAGAGGCCTTCGCCCAAGGCGAGATTTCCCCCACACTTTTTTTCATCTATGCTTTAAAGACCAGTCGAGTCATGAGCCGGATGAAACAGTTCGCACTTCCTCTGAGGAACACGCGCAAAACGGAGCTGCCCGCCGCGAACCTAAGCCTCGTGTTCCTCTGGGGTTTGGTGGCGCGTCGAGCGCCCTTTGCGCTTCTAAGCGCTATCCTGCTGCTCCTCGCGCCCGGCTGCGGCCGGAAGGAGCCGCCCCTCTCCGCAAAGGACGCCCTGCGGACGTTCCAGCTTGATCCCGCCTGGCGCATTGATGTGTTTGCGAACGAACCGATGTTCGCCGATCCGGTCGCCATGGAGATTGACGAGGACGGGCGCATCTACGTGGTCCAGAACTCAGGGTATCCGCTCGACACGGAACACGCGGCCGGCAAAGTCTGGCTGCTCGAAGATGCGAACGGCGATGGCAAGCCTGACAAGTCTACGCTGTTTATCGACAAACTAGTACTGCCTACGGGTGTGATGCGGTGGAAAAAAGGGATCCTCGTCACCGATGCGCCGAACGTCTGGTACCTGGAGGATACCGATGGCGACGGCAAGGCGGACGTGAAGCGGGCGATGCTCACGGGCTTTGCCTTCACCAACCCCCAGCACACGGTGAATACGCCTATCTACGGCCTGGACAACTGGATTTATCTTGCCCACGAAGGGTTCGCGAGCGCGGTGGTATTTGCGGACAAGTTCGGCGACAAGGGCTCCGGCATCCGGTTTGCGGACCGGGCCGATTCCCCGGTAATAAAGAACGAGCGGCGCAATGTGCGGTTCCGTCCCGGCAACGGACAGTTGGAGCCCACCTCCAGCACCTCGCAGTTCGGCCTGACCTTCGACGACTACGGCCATCTGATCACGGTCAACAACTCCAACCATGCGCGTGAGGAAGTGCTCGTGGCTCGCTACCTGGCGCGCAACCCCGATCTGCTGGCGGGGTCCACTATGCAGGACGTCTCCGACCATGGCGCCGCCGCGCCGGTTTTCTTCACTGTCCGGAACCCACGGTTCGAACTGCTGAGCGGCGCGGGCATTTTCACCTCGGCCTGCGGCATTACCTGGTTCAACGGAGGCACGCTGGTCGCCGAACCGGTCCACAGCCTGGTGCACCGGGACCTCTGGAAGCCGTCCGGGGCAACGTATCAGGCGCGGCGCGCGAAGGAGGGTGTGGAATTTCTTTCCTCCACGGATAGCTGGTTCCGGCCCGTGAATTTCTACATCGGCCCGGACGGCGCTCTCTATGTAGTGGATTACTACCGCAAGATCATTGAGCATCCGGAATGGACTTCGCGCGAGGTGTACGAAGCGAAGGACATCTACGACGGCAAGGATCTGGGACGCATTTATCGCGTCACGCCGGCCGAAGGCCAGTTCGCGCCATTGCCACGGCTCCGCCTTAGCGAGGCATCCGATGAACAATTGGCGGGATATCTCGAAAAGCCGAATATCTGGTGGCGGCGCACGGCGCAGCGTCTGCTGGTGGATCGCCAAAGCGAGAAGGCGATAGGGCCGTTGCGGCGGATAGCCCAGTTGGGCCGGTCTCCGCTTGGGCGGCTGCACGCGCTCTGGACGCTCGAAGGGCTGGGCAAGCTGGACGCCCCGCTAGTGGCGCAGGCGCTGGGTGATGCGGAACCTGGGGTTCGGGAAAACGCCATCATCCTTGCGGAGACGCGGCTTGCGGATCCAAAGCTGGTGGAGGCCCTGCTGCGCATGGAGGAGGATAAGAATGAGAGGGTGCGGTTCCAGTTGCTTGCGACACTCGGCTCGGTGCATACGCTGGCCGCGGCGCAAGCCCGCAAGCGGCTGCTGGATCGCGGCATGGAAGACCCGTGGGTGCAGATGGCCGCATTGAGCGCCTCCTCGGACCAAGCTCTGCCGGCCCTTCAAGCGGCCATTGTTTCCCGTGGCAACAAGACGCCCGGCCGCGCCAGATACTTCCAGCAGTTGGGCAGCCTTATCGGCGCTCGCGGCAAGCCCGGGGAAATGGCCAAAGTGCTGCAAGCCGCGGCCAACACCGCGGGGCAGGACTCGGAGTGGTGGCGCGCCGCACAACTGGAGGGGCTGGCGTCGGGTTTGCGCTCCCGCGGCGGCACGCTGCTGCCGCAGGCGGTTCTGCTCAAGCTTTTTGGCGATCGCGCCGCGGGCGTGCGCCACGCCGCGTTGCGGCTTCTGGAAATTTCCGGACTCCCCTCCAGCACGGATGCGGTCCTGCAGCAGGCGGCGGCCACGGCCACGGACCGCGGCCGGCCGGGTGACCACCGCGCCGATGCCATCAGCCTGCTCGCGCTTGCGCCATCGCCGCAACAGTGGGAATTTTATCAAAGGTTACTCGAACCGAGTGAGCCCGTGGAGGTGCAAAGCGCCGCCGTTCGCGCATTGGGCAAACGGAAAGGCACGGAGAGTACAAAGTTCCTTTTGGCCAAATGGCGCAGCATGACCCCGGCCATCCGGGCGGAAGCCGGAAGTGCGTTGATTTCCGATCCCGAGCGATTCCAGTTGCTGCTGGCGGCCATTGAGAGCGGCGGTCTGCCAGCCTGGTCACTGCCGTTGCGCCAGCGGATCCAAATGCAGATGAACCGCGACCCGGCGTTGCGCGAGCGCGCCAGGTCCTTGCTCGCGGCCAAGGCAGGGAACCGCGAAGAGGTGCTGACGCGCTATCAATCCGTGTTGGACAAGGCCAAGGGGGATGCGGCGCAAGGGCGCGTCACGTTCGAAAAGACCTGTGCGAAGTGCCACCAGATGAATGGCGTTGGCGCGGGAGTGGGTCCCGATCTGGCTACCGTTCGGAACCGGACGCCGGATGCATTGCTTGGCGATATTCTCATCCCCAGCCGCTCCATCGCCCAGATGTATGAGGCTTACGTGGTGGAGACGGTTTCGAGCGGCACGCTGGAAGGCGTGATTGGGGAACAGACCTCCACCAGCATCACTCTGGTGCATGAACAGGGAAAGAAAGACGTGATCGCCAGGTCCGAGATCAAGCAGATGTATGTGTCAAATCTGTCGGCAATGCCTGACGACGTGGATAAGGAAATTTCACCCGAGCAGATGGCGCATCTGATCGCTTATTTGAGAAAACCGAATTGAAACTCATAAAGGAGAGTATTGCGATGAGGCTACTTTCATTGATTCTGGGGTTAGCGGGTCTGGCATTCGCGCAGACCGGGCAGGTTACGGGGCTGATATCGGACCCGGCGGGAACGGCGGTGCCGGGGGCGAAGGTGACGATTACAAATATAGATACCGGCATCAAGCGCGAGGCAGGTACGAACGAGCAAGGCTACTATACGTTCCCCTTGCTCAATCCCGGCACCTATGAGCTGGCGGTGCAGAAGAGCGGATTCAAGGCGGTGACGCGGTCCAACATCAAACTCGATGTGGCGCAGATCGCCCGCATTGATCTGCCGCTCACGCTGGGAGACGTGAAAGATAGCATCACGGTGGTCTCGGATGCGCCCATTCTGTCCAGCGAGAGCGCCTCCATCGGCCAGGTGATCGGTAGCAAAAAAATCCTCGATCTCCCGCTGAACGGGCGGGACTTCACGCAATTGGCGACGCTGGTGCCCGGGGCCATCAGCCGCGGAACCAACGCTTCGCTGGAAGCGCCCGCCATCAGCGTGAACGGCTCGCGCAACAGCAAGACGGTTTTCATGGTGGACGGAGGCAGCGTCACCAGCCAATACTTCGATGTGGCTTCGGTGGTGCCTTCGGTGGACGCAATCCAGGAGTTCAGCGTGCAAACGAACGCTTTCGCCGCGGAGAACGGGCAGGGCACAGCCATCATTTCGGCCTCACTGCGCTCGGGCACCAACCAGATGCATGGATCGGCGTATGAATTTTTCCGCAACGAGGTTCTGGACGCGCGCAATTTCTTCAATACAACCGGCGTGCGGCCCCCGGTGAAACAGAATCAGTTCGGGTTTACGTTGGGCGGCCCGCTCTACCTGCCGGGGCTCTACAACGGCAAGGACCGTACATTTCTGTTCGGCGATTACGAAGGCACGCGCATAGGGCGGGCGCTGACGTTCAACAGTGCCGTTCCTTCGGCGGCCATGCGCGGCGGTGACTTCTCCGAGCTGCGGGCACCGCTGATTGATCCAGGTACCATCCGCGGCGATCCGGACCGGCCCGGGCAAACGCTGCGCGGCGCCTTTCCAGGCAACGTAATTCCGCAAAATCGTTTGGCCAAGGAGTCCTTGTACTACCTGCCGTTCTACCCGTCCGCGAACACGCCGGGGGGCACTTTCAACTTCGCGCCAAGCCGCAGGAACATCACGGACAAGTTTGACCTGCGCGCCGATCATCGCTTCTCCGCCGCCGATGCGTTGTCGAGTTCGTACTCCTTCAATCAGGCGGAAACCTACAATCCCGGCCAGTTTGCGGCTAATGGCGGCGTCACGCTGCACGTCCGCAAGCAGAGATGGGGCTTGAGCGAGACACACCTGTTCGGCCCGGAAACGATCAACGAATTCCGGCTCAACTATGTCCGCACGCGGTTCTTCAATGAACCGCAGGGGCTGGGTACAAACCATACCGTGCTTTCGGGAATCGGCGGTTTCGCCGAGCAGAGCAGCGATTTTCCAGGCTTCCCCGGATTGGGATTCACCGGCTTTCTAGGCTTCAATCCAAACGCCTTCAGCCCCATCAAATTCCGGGATAACAAATACGAGATCAGCGACAACCTGACCTGGATTCGCGGTCCGCACACATTCAAAGCGGGCGTCCTGCTGCGCCGCTATGAGACCAGCACAACCAATGCCGCGCGCAGCCGGGGGGACTTTACGTTCAATGGTTCCTACACAGGCAACTCCTTCGCCGACTTCCTGCTGAGCGCGCCATTCCAAGGGCGGCGTACGTTCCCACGGAACGCGTTCGGCATCAAGCCGATGGCTAACGAACATTTCTTCTTCCAGGATGACTGGAAGTTGAAGCCTAATCTCACGCTGAACCTGGGGATGCGGTATGAGCTGAACCATCCGCCCACGGTGCTGCACAATCAGATGGCTTCAGCGGATCCGGTGCTGAAGCGCATCGTCGTGGCCAGCGACGATCAGGGCAAGATCAACTACAACGGGCAACAGATCGGCCAGTTCCTGTACCCGCTGTTCGCCGACGTCATCGTTCCATCGAGCCAGGTGGGGCTTGGTCCCACACTGCGCCAGTTGGATAAGAACAACTGGGCTCCGCGAGCGGGCTTGGCGTGGCGCATAAAGAATGACTTCGTACTGCGCCTGGGCTATGGTGTTTTCTACGGCTTCATTCAGGGCAACCGGTCGGAAAGCACGGGCATTGTGAATGCGCCGTTCCTGGCCGACGAGCTCTCGAACCTGAATACTACTCCGGCTCCCACCAAGACGCTTGCCAACATGTTCTCACCGGTCTCGCAAGGCTTAAACCTGGTGCCGTTGAACTTTTTCCAGATCGAAACGAATATGCGCGATCCCTACTTCCAGCAATGGAACGTGGCGCTGCAAAAGGCGGTGGCGCAGGTGATCTCGCTGGAAGGCGCCTACGTCGCGAGCCGGGGTTCGAAGATCGAATTTTCGCGGCCGGTCAACGTTCCCGCGCCTGGGCCGGGCAACATCCAAAACCGCCGTCTCTGGACTCGTTTCGCGTCTGGAACCTACGTGGAGAACGGCGGTTATTCGAATTACCATGCGTTCCAGGGAAAGCTGGAGGTGCGCTCCTGGCATGGGCTTTCCCTACTCAATTCCTACGCCTTCGCCAAATCGATCGACAACCTGAGCGGAGATAACCAGGGCTTTTCTGCGCAGGATCCGTTGAACAACAACGGTGAAAAGGGTGTTTCGGATTACGATGTGAAGCACCGCTTTGTCAGCAGCGCCAACTATGAACTGCCCTTGGGAAAGCACGGTTCCGGGGTGTACGCAAAGGTGGTGCGCGGCTGGGAACTGGGCAGTATCGTCGTATTTCAATCGGGGCTACCGTTCACGCCGTCCATCGGCACGGATCCGGCCAACACGGGGACCAGCTTGCGTCCGAACCGGATCGGAGCCGGCAATCTGAGTAATCGCACGCTGTTCCTCGACTTTGACCCTACCGCCTTTCAGGTGCCGGCGCAGTTCACCTTTGGAAACAGCGGCCGGAATATTCTGTATCGCCGCGGCTTCCGGAACTGGGATTTTATTGTGGTACGCAATTTTGCCATTCGAGAGAATGCGCGTCTTCAGTTTCGCGCGGAGTTCTTTAATTTTACGAATACGCCCGCCTTTGGGGGGCCCGGGACGAACATCCAAGCCGCCGCCGTCGGCCGGATTCTTTCCGCCGGTGAGCCGCGCGATATCCAGCTCGCGCTGAAATTGAGCTTCTGATTATGACTAGATTTCTCTGCTTGCTCTGCTTGGCGGCGCCGTTGGTTTCGGGCGCGTTCCGAGCCTCCGTCGTGAAGGTGGACATCACGCCCAGCACTCCGAAGTGGCTGTTGGGTTATGGAGCCCGGCAATCGACGGGCGTGCATGATCGCATCTTTCACCGTATTGTGGCCATGGATGACGGGGAGACGAAGTTCCTGCTGGTGTCGACGGATCTGTGTCTCTTCTCTCCCACTGTCTACGACGAAGCGGCCAAGCGCATTCAGAAAGAGACAGGCATTCCGCCGGTGCGATTCTGGTGGTCCGTGACGCATACGCACTCGGCGCCGGAGATCGGCCCTCCGGGCGTGTACAAGGTGCTGTTAAAGGGGCGTTCGGAACACGCGGTGGATACCGAATACACGGAGCAGGTGATCCAGGCGCTGGTGTCAGGCGCGCGGGATGCGCTGGCCCGGTTGGCGCCCGCGCGGCTTACGACCGGGTCTGGAATGTCCATGGCCAACATCAATCGCCGGGCGCGTGATGTGGACGGGAGGATCTCGCTCGGGTTGAATCCGGACGGTCCCGTGGACCGGCAGATCGGGCTAATCCGCATCGAGAAAGCCGATGGGTCGCCGCTCGTACTGATCGCCAATTACTCGATGCACGGCACGGTGCTCAGCGGGCAGTTTCTCGAAATCAGCGGGGATGCGCCGGGCATTGTCGCCGGCTACGTGGAAGAGAAACTCGGGGCGCCCATGCTTTACATTAACGGCGCGGCGGGGAATATTGCGCCTATCTACAGTGTGTATCCAACCCCCAGGGCCGGTCATCTGACGCAGTTCAATGTGCTGTTGGGGGACAGGATTCTGGCTGCCAACCAGGCGCTGGGCGCCGGAGCAGGCGAGGTGAAGCTCTGGGCCGGGGAGAGGATTGTGGAGACACCGCGCAAAAAGGGCCTGGACTGGCCGGAGGACCTGCCGGAGTACACTGGCAGCGCTTCCGGCACGCCGATGGTTCGTCTGCCGATACGTTTTCTCAGGCTGAATGACACTGCCATCTGGAGCACGCCTACGGAGATGTTTTGCGATATTTCCATGTTTGTGCGGAATCAGTCGCCGTTTGCGAAGACGTTCTATTTCGGGTACACAAACGGGTGGATTGGGTATTTGCCGACGAAGGCGGGATTCGCCGAAGGCGGATATGAGCCCACGACCGCGGTGTTTAGCGATCAGGCGGAGCGGGACGTGACGGAGGCTGTGGTCACGTATCTGCAGGGAATGCCCCGGCAGTGACATGCCCTGCTTTTAGGCGGGCCAAACCATGGGACAATAGGGGTTCATTCCTGGTTCCACTACCATGCTGGACCGCATCACCGTGCACGGGGCACGGCAGCACAATCTGAAGAACATCCGAATCGAGATTCCGCGCAACACCCTTACGGTGGTTACGGGATTAAGCGGCTCGGGGAAGTCGTCACTGGCCTTCGATACCATCTATGCCGAAGGACAGCGGCGCTATGTGGAAACGCTTTCACCCTACGCGCGGCAGTTTCTCGATCAAATGGAACGGCCGGATGTGGACTCGATTGAGGGGCTGAGTCCAGCCATCTCGATTGAACAGAAATCCACCAGCCGCAGCCCGCGCTCCACGGTCGGCACCATCACCGAGATCTACGATTATCTGCGCGTGCTGTACTCCTCCATTGGCGTGCCGCATTGCCCGGTTTGCGCGTTGGAGATTGTCCCGCAATCCACGCAGCAGATCGTCGAACAGATCGCGGGGTTCCGGCAGGATGAGCGGATCATGATTCTTGCTCCGGTGGTGCGGGGCCGGAAGGGCGAATACAGGAAGGATCTCGAAAAACTGCAGAGGCAGGGGTTTGTACGGGCGCGGATCGACGGGCAACTGCGGTCCTTGGATGAAGAGATTGTGCTGGACAAGCGGCGCAACCACACGATTGAAGTGGTAGTGGACCGCTTGCTGGTGAAGCCGGGAATGGCGGAACGGCTGGAAGCTTCCATCGAAACGGCAACCAAGCTGGCCGGCGGCATCGTGCTTGTGGCGGTGGTGGGCGGATCCGAGCAACTGTATTCGCAGAAGCTCGCGTGTCCGGAATGCGGCGCAAGCATCCCGGAGTTGGAGCCGCGGTCGTTTTCCTTCAACAGTCCCTACGGAGCGTGCGACCGCTGCCATGGGCTGGGACACCAGTGGAGTTTCGATCCGGACAAAGTGATTGCGGACTCTACGCGGCCGCTGCTGGACGGAGGGCTGGGGCCGGGCGCCGGATCGGCGCTGATGACGGAACTCCTCTCGGACTTCGCGCGCAAAGCCCGCATCAATTTATCCAAACCATTTGAGAAACTGACGCCGAAGGCGCAACGCAGCCTGCTGGAGGGCACGGAAAGTTTTCCCGGGATTCTCAGCCTTCTGCGAGAGAGGTTCGAAAGCGCAACCGAGGCCTATCGCGAGTGGCTGATGGACTACATGTCACCGGCACGCTGCGACCTCTGCCAAGGGGCGCGCTTGAAGCCGTCGAGCCTGGCGGTACAGGTACACGGCTACTCGATTGCCGATTTCACCGGGCTCCCTCTGGATCGCGCGCTCGAGGCAGCCGAAAGCTGGAAACTGGATGCAAGAGAGAAGCAGATTGCCGGCCGCGTAGTGGAAGAGATCATGGGACGGCTGCAGTTTCTCAAGGCCGTGGGCTTGGAGTATTTGAGCCTGCAGCGCTCGGCGGCCACCTTGTCCGGCGGAGAAGCGCAACGGATCCGGCTGGCGACGCAGATCGGATCGCGGCTGCGCGGGGTGCTGTATGTTCTGGATGAGCCCAGCATCGGGTTGCATCCAAGAGACAACGACCGGTTGCTGGATACCTTGACCAGACTGCGCGACTTGGGAAACACGGTGCTGGTGGTGGAACACGACGCCGAGACGATTGAACGGGCCGACTATGTGATTGATCTGGGTCCTGGCGCGGGGCGTTTGGGGGGCAGGCTGGTGGCGGCCGGAACCCCTGCCGAAATCCGGGCGCATCCGGATTCAAAGACGGGCCAGTATCTATCGGGGCGTTTAGAGATCCCGGTGCCGCGGTTCCGGCGGCACGGAACCGGCCACAAGCTGGTGGTGCACGGCGCGCGGGAGCACAATTTGAGGAATGTGGATGTCGAGTTCCCGCTGGGGATGCTGGTGGCGGTGACCGGGGTGAGCGGCAGCGGAAAGTCGACGCTGGTGCACGACATCCTTTATCGTGTTCTGTCGCATTCCGTGTACGGTTCCAAGGCCACTCCCGGGGCACACGCCACGGTGGACGGGCTGGAGCACATTGACAAGGTAGTGGAGATCGATCAATCGGCGATTGGGCGGACCCCGCGCAGCAACCCGGCCACCTACAGCGGCCTCTTCACGCCGATTCGTGATCTATACGCGATGCTGCCGGAGTCCCGCGAGCGCGGGTACAAGCCGGGCCGGTTCAGCTTCAACGTCAAGGGTGGGCGCTGCGAGGCCTGCCAGGGCGACGGGTTGAAGCGGATTGAGATGAGTTTTCTCCCCGATGTCTATGTCACTTGTGATCTCTGCCGCGGCCGCCGCTATAATCACGAAACGCTACAGGTGAAATTCAAGAACCTGTCCATCGCGGATTTACTCGAGACCACGGTGGAGGAGGCTTGCTTGCTGCTGGAAAACCTGCCGCAAATCTTCGCAAAACTCAAGACGCTGAATGATGTGGGGCTGGGATATGTGCACCTGGGCCAGTCCTCCACTACGTTGTCGGGAGGCGAGGCGCAGCGCATCAAACTGGCGCGCGAACTGAGCCGCCGGCAGACCGGGCGCACTTTCTATATATTGGATGAGCCAACCACCGGGCTCCACTTTGAAGATGTGAGCCGGTTGCTGGACGTGTTACAAAAGCTGGTGGACCTCGGCAACACGGTGCTGGTGATTGAGCATCACCTGGACGTGATCAAGACGGCCGATTGGGTGATCGACCTGGGACCGGAAGGCGGAGAAAAGGGCGGGCAGGTTGTGGTGGCCGGAAAGCCGGAGCAGGTCTCGCGCAGCCGCCGGAGCCATACGGGGCGGGCCCTGGAGAGAGTTTTAGGAAAAGGACAAGCAGCGTGAGCCGTTACCGGAAAGCGCCGATGGATTTGTCGGCGTTGAAAACCGTTTCGTTGATGGGCCGCGGGGGCAAAGTGACGGTGGATCATTTCGCGCGGCCCTATGAGAAGGGGCGGGGTTTGGCCGGGCTGCTCGATTCCCTTCCCCGGCTGCTCGCGGCTGAGAATTTTCGCGCCGTCGTGGAAGCGCTGCGGCGCGCGCGGAAAAATGGACGAGGGATCCTGTGGGGATTCGGCGGCCATGTGATCAAATGCGGATTAGCTCCTGTGCTGCTGGATCTGATGCGGCGGGGTTACGCCACGTCCTTTTCGATGAACGGGTCCGGCGCGATTCACGATCTGGAGATCGCCCTTGCCGGATACACGAGTGAAGACGTGGGAGCGGCGCTGCCGGACGGAAGTTTTGGGTCCGCCGAGGAGACCGGGCGTGAATTCAATGTTGCGCTGATTGCGGCAAGGCGGGACGGGATTGGCGCCGGTGAGGCGCTGGGACGCCACGCGGAGAAACTGGCCGACCCGCGCTTTGTCGCCAGCAGCTTGCTGGTGGAAGCATACCGGGCCTCAACACCGGTGACCGTTCACATCGCCGTGGGCACCGACACCCCGCACACACATCCGGCCACGGACGCCGCGGCATTGGGGGAGGCAACGCATTACGACTTCCGCCTGTTCTGTTCGCTGGTGGAGGAGCTGGATCAAGGGGGCGTTTATTTGAATGTGGGTTCGGCTGTGGTGATGCCGGAGGTGTTTCTCAAAGCGGTCTCAACGGTGCGCAATCTCGGGCGGCCGCTCAAGGAATTCACAACAGTGAATTTCGATTTCCTGCAGCATTACCGTCCGAAAGTGAACGTAGTGGAGCGTCCGCATGCAAGCGCTGGCGGGAAAGGCTATTCGCTCACCGGACATCATGAGCTGATGATTCCCTTGTTGGCCGCGGCTTTGATCGAGCGCGAATCATGAGCGAGGCCGACTCTCTCCTGCCGGAGCCGATGCCGGAGCAGGCGGGCGAGGATACCTATCCTTTCTGGACCTACCACGATCTCGCCCTGTTCATCGGAGCGGCGTTGCCATCGATGCTGGTGGCCCTTCTCGCGGTAAGAGGTTTGCGTTATTTCATGCCCATGCAGGGCAAAGCGATGGAAGTACTGCTGGTGCAGTTTACCGGATATGGCTTTCTCTTCCTCAGCTTGTTTGCGTTGTTGAAGGTACGCTACGGACGGCCGTTCTGGGGCTCGCTGCATTGGCGCGCTGCGAGCCGGAGCGTGGGCACGTGTCTGATGGCCGGTCCGTTACTCGCCATGGCAGTGGGGTGGACGGGAATACTGCTAGGCGGCCCCGATGTGGATATGCCGATGATGGATCTGCTGTCGGACCGGCGGTCCATTTTTTGGATCGGAGCGTTTGCGGTAACGCTGGGTCCGTTGTGCGAAGAACTGGCCTTTCGCGGTTTCCTGCAGCCGCTGGTCAGCAGGTCTATCGGACCGGCGGCGGGCATCATCCTGGCCGCGGTTCCGTTCGCATTGATGCACGGCCCGCAATATGGATGGAGCTGGCGGCACGTGGCTCTAGTAGGTTTGGCTGGAATCGCCTTCGGATGGGTGCGGCACAAGACGGGCTCCACCGCCGCCTCCACGGCGATGCACGCCACCTACAACTTCACCTTCTTTGCAGGATTTGTTTTGTCGAGAGGAGATCTTTTCCGGACATGGTAGAGACAATACAGTGGACCGCCGGCGGCGTGGTGATGATCGATCAGACGAAGCTGCCGCTCGAGGCTGTGTACGTAACGTGCAAGGACTATCACGAGGTGGCCGAGGCGATTCGATCGATGGTGATCCGCGGAGCGCCGGCGATTGGAGTGGCAGCGGCGATGGGCGTGGCGATTGGAGTCCTCCGTGCTCCCGACGAGAATCTGGATGGTTCCATGGAGGCAATCTGTGAGGAACTGGCCGGGACGCGCCCCACCGCGGTGAATCTGTTCTGGGCCATTGACCGGATGAAAAAGTTGTACGCGGGTTTGCGCGGAAAGAGTCCAGCCGGGATCCGGGCGGCGCTGGTGGCCGAGGCGCAGCAGGTGAAGCTGGAAGACATCGCCATCAATCGGGCCATGGGACGGCACGGCGCGCCGTTGATCCCCGATGGCAAGACGGTGCTCACGCATTGCAATGCGGGCGCCCTTGCGACGGCCGGATATGGGACTGCGCTCGGGGTGATCCGCGCAGCCGTGGAGGCGGGGAAAAAGATTGACGTGTTCGCCGATGAGACCCGGCCGTTTCTGCAAGGTGCGCGGCTGACGGCGTGGGAGCTGCAACAAGACGGGATTGAAACAACCATCATCACCGACAACATGGCCGGACATTTTCTCAAATCGGGCCGGATTGGCTGCGTGGTGGTGGGGGCGGACCGCATTGCCGCAAATGGCGACGTGGCCAACAAAGTGGGAACCTATTCGGTGGCGGTGCTGGCCAAGGAGAACGGGATTCCCTTTTATGTGGCTGCGCCGGTCTCGACGCTGGACTTGACGCTGGACAGCGGAGACAAGATTCCGATTGAGCAGAGGTCGCCCAAGGAGGTGACCGAGGTTTTCGGAGTGAGGGTGGCCCCCGAGGGGATCGCCGTCCAGAATCCGGCATTTGACGTAACCCCAAACCGGTATGTGACAGCGATCATCACTGAGCGAGGCGTCGCGGCCGCGCCGTATGAAGAGTCGTTGCGGCGGTTAGCTGGGAGCGTCTGAGGGCTAGGACGGAACCACACGCTTGAGGAAGCGGTACTTGTCGAAGTCGCTATCGAAACTGCAAATGGTCTTTACTCCGTGAAAGCGGAGACAGAGTGCGATTTGAGCATCGAACACCTCGTTGCCTCGCAGCCTGGGAAGCAGCGAGTCCAGAGTGATGAGATCGGTCCACCAATGGTCGCTGCTTTCCAGAACACGTAGGTCCAGACCATCCACAAAGGAATGCATGGCAGAGACGGCCGCGAAAAGTGTCAGTGGGGCAGTGAAGACCCTCGGATGAGTGACCAACCGGAGAAACTCCGCGATATTGGTGTGAGTGGTAACGACCGGTTCCGGGACGCCTCCCAACCACCTCCTGACCACGGTGTAATTCGGGAATGCAGGCGACATCGCGGCGATGAGAATGTTCGTGTCGAGCGCGATCACTTTCGATCATCCAGCAGGTCCAGCCAATCCCTTCGCGAAGTAAGATCGATGCGCGGCTGACCCAGATCCAGCACTGGAAGGACGCGCTTCTTTTTCCGCTTCTCTTCCTTCAGAGAGCGCCTTCCGGCGCTCGCCCACGCGCTGATGGTTTCGCTAATCGTCTTGCCGGTCCGCTCGGCTTCCGCCTTGGCAGCGCGGAAGAGGCTGTCATCAATGACCAAGCTTGTTTTCATACAGAATACATATTCTATCAGAAATGCTATGGATTTTGCTTGCCCGGTGGTGAGCCCAGGCGCGGCAAAGTGAGAAGTTCTTTGAATTGGCGGCTCGCTAGGCGTCGCGCGGGCGGAGGTACCATTCTATGGCCGCTTCGCGGGAGAGATTGTTGGGCTCGGCGGCGGCCTCCGGATGGGTTTGCCGGAAACGCGTGAGCATCTTGGTTTCCATGTCCGCCACTACCTGCGGATTCCTGGCGGCGACGTCGGTGAATTCGCCGGGGTCTGCTTTGAGATCGTAAAGGCGGCGGTAGCGGCCCGGAGTGGGATTGTCGATCTTGTAGCCGTCCGTGCGCTCGCGGCGGCCGGAACAGAGAATGTATTTCCAGCGATTGGTGCGGACAAAGGCTTCTTCGTTTTCCAGATACTGGCTGAAGATGTGATCGCGCGGGGAGGAGACGCGCCTGCCTTCCAGATAAGGACGGAGGGATTGGGCATGCATCATCCGCATCGGCTGCGCGCCCAGCAGGTCGAGGATGGTGGGGGCGACGTCGATGTGCTCGGTCATGTCTTCCACCTTGCCCTGGCGGATGTGTCCGGGCCAGCGCATGATGAGCGGAACATGTAGGGCCGGGTCATAGCCGCAGTGTTTTTCAAACCGGCCGTGGTGGCCGAGGGAGTAGCCGTGGTCGGCCATGTATACGACGACCGTGTTTTCGTCCAGGCCAAGCGAGCCAAGCTTGCGCAAGACAGTGCCCACATTGCGGTCCAGAAATCGCGCCGAAGTGTAGTAGGAAGCGATGATGCCCTGGCGCTGCTGCTCGCTCAAGTCCCGGAAGATGAGCGGGATCTGCCAGGCATCCTCCGCGCCAATTTTAGGGGCCGGAAAGCGTTTGGGGTCCCAGTGAGTGGTGTCTTCTATGGGGAAGTCGAACGGGGAGTGGGGCTCCTGGAAGCTGACCCAGAGAGCGAACTGTTTGTCCTTACTTTCCTCCAGATACTGGCCGGCCTGCCTTGCGATGAAGGCGCCCTTCATATCCTGCTCATAGCGTGGGAAGGGGAGTTTTTCCGCATTGAGCCAGACGCTGGCCGAATCGCGAAACGGACGCCACTGCGGTTTGGTTTTGATGCTGGATTCAACCGGACGCGTGGGTGCGATGGCGCTCCATGCCCTCTGCACAGCGTCTTCACACATCATGTGATCGAAGCCATGCATGCCGCCGCGGGAGGGGCGGTTGAAGTGCATCTTTCCGAAAACCGCTGTGTTGTACCCGGATTGTTTGAGCTGCTTGGCGATCGTAGGTTTCTCTTCGGAGAGCGGGGTCCTGAGCACGGTGACGCCTGCCATGGATGGCATTTGGCCGGTGAGGAAACTTTGGCGCGATGGCGTGCAAACCGGAGAGTTGCAGAAGTGGCTGCGGAAATGAGTACCCTGGCTGGCAAGTTGATCCAGGTTCGGCGTCTCTGCGAGGCGGTTACCGGCGGCCCCGAGCACATAACCGGCGTGGTCATCGGCGAGGAGGAAGAGAAAGTTGGGCTTGCTCGCCTTACCGGTTTGGGCCGGAGCGAGGCTTGCCACAGCTAGAGATCCGAGGGCCGCGCGGCGGGAAATTGCCATGCGGATAATATATCAGGGTTGATTTTGCACAGGGACGGAGTCTTGCACGGAGACGGAGTATAGGTTCGCCTCTCGAATGGGATCCGGAAGAAAGAATCCGGTGTTGCCTTGCGTGATGATCTCGAAATAGTAGACGAGGCGGCCAGCGGGGATGACTTGAAAACTGGCGCTGCCGGGAGAGGCTTCCATCGTGTGGAACTCCAGCGGAACTCCGCTGGTGGCGTAGTGCAGGCGCACCGAGCGGATATGACGCGGAGAAGAGAAGGTCAGGGAAAGTGTGACTGGTTCGCCGGAGACCAGCCTCTTGGGCATCTTGTGCAGCATCTCAGGCAGTGGAACCGATTCGGGATAGCGAAGAGGACCCGAGCCCCGTATGGAAGACTCATCAAGCGATGGCGGTGTGTACTTTTCACCGAGTTCCTCAGCCAGTTTTGTCGCGGCCAACGTGAGACGCCGGACGGCATATAGAGCGGAGTCGTTGCCGGTGAGGCGGAAGGTGGCGGCGAAATCGTCGATGGTGAGGCTGCGTGCCAGCAGGCGGGTGGCAGTGACCTGTTTACGCAGGCCGGGCTCCACTTCTTTCCATTCGGCATGCCCCTCCCCCAATTTCGTCTTAGCTCGATCGAGGGCCTGTTGGGCGCGCAGAGCATATCCGTAGAGCGCGGAAGCGAGGGTGATGGGAGCGATCCTTGCAGTGGGCGTCAAGTCCAAACGTGCGCGCGCGGCCTCGCCAGGTGTTGCAAAGAAGCGGCGAGATGGTTGGGCAAGTTGGAAAAATCGGCTCGCGTTGGTGAAAGCTTCCCAGAGATCCGGCGCCGCCTCTTTGCCGAACCGCGTTTCGAAATCCTGCAGAAAAACCTTGTCTTTGATTCCGGGGTCATAGCCGAGGCGGCCCCAGAGTTGATGCCCATAAGGACCATCTGGACCCGGTGCTTCCACCTCGAAACCTTGATGCCCATCCAGGTCCGCCTGCGCCAGGGTTGCGCGCACAGAGAGCGGATCCGCCCAGACTCCCGAGGGCGCGGCGATAGGCAACAGAGAGCCGGGCTTGGTCCCATTGCCAGGGGAGGCCGGGCGCCACAGGCGGGGTTCGACTTCAATCGCGTAGCCGGCGGCCTCTCTTGCCAGATCCCGGAGGAACTCCTCGTGCCGGTCAGGATGCTCAATGATGATGTGGAGCCGGTTGAAACGGTCCTGGGCGAGCCGCGCAAGAAATAGTAGCCAAGGTTCGTTGAGTTTGTCCGCAAACTGTTCCGGCACGCGCACACGAACGCTGCGTACTTTCATGAACGCAAAGCCGGAAGCGGGCGTCAGCTTACCGCTGGCGCGGATCTGCGCGGCCGCCTCCATCAGCCCGTACATGAGACCACCGAGGTCTCCGCCCGTGATGCGTGAGGGCGCGATTCTCCAGGCTTGTGGCGGGTCGTGATTCAATTCAAAGCGGAGGCGGAATCTTTCCGGCTTGAGACCGCGCTCGGCCAGGGCAGCGTGGAACTGGGCAATGCCGAATTCGCGCGGACCGGCGGCGAGCGGCAGGGACAGGAGCACAACGAGAGCCGCCCATCCGACGCGGATGAAGATCGTCACCATGGCGCAGTTTACCAGATGCTAGAATCTTATTACCCATGCGCATCCGGCCCCATCTCGTCTTGCTGCTGGTGTTTTCGATGCCTTTCGCCTTCGGCCAGAAACCGGAGGAGACCTTCGAGAAGACGGTGAAGCCGTTCTTAACAAAGAACTGCCTGGCATGCCACAACCCAAGTCTCAAAACGGCCCAACTGGATCTTGCGCCGCTGCGGGACACCAAAGCCGCGATGGCGGAGCGGGATGTGTGGGAAAACGTCCTCGCAAAGTTGAAGTCCGGGCAGATGCCTCCTGCTTCGGCGCCGAAGCCTGACCGGGAAGTGACAGCGCTGGTGACCGAATGGATGGAGGCACACATCGAGCGATATGACCGCGGCCGCAAAGTGGATCCGGGGCGCGTGACGGCGCGGCGGCTGAACCGGGCCGAGTATAACAACACGATCCGGGACCTGCTGGGCGTGAGTTTTCGTCCTGCCGATGATTTCCCGATCGATGATTCCGGATACGGGTTTGACAACATCGGCGATGTGCTTTCTCTGTCGCCGTCCCTGATGGAGAAGTATCTGCGGGCAGCCGGGCAGATTGTGAAACTGGCTTTGCGGACGGGCGCGGCGCCCAAGCCGATGGTGGA
>JAENWC010000033.1 GCA_016650235.1 Terriglobia bacterium
CAGTCAACTCCATCCGGTTATTGGTGGTGCGCGATTCGTGCCCGTATATCTCCCTGACCGCTCCGTTGCACCGTAGAATGCACGCCCAGCCGCCCGGCCCGGGATTGCCAAGACAAGATCCGTCTGTAATGATTTGAACCGATTTCATGTTTGAGAATCAGGCAGAGACCTGTTCCATCTCGTGCGCAAAGAATGCGTCCACTATATCGAGGATCTCAGTGGTCTCGTGCGCCTGGTAGATGGTGGCGCGTAATTTTGCGCCGTTGCGCACTCCGTGTGTGAAGTAAGTGGAAAATTGTTTCATCTTACCCACCGCCTCGGGCGCATCCTGCTCCATCAGCATGGAGAAGTAAGCGCGCATCAGTTGGTGGCGATCCTGTTCCGATGGTTCCCACCAGGATCCGGTCTCACGATACTCGGCAATCTGCCGGAAGATCCACGGATTCGATGAGGCCGTCCGCCCAATCATGACCGCGTCACAGCCGGTTTGGGCAATCATGCGCTCGGCATCGTGCGGGGTGACGATATCACCGTTCCCGATTACCGGGATCTTGACCGCCGCCTTCACCTCGGCGATACGCGTCCAGTCAGCCGTGCCCGAATAGCCCTGCTCGCGGGTTCTGGGATGCAGCGCGATCGCGTCCACCCCACAGTCCTCCGCCACACGCGCCACCTGCACATGTACCAACTCACTATCGTTCCAGCCTGCCCGGAGCTTCATCGTCAGCGGAATCGTAATCGCCGGCCGGACCTTCCGTAGCAGCGCCTCCATCAACGGCAAATCACGCAGTAGTCCCGATCCGCCATTGCACCGCACTACTTTCTTCACCGGGCAGCCAAAGTTCAGGTCCACGATATCAAAGCCCAAATCCTGACACACCCGCGCCGCTTCCGCCATTACTTCCGGGTCTGCTCCGAAAAGTTGCGACGAGATCGGGTGTTCGTCCGGCTCGAAGTGCAGATATCGCATCATGCGCCGCATGGTGCGCGCCTTGGAAGAATGGGCCACGCCGTGGGAACTGGTGAATTCGGTCATGAGGAGCCCGCAGCCGCCCTGATTGCGGATCATGCGGCGGAACACCGTGTCGGTGACACCGGCCATGGGAGCCAGAACGGTGGCTGGACGGACCTGCACTGGCCCTATGGCGAACTGGGATAACGGGCTCATGGGTTCCTTTCCTTTATGGTAACCGAATGTTGAAACCAAAACCCTAAAAGCCACGTCTGTTGCTTGGAGGGTACCGCCATGAAGAATTGGATCGCATTTTCATTGGGTGGCGCCTTGGCAGCGGGAATCGTCTGGTTCCTGATGAAGCCGAGTCCTGCGCCTCCAGCGGCTGAGGTGGAATCGATTACGCAGCAAGCACCCCCTCCGGCCGCAATTCCCCCCGTTCAAGAACCGGTTCCAGCCCCAACTCCACCGGCGAAACCGAAAGCCGGCAAACGGGCTGCCCTGCCAGCAAAGGCATCCACGCCCGAACCGATCCAAACGTCTTCGCCAAAGCCAACATCACCAACTCCATTCGATCCGCCCGCGGTGCCGGCGCAAGAGACGCCCCCCCCACCATCTCCTGCCCCGCTGCCCGCGCCGCCGCCCAGAGTGGCCCGAGTGGTCACAATCTTGGAAGGCACACTCATTCCGGTCCGGCTCGATGAGGCTCTCTCAAGCGAACAGAATAGCCCCGGTGACACCTTTCACGCCACCCTCGTTGAACCGATCGTGATCGACGGCCTCGTGATTGCCGAAAAGGGCGCCCGCGCGGAGGGGAAAGTCGTAACCGCCGACAAGGCCGGTCGAACCAAGGGTCTCGCCAAGCTTGCCGTCGAACTGGTCCGGTTCTACGCCGCCGACGGCCAGAAGATCAATCTGCAGACCACCACTTTCTCCAAAGACGGTCCTACCTCAAAGAAAGAAGATGCCACCAAAGTCGGAATCGGAGCAGGTGTCGGCGCGGCCATTGGCGCCATTGCCGGTGGCGGCAAAGGAGCCGCAATTGGCGCAGGCGCTGGTGGCGCGGCAGGCGCCGGAGTGGTTCTGGCAACCAGGGGCAAGCCGGCTGAACTCGCCGTTGAGACCCTCATCAGCTTTCGCCTCAGCACGCCGGTCACCGTTACCGAAAAGCTGCCCTGATACTGGCCGATGCAACGGCAGCGGCTTATTGAGACAACTCTCCTCGACAAACCGGTGTCGCCCTGCGGACCATGCGAGCGCTGCCCCACCCAAGTCCCGCCGCTGTTGATGATCTCGACGCCGCCATTTCCGCAGGACGGCTGCCGGCGCGCGACGTATCGACCTTGTAGCTTTTCGTATATACAACCTGCTACGATGCTCCTGTGGTCATTTCCAGCTTTCAGTGGGATGACGACAACATCTTCCATATCGAGAAACATCAGTTCACACCGGAAGAGGTGGAAGAAGTCTTTGTCGGTGACCATCAGGTCAGGCGAACCCGCCAGAAACGATACATCGCGTTGGGCGAGACGTTGGGCGGCCGTTTGGCATTCGTCGTGTTTCGGCGCTTGCCCGGGGGTGTTGTGAGAGTGATCACGGCGAGAGACATGGAAATAAGTGAACGGCGGTTATTTCGCCGTAAGTAGGTGAATCAATGAAAAAGAGGCTTTCTCCCGCAAAACTGCCATTGCCAAAGTTCCAAGCCGATCAACAGGCCGCGGAGTATTTCGAGAGCCACTCAGTCTCGGGTGTGTGGGATAAACTCTCCGAAGCTCGTCAGGCAAAACCGTTACCCGCGCTGGCGAAGAAGATCCGCGACCGCCACGCAAATGCAAAGTCTCCGATCTCCCTTCGTTTGGCCCCCGAACAGATTGCCGCGGCCAAACAAGTCGCGGCTGCGAAATCGGTAGGTTACCAGACCCAACTCCGGATGTGGATTGCCGAAGGGATCCGTCGCGAAGCGAAGCGCGCCTAATCTCGGGCTGTATAAAGGGTCCAGTTTGCAGACTTTACATCCAAGAGCCGCAACTTTCCAGAACGGGATTTCATGGACACGGATTGCGGACACGCGTCGCCTGATTCAGACGGCAAATCTGTAAACGGTTGCGTTGCAGCGGATCGCTTAGCCCTACTTCTTCTGCCCTGACTTTTCAAAGAACCGCACTTCTACTTTGAACGCCTCCAGCGCGTTGTACACGATCGGGCAGTAACAGGCCCGGTCCACCATCTGCCACATCCGCGAGGGAAGCGATCCGGCCCCGCGCATCAAATGCGGAAACCCAACACAGGTGGCGGGTCTGGATTCATACACAGAACACAGATTTGCATCCAGGAACACGCATCCGGCATCGGTTCGCTTGAGAACCAGGCCTTCCTCGGTTTCCTCCGTATACCCGGTCATGAAACGCGACTGGCTCAGGCGCAGGAACTTGGACAGATGTTCCACATCCCGCTCCTGCAGCTTGATTGTCGCCACACGGCAGCAGTTGGCGCAGACCGTGCAATCAATGGCATCCTCCACATCCTCGGAAATGCGCCGCAGATTCTTCTCCACAAAATTGTGGCGCTTCATGTGCTGCCGCAGCCGCTCATTCTCGCCGCGCTTCTTTTCTCCCAGCCGCCGGATCTGCACCAGATCAGTGATCACCTCCCTAGAGTACAATCATCTCGAAGGGGATACCTATGCCAAATTCGCTCTCGCACTCACGACGTGATCTGTTCCGGTTCCTGCCCGCCGCCTCCGCGGTGGGTTCCTGGGCGCTTCTGCAGAAGGCGCTCACGGCCGCGCCCGGCGCACCGTCAGCGGCTAATGAAGATTACTGGAAGGTGGTCAAAAACCAGTTCCCATTGGAAGATGGCCTGCTCTATCTGAACGCGGCCAACGTCTGTCCGGCCTCGCGCGCCGTGATGGACCGGCACCTGGAATATCTGCGTGACTTCCACGCCAATCCTTCGTTCCAGAACCGCGACAAATACGAACCGCTCGCCGAACGCGTGCGCGCGAAAATCGCCGCCATGCTCCGCGTAACCCCGGATGAGATTGCGCTCACCCGCAACACATCCGAAGCCAGCAACACCATCGTCAAGGGGCTGGATCTCAAAGCGGGGGACGAGATTCTCATCACAGACCACAATCATCCATCCAACAACGATTCGTGGAAAGTGCGCGCCAGCCGCGACGGCCTTGTTGTGAAATCCCTGCCCGTAGCTGTGCTTGCCAAAAGCAGCCAACAGTTGCTGGACGCATTCGCCTCCGCCATCACGCCGCGGACCCGTGTCATCGCCGTCACTCATGTCACCAGCACCACCGGGATTCAATACCCGGCCCGCGAGATCGCCGCACTCGCCCGCCAAAAGGGCATCTGGATGCACTTGGACGGCGCGCAAACCTGGGGAGCGCTCGATGTAAACCTGCACGAGATCGGCTGCGACTCCTATGCCGGCAGCATGCACAAGTGGGCCATGGGCCCCTTGGAGGCCGGCATCCTGTTCGTCAAATCGGAGAAGATGGATCGCGTCTGGCCATCCATCGTCACCGCCGGCTGGTCGGGCAAACTGGTGGGAGCAAGAAAGCTGGAAGTGTACGGCCAGCGCGACAACCCCAGGCTGGTGGCCGTCGAGGCCGCTATCGATTTTCTGAACATGATCGGGATGAATCATGTGGAGGCGCGCATGCGCGCCTTGACCACTTACGCCAAGCAGCAATTGCGCGAGATGCCCGCCGTGAATCTGAAAACCAATCTGGAGCCGGAATTGTCCGGAGGCGTGATCAAATTTGACCTGCCCAAACTCGCGCCCAGAGCCGCCTATGACACCTTGTGGAAGCGGCACCGCGTCGCCATCGCCGTTACCGACACTGGCGATGCCAAGGGTCTTCGATTCTCTCCGCACGTCTACAACACAATGGAGGAGATGCAGCGAGCAGTAGCCGCTGTCCGGGAGTTGCAGGCTTGATTCTGGCGTTACTTCTCTTCCAGGACCAGTCGAAGTTGGAGCATCTTCTGATCACAGGAGCCGGCAGTCCGCTGGTGCTCACCTCCGCCCTTGGTTTGGCCTTTTTCCTCGGCGCCGCACATGCCCTCACCCCCGGCCATGGAAAGACGATCGTTGCCGCGTATCTGGTGGGCAGCCGCGGCCGTATCGGCGACGCGGTATACCTGGGCAGCGTCGTCACGCTCACGCATACCGCCAGTGTTTTTATCCTCGGACTGGCCACGCTGTATGCTTCGCAGCACATTTCGCTGGATCGAATTTATCCCGTTCTGAGCTTGCTCAGCGGAGCCATGGTGATGGGCATCGGATTATGGCTTTTGTGGCAGCGCCGCCACGGCGGACACGGCCACGACCATCATCATCACGATCACCATCATCATGATCACAATCACGACCATCATCACGACCATCATCACGACCATGATCACGATCATGATCACCACCACAAGGAAGGCAAAGCAAGCCTGCTCTCGCTCGGCATCTCCGGCGGCCTGGTTCCCTGCCCCGAAGCGCTCGTCGTTCTGATGCTTTCCATTTCTCTGCGCCAGGTGGCCCTGGGACTTACGTTGCTCGTCGCCTTCAGCCTCGGCCTCGCCGCTATCCTGATCGGTATCGGATGCGCCATGGTGCTGGCTGGACCCGCCGTGGAGCGCTGGAAACCCGATGCCGCCTGGACCCGCAGCTTGCCGCTCGTCAGCGCCGCCGTAGTGACCGTATTGGGCGCTGTAATGGTGATACAGGCCTTACGATGACGGACCGGACCTTTCTCTCTTTTTGGCTTCGTGGATTCACCGAACACAACATGATGCGGCACTGGCTCAAAGTGCTGGAACTGTTCCCCTACTCCAAGTTTTCCCCGGAAGCCGTATTGCGCGTCTATGCGCTCGAGATTCAGGAACCACCGCTACTCGAGCGCCGCTTCGACTACGAAACAGAAGCCGCCGACGTGGTGGAAGCCGCGCAGGAGTTCACCAATCCCGACTGCGCCTATCAACTGGAATGTTGTTGGGATGTCTGGCAATTCGAAGAACATTGGAACCTACGGCCGGCCCATGTCACCATCACATGTTTCGCCCCTTTGTTTGAAAGCGAGATGGGCGAGCAGGTCTGCATCGAGTTCGACCACAAGTCCTCATTCCTTCCCCAGCAAAAGGATGCCGGAAGCATGACCGCCATTCGTTCCAACATTCGAAGCCTGCTGCGCCTGGCTTCCGAGATCGAACAGAATCTGCCCGTTGCCAAAAGAATGCTCTGGAGCGAGTCCGGCGGAAATCTGGCCGAGCAGTTGCAGTTGACCCTGGCCGCCGGCGAACACTAGCCCGCATTTCTCAGAAGTATTCGGGCGCCGTGACGTGACCAGAGCGGTCCTGTTACCGGATCAGGTCCAATAATTGAGAGGGCCGGAATGGCTTTTGCAGGAAAGTAACCCGTTCCCGCCCGTGCAACATGGACAGGGTGCTCCAAGGCAGGCCGCTGGTGAGCACCACTCGGATATCCGGCGCAGCCTCCAGCAACCGCACCGCCACATGCTCTCCGGATACATCGGGAAGCGTGAGGTCAATGACCGCCACGTCCCACACGACACCAGAGCTTTGCATTTTTTCCAGCAGAGGTTGAGCGCTGGTATAGGTGGTCACCGCGTAACCCGCGCGCGTGAGATACCCTCCCAGGAGACGGCAAAGCGACTCCTCGTCCTCCACAACAACAACGCGCTTGGGTACGATTTCCGGCACCTAGAAAGTAAACGAAATCACAGCCTCAAACTGATCCCGGCGGGAACGCGTGGACAAATTGTCGAAGCTCCGGTTGAGCCATCGCGTATACCGGAACTCGGGCACAAACCGCACTCCGATCTCATCGGTAAAATGCAAACCCACCCCGCCCACCACACCCCGTGCAAGCTTGTTGGCCACCTCATGCGGCGTCGTATTGCAGCACACGGTTTCTCCACCGGCCGTCGTCGCCACCGACGTTTGTATTTTGTTGGTACGCCTTCCGGCGGCTCCCAGTTCGAAGAACCAGCGGCGGCCCTTTTCCCAATGCTCCTTGTTGTACCGTCGCACAAGCACAGTGAGATCCCAGTGCCGCGCCTTGGTGGATTCATCGTCAGTGGTCAACTTCCGCTCATCGGCCGCCGTATTCGGGTTATCCACCCCGGTAAAGGTGTTCTTAGTGGCATTGAAAGCGACGCGGCGCAGCGAAAGACTCCCAGCCAGAGCGAACTGCCGCGGCAAAGCCAACTGAACCACCGCCCCTAAGCCCAACCGGTGTCCCGTGGTGATCGTATTGGAATTGACCTGCAGAGTGCTGTTCACATCCTGCCGGAGCGATCCGTTCGCAACCGGATAAAATACGAGAACGGGAACGGAGAGCCCTACGGAAATTCTCCTCACGTAGGCTTTTCCTTGCGTCGCGGTGCTGCTGCTCGAACTGCTCGGAGTCTGCGTCGTGCTGGTACTGCTCGTCTGGCCTGGCTCTTGGCCCGCTGCCGTCGTCATGAGAATCAAAAGCGGCAAGAAAAGTTTCCCTGACATGGAAACCCGGCCAACGGAGAAAATCATTTTCATAGTTAAACCCGCAACAGGCAGGACACTCGCACTTCAGTGTAAACCACTGAGAACCCTTGTAGTTAAAGGTATGGAGCGGGAGACGGGAATCGAACCCGCAACCAACAGCTTGGAAGGCTGTGACTCTACCATTGAGTTACTCCCGCGTTCCGGCGAAGCCGACCTTCATTGTAGAGAATCTGATTCCACTTGGTCAACGTGGTCTCCCCGCGAATCCGCGCGCCCGTCTGGAATCCTGCAATGGCAATCTTGCAATGGCTATTGTCCTCGGCCCCAGACCTATGTATACTCTCGCCAAAGGTCCAGCCATGCGATCCATACTAACCATTCTCACCCTCCTCGCCATCGGGCTAACTCTCGCCCTCCGCCTCAACCGCACGCAAGCCGCTGATGCCGACCGCACTACTTGGGGAGCCACCGATCCGGCATGGTCCCCCGATTCCTCCAAAATCGCGTTCTCTCTCTATGGCAGCATCTGGGAGGTCAACGCTCAGGGCGGCGAAGCACGCCAACTTACCTCCTCTCCCGGCTATCACGCGCATCCAGCCTGGTCTCCGGACGGCAAGCACATCGCCTTCGTCTCCGGCGACGTCCCCGCCGGACGCCTGCCAAACATCCCGGGCAAGTTAGCCATCCTCAACCTCGCCACCGGCGCCGAACGCACCATTGAAACAAGATTCCCCGTCGCCGGCTCCCCCACATGGTCCGCGTCCGGCGCCTCCGTCATCGCCGGACTCACGCCGGTCCAGGGATCCCTGCTCCATGAAATCCCCATCAACGGCGGCGCACCCCGCCAGATCCAGTTCCAAATGCAGCGCGGCCCCGCCGGACCCTGGGCCCCATCCTCCCGCGCCGGTGATACCATCTTCCTCGCCAACACCCGTAATGGACCGATCCAGATCTGGTCCCTGCCCGCCGCGGGCCGCCCCATCTTCGTTCAAATGCCCCTCACCCGGTACACCCCCGGCGACATTTTCCAGATCACCGGACTCTCCGCCCTCCCCGATGCCTCCGGCGTCATCTATTCCGGCGCGCACGTCAACGGGAAGGGCGATCACGAACTCTACTTCGTTCCGGCAAAAGGCGGCCCGCCCCGCTCCATCACCAACACCACGCGCGATGAATTCTCCCCAGCCGTCTCACCGGATGGCCGCACCGTCGCCCACGTCTCCAATCACCTCGGCAACATCGACATATTCACCATGCCCGTAACCGAGGGGAACAGCGCCACGTGGCCCTCTCTTCCCTCAAGTTCCGCAACCCCTCAGGCCACATCCGCGTTCGCATCAACGACGAAACCGGGCAACCAACCAGAGCCCGGCTCTACGTGATCGCCTCAGACGGCAAAGCCTACACCCCGAAAGGCGTCCCGGTCTTCTATCAAACCCTCGATCCAGGCAAGCCCCGCCAAGGCTTCTTCCTCGCCTCCGGCGATGACACTTTCCCCGCGCCCGCCGGGAAACTCACGCTCGTCGCCGTCAAGGGATTCGAATACAGGATCGCCGACCGCACCCTCGATGTCTCCACCGGCCAGACTGCGGAAATCACCCTGCAAATGGAGCGCTGGACCAACTGGCTCCAACGCGGCTGGTACACCGGCGAGAACCATTTCCACGCCAACTACAACGGAAGTTACTACCAGCGGCCGCCGGATTCGCTCGCCTGGCTCCAAGCCGAAGACCTCAACGCCGCCAACATGATCGTCGCCAACTCCGAAGGATCCTTCATCCACGACAAGGAGTTTTTCACCTCCGGCCTCAGCCCGCTCTCCACTTCCCGTTACTTCCTCTATTGGGCCCAGGAGTACCGTAACTCAGATCCCTTAGGCCACATGGCTTTTCTCAACATCAGGAAGCAGGTGCCGCCTTCCTACACCAGCGTCATCGGCAGCAATTCCTCTCACGACTTCCCCCTCAACACGATGGCCGCCATTGAGGCCCGCAAACAGGGCGGCCTCGTCAGCTACGTCCATCCCATGGGCATCTCGCCCGACGTCTACGACACCAACCTCGGCGCCAAGGAAGCTCCCCTCACCGCCGCTCTGGGTGGAATGGATTCCATCGACGTCCTTCCCCGCGGCGGCCTCGCCTACGAGCTCTGGTACCGCTTCCTGAACGCAGGTTTTCACATCACCCCGGGAGCCGGCACCGACGTCTTCACAAACTGGCGCGGCGTCAATAATATCCCCGGCTCCTCGCGCCAGTACGTCGATGTCGGTTCCCAAATGACCTGGCAGCGCTGGATTGACCGCTACCGCGAAGGCCGCAACTTCGTCTCCAATGGCCCGCTGCTCACTTTCAACGTCAACGGCAGCCCGTCCGGCTCCATCGTCAAGCCCGCGCCGGGCTCAACCTACACGGCGCGCCTCACCGCCGAAGTCTCCGCCCGCATGCCCATCGATAAACTCGAGCTCATCCATAACGGCGCAGTCATCGCGTCATCCAATGGCGAGCCGCTCTCGCGGGAGGTCTCCATTACAGCAAGCTCCTGGTTTGCCGCCCGCGTCTCGGGCCCCCCATCGCGTGCCGTCATCGGTCCGCCCCAAGCCCACTCCGGAGCTGTCTACGTCGAATTCGGCGGCAAGCCCACCATCGTCCGCCAGGATGTCGAACTCATGATCGCCATGCTCGATCGCCTGTGGGCCTACCTCGAAGAGCGCAACAACTTCGGCCCGGGCAACAACCGCACCCAGGCCAAGGCTTTGTTCGAACAAGGTCTGGCACACTACCGCGCGAAGCTTAATTGAGCGGGATGCCCGCCTCACTCCACGCTGGCGATGCAGTCAATCTGCAGGAGCTGCCCTTTGCGACGGAACCCGGTGGCGCCCCAATAAGAACGCGCCGGCTTCCTCTTTGGGAAAAACTTCTCGTACTCCTCGTTCATCGGCTCCCAGTTGGCTTCCGGATCCACCAGCGCCACGCTGACCTTGAGCACCTTTTCCATCGATGAGCCGGCCTTCTCCAGACTCGCCTTCATAATGGTGAGCGCATCCCGCGTCTGCTCGCGCACATCGCCGGCCTTGGGCCTGCGTTCCGGATACCATCCGCCAATGCCGGAAAGAAAAATCAGATCCTTCGAACGGGGTGGGCCGGATTGCGCGGCGGCGGGCGCGGCGCCCAATGCCACGACGGCCGTGGCCTCCATCATGCTTCTGCGTGTGGTTCGTTTCATAGCTTACAGAGTGTACTATAGACTGTGATGCGCTGTCTGATTTTCTTCCTCGCTTGTTTATGCCCGGCGGCCGAATACCAGATTCAACGGGCCGCCTCGACCATCAAGATCGACGCGAGGCTCGATGAACCAGCCTGGGCCGCGGCTCCACCCACCAGCGATTTCATCTTCAACTGGTTCACCGCCGGAGAGAAAGAGACCACGGAAGCCAAGCTTCTCTGGGACGACGACAACCTGTACGTGAGCTGGCGTTGCCAGGACCGTCACATTTCGGCCTACGTCACCGAGCGCCACGGTCCCGTCTCCAAAGACGACTGCGTGGAGGTCTTCATCTCGCCGGACCCGCGCAAGGTCACCAACTACTACACCTGGGAGATCAATCCGATCGGCGCAATGCTCAACCGCTGCCGCACCGATTGGTGGAAGGGTCCGCCCACCTGGGAGCCGGAACAACTCAGCTACCGAACCACTTTCCACGGCTTGGCCAAGAAGGATGAAGACACAAACGATCGCGAATGGATCGTGGAACTCGCCATTCCCTTCAAGAATTTCATGCGCGATGCCGTGAACACGCCGCCTCGTCCGGGCGACGAGTGGCGCTTGAACCTGATGCGCACGGGCGGCAAGACCAACGCGCAGCAAAGCACCTGGTCGCCCATCGCCGGAGAAAAGCGCAGTTTCCACACGCCCGAGAATTTCGGCAAGGTGGTCTTTGTCGCGCAGCAGAGGGGCGCCGGCGGGCGTGGCGCCCGGTCGCGTCCGGCGCTGAACCCGCAACAAGTGGAGAAAGGACATACCCAGTACAATCGCTCCTGCACTGTCTGTCACGGAGTGGACGGGGCCGCCGGCGACCGGGCCCCCGCCCTCGCCGCACAACGCCGCTATCTGCGCACCTCCGGCGCGGATCTCTTCGACTCCATCAAGAATGGAATCAAGGGTACGCTCATGCCCGCCACGCCCATGGCGGACGAAGATGTCTGGAACATCGTGGCCTACATTCAAAGCCTGCGGGCAACGGCGGCGGATATTACGGTTCCCGGCGACCTCGGCAACGGCCGCGCTGTCTTCACCGGAAAAGGAGGCTGCACACAGTGCCACATGATTCGCGGACGTGGCGGTCTGGTGGGTCCTGACTTGAGCGATATAGGAGCCCAGCGCAAGCTGGAGGACATTCGCGCAGCCCTGATGGTTCCCAAGCCCGTGCCGCCGCGCGGCTATCAGCCGGTGTCGGCGCGAACCAAGGCCGGCGCGCAGATTCGAGGCATTGTGAAAAACGAGAACAACTTCTCGCTTCAGGTGCTGGGACTGGATGACAAGCTTCACCTGCTCACCCGGGATCAGTTGGCCTCCATCACCTATGAGCCGCTTTCGCTGATGCCCACCAACTTTGACAAGATGCTCACCGCTAATGAAATGCAGGATCTGCTCGCATTCCTCAGCAAGCAGGCCAGACAGAGGGAATCCAAGTGAAGCTGTTCACGTTTTTTCTTGCCGCGGCCGCGTTCGCCCAAGTCACCTATGACGATCTGAAGAAGGCCGACCCGAAGTCGTGGCTCCACTACAACGGCCAGTATCACTCGCAGCGCCACAGCCTGCTCGGGCAGATCAACACGGGCAACGTGAAGAGCCTCGCCGCCAAGTGGCTGTACAACGTGCCGGGGGCGCGGCGTCTCGAAACTGTGCCGCTCGTGGTGAACGGCGTGATGTACCTGTCGCAGCCCAATGAAGTGCACGCGCTGGACGCCCGCACCGGACGCCTCATCTGGCAGTGGTCGCGCCAGCCTGCTTTGCAGAAGGGTCCCAACCGGGGCGTTGCCGTCTATGGAAACAAAGTGTTCACCGGAACCACGGACGCCCATCTGGTGGCGCTCGACGCGCGCAACGGAGCCATGCTGTGGGAATCCAAGATCGCCGAAGCGAGCGCCGGCTACTGGAGCCCGCTTGCTCCGCTGATCATCAAGGGTAAAGTCATCACCGGCGTCGCGCCCAGTGACCACGGGCTGAACGGAGTCCTCGACGCCTACGACCCGGAGACCGGCGAACGTCTTTGGCGCTGGAAGACCATTCCGGAACCCGGCGAGCCCGGCAACGAAACCTGGGCAGGCGACTCCTGGAAAACGGGCGGCGGCGGCATCTGGCTCACCGGTTCCTTCGACCCCGATCTCAACCTCATCTATTGGGGCATCGGCAATCCCGCGCCCGACTTCGACGGGGACGTCCGCAAAGGCGACAACCTCTATACCGAATGCATGGTCGCCATCGATGCCGACACGGGCAAGCTGAAGTGGTATTTTCAGTTCACCCCGTGGGACGTCCATGACTGGGACGCCGTGGAGATCCCCATTCTTGTCGACGCGCCGTTCAAGGGCAAGCCGCGCAAACTGCTGGTGCAGGCCAACCGCAACGGTTTCTACTACGTGCTGGACCGCGTCACCGGCGAGTATCTGCACGGAACCCCGTTTGTGAAGAAGCTCAACTGGGCATCCGGCCTCGATGCGAAAGGACGGCCCATCCGCGTGCCGGGCGTCATTCCATCCCCGCAGGGCACCAAGACCTGCCCGGCCACTTCCGGCGCAACCAATTGGATGTCGCCCGCCTACAATCCCGATACCGGCTGGTTCTACGTCGTCGCGCAGGAAGGCTGCGGCATCAACTACAAGTCGCGTGATACCTTCCGCCCCGGCGGTTTCCCGTTCATGGGCACCGGTTACGTCGAAGCGCCCGCCGACCCATGGGAGATCTACGTCCGCGCCCTCGACCTGACCACCGGCAAGATGATGTGGGAGTACAAGCAGATAAGTTCGCGCCGCTATGCCGCCGGACTGTTGTCGACAGCGGGCGGCCTCATCTTTGCCGGAGACGACCAGGGCTTTCTCACGGCGCTCAACGCGCGCACTGGCAAGGCGCTATGGAACTTCAACACCGGCCAGCCGATCAGCGCCCAGCCCATCGCCTACGAGCTCGACGGCAAGCAGCACGTGACCATCGCCAATGGATCCAATATAGTGACGTTCGCGTTGCTGGAATAGGTTGCGCAAAATGCCACATCCTCGACGCACATTCCTAATGACGGTGGGCGGAGCCGTCTTCGCTCAGTCCCCACCATCGGATCGTTTTCACCTCGGAGTCATCGGCACTGGCGGTCGTGGCACTTTCGTCATGACCGTGTTTCAGAAGGACCCCGCCGTGCGCGTCAGTGCCGTTTGTGACGTCTACGAACCGAACCTCGAGCGGGCGCTCTCCACCGCTCGGAAGCAGCAGGACAGCGCGCCGAAGGCGTATCGCAACTACAAAGAATTGCTTGCCGATAAGGAGATCAACGCGGTTCTCATCGCAACGCCGGAGCATTGGCATCATCGCATGGTGCTCGACGCGCTCGCGGCGGGCAAGGACGTCTATGTGGAGAAACCGCTTTGCCAGACACCGGAGCAAGGTGTCGAGCTGGTGGATGCCGAGAAGCGCTCCAGGAACATCATCCAGGTGGGCATGCAGCGGCGCAGTTACGATCTGTACCTCGAAGCGCGCAAAGTGGTCGCCTCCGGCGTGCTCGGCGCGGTGCACATGGTGCGATCCTGGTGGCTGAATAACTACCTTGGCGGTTCGGAACCCAAGCTCGACGGTCCCCTCGATTGGGAACAGTGGCAGGGTCCCGTTGCACGCCGTCCTCTGGATCCAAATCGATTTCGCAACTGGCGATTCTTCTCCGAATATGCCGGCGGCATTGTCGCTGACCAGGGCGCTCACGTCTTTGACGGCATCCACCTGCTCATGAATGCGAGTGTCCCGCTGGCGGTTACCGCCTCAGCCGGCAAACCGCACAAGCAAGGCGTCGATACACCCGAATCCGTCGTGGTGGTCGCGCAATACCCGGAGGATTTCGTCGCCGTGTTCACCGTCAACTACGCCGCGATGCGCTACCAGTCCCGCAATGACCAGTTGAATCAACTCGACGGCGGCAAGGCGCGGATGGACATCGGCCGCGAAGACCTGCGCGTCTACATGCAAGGCGACGAGGAGACCGCCGCGATCACGAAGAAATCCGAGAAGGGCTTTGGATTCGCCACCGACCTCCACGTGCAAAATTTCCTCGATTGCGTTCGCACCCGCAAGCGCCCCACCGCACCAATGGAACTGGGCGTCCAAGCCGCGCTGGTGGTGCAGATGGCGAACATGTCCCTCAAACAGGGACGCCGGTTGCAGTGGAACCGGAGCGCCCGGCGCGTCGAGGCATAGCGATAGCCAGCAAGCTTGTTGAACCCAACTTTCGCCGGCCGGCTGCGATTTGAAGCAGAAGCTGCGGCCGGCGCAAGTGGCGAACTGGGACTTCTCTCTGTTTGCGGTGACTATTCAGGCTGAGCGACAATCCGCAGATAGGGCTTTGGAGTCTTCCAACCGGCGGGATACTTCTGCTTGGCCTCTTCATCGGACACGGCCGGGACAATAATGACATCGTCGCCCTTCTTCCAGTTCACCGGAGTAGCCACCTTGTGCTTAGCCGTCAGTTGCATGGAGTCAATCACCCGCAGCACTTCGTCAAAGTTGCGCCCGGTGGTCATGGGATACGCGAGCATCAATTTGATCTTCTTGTCCGGACCAACGATGAAAACCGTACGGACCGTGGCGTTGTCGGCGGCTGTGCGGCCTTCCGAGGTTTCGCCGGAGTCGTCCGGCAGCATGTCGTATAGCTTGGCCACCTTCAACTCCGGGTCGCCGATCATCGGGTAGTTCACCTTGTGGCCTTGGGTCTCTTCAATGTCACCGGCCCATTTGCCATGGCTCGAAACCGGATCGACGCTCAAGCCGATCACTTTGACGTTGCGTTTCTTGAATTCAGGTTCGAGTCCAGCCATGTAGCCCAGTTCCGTCGTGCAAACCGGCGTGAAGTCCTTGGGATGTGAGAACAGGATTGCCCAACCATCGCCGATCCATTCGTGGAAGCGGATGCTTCCCTGCGTGGTGTCGGCCGTAAAGTCCGGGGCAGTTTGGTTGATACGCAATGACATTTTAAATCTCCTTTTGTGCGGTTGCTGCAAGTTATCTATTCTACAATGTGTACTATGTTTCTCAAACAGTACTACCTCGGCTGTCTTGCACACGCTTCCTACCTCGTGGCTGATAGGGCCAGCGGAACCGCAATCGCGGTTGACCCGCAACGCGATATCCAGCAGTACCTGGCCGACGCCGAGCAGCTTGGCGTGCGCATTCGCTACGTGTTTCTTACCCACTTCCACGCCGACTTCATCGCCGGCCATCTCGAGTTGCGCGACCGCTGCGGCGCCGGCATCAGGCTTGGCTCACGCGCCGAGGCCGAATACGCCTTTGTTCCCATGAAAGATGGCGACACACTCGACTTTCCTGGACTGCGTCTGCAAGTCCTGGAGACTCCGGGCCACACCATTGAATCGATTTCGATCCTCGTCTTCGACCTCGCGAAGGACTCCGCCAAACCGCACGCCGTCCTCACCGGCGACACGCTGTTCATCGGTGACGTCGGCCGCCCGGACCTGCGCGCCTCTCTCGGTTGGACGGCCCAGGAACTGGGCGGCCATTTGTACGATTCATTGCACAACAAACTCCTGCCCCTCCCCGATGAAACGCTGGTCTACCCGGCCCACGGCGCAGGTTCGTTGTGCGGCAAGCAGCTTTCCTCGGACACCGTTTCCACGCTCGGCGATCAGCGACGGTTGAACTACGCCCTGCAGCCAATGACAAAAGAAGAATTCATCAGGTTGGTGACCGCTGATCAGCCCGACGCCCCGCCGTACTTTACTTACGACGCGATCCTGAACACGCGCGAGCGGGCTACGCTGGACCAAACGCTGCAGCAGGTTCTGCACCCCATCGAACTCGCCGAGGTTCTCGGGATGGGGGACGCCGGCGCGCAGATTCTCGATGTGCGCGATCCGGCTGAGTACGCCAAGGGCCACATCGCCGGCAGCATCAATATCGGGCTTGGCGGGCAGTACGCAACATGGGCCGGCACCGTGCTCGACCGCGACAAGCCTATCGTGATCATCGCCGAACCGGGACGCGAGCAGGAGGCCGCGCTGCGCCTGGGCAGGATCGGCTTCGATCATGTAATGGGTTACCTGCGCGACGGAATGGGCGCACTGGCTGAACGGCAAGATCTGGTCTGGCCTACAGAAAAGCTGAGTCCACCGATGGTGGCGGAGGAGTTGAGTGCTCCCGATCCGCCTCTGGTGCTGGACATCCGGGCGCCCCGCGAATGGAACGCGAAACACGTCACCGGCAGCGTGAACATCCCGCTCAACCACTTGCAGGAGCGCATCGCGGAGGTCCCGCGCGACCGCCGGCTGGCCGTACACTGCACCGGCGGTTACCGCTCCTCCATCGCCGTCAGCATTCTCAATCAGCACGGCATCACCAACCTGGTGGAGATGGCGGGAGGTCTCGCCGCTTGGGAGGCGGCCAAACTCCCGGTGGTGACAGACTGATACCCTTCAATCAATCACCAACTCCTCCACACTCTCATCCC
>JAENWC010000034.1 GCA_016650235.1 Terriglobia bacterium
GAGTAGGTAGATCCGCCCACCGGATTTCACCCTGTGTGATCACCACTCGCTTCGGTCTGGAACGCGCCGGACGACCGATGAAACGAACAAGTCTTTCGGATCTCCCAAGTCGACGCAGACTCGGTTCATGGCTTCGGTTCATGGCTTCGGTTCCCTCTTCTGGTGCGTGCCGCGCTACATATTCCTTAAGTGCGCCGCTGAACAATTCGCTCCGCGACTTTCGGGTCCGCCGCGTCACATACCTCTGGAGTTTGCACTCAAAAGCATCGACACCAGAAACCTGATCTCACCGTGGAGACGCATTGTGTACGCCTCGGGCGCCGGCTAATACTTCGGAATCGCTCCGATACGGAGCACCAGCGCGATCTCCTGCTCCAGCCGCTCCCCGGTCCACCCCAACCTCTCCTGCATCTGTTGCGCAATGGGGCGTAGGCTTGCCGCATCCCACCGCGAATGATAGCCCCAATAGGTGGACACGAACATAAGATCGGCCAACCGCACCGCCATCTCGTGCTCGACAGCGATTGCGATGATGGCTTCCCGTGTGGCCGGCCGCGGGGAATCCGGGAAAGGGGCCTCCGCGGTGGGACAGCGGCCCACCAAGTCGGGAGCCATGTCCTGCATCAATAGATCCACGGCCTCGGCGCTCATGGCTCGGTAGGTGGTGTACTTGCCTCCGGTGATCTTCACCACGCCGTCTTCCATCCGGATTTTGTGGGTACGGGAAGTCTTCGAGGCGGAAGCGCCGGGGGCCGCCAGCAACGGCCGGAGAGAACTGAAGACCGCCACCGGCTCCAGATCTTTGGCGCTGGGGAAAAGCTGCCTCACGATGCCGAGCAGATAGCGGATCTCCTCAGGCGATATGCCAACTTCATCGGGCGACCCCGGATGATCCACGTCCGTGGTGCCCACCAGGGACAAACGATTGTCCGGTCCCCAAGGGATCACGAAAATGATCCGGCCATCGGTGTGGAAGTGGGCGATCGCATGGCCGCTTCGGGTGAGCGCCGGCAATACAACATGCGAGCCGCGCACCAGGCGCAGATTCCCACCGCCTTCCCAGGGCCCGCGCGCGTCCACAATTCGGCGGGCGCGGATTGTGAACTGGCTTCCGTCGAGTGAGTCCTTCACCCGCACATCAAAACCATCGCCCTCGCGCACCCACTGGGTTGCTTCGGCGTAGTTGGCGATGATGGCTCCGTGCCGGGCGGCATCGAAGATATTCTCCAGAAGCAGGCGCGCCGAATTCACGCGGCAGTCGAAATAGATGGCTGCCGAGTGCATCGAAGCAGAAGCAAGCCCCGGCTCCAGACGCGCCAATTCTTCTCTCGAAAAGTATCGCCGCCGGCCAATTGTCCTGGATCCGGCCAGAAGGTCATAGAGCCACAGGCCCAGGCCATAGTAACAACGCTCGAACCAGGACGTAAAGGGAATCAGGAATCCGAGCGGTTCCACCAGATGTGGAGCCAGTTTGACCAACAAAGCGCGTTCGCGCAGTGCCTCTCGCACCAACCCGAAATCAAATTGTTCCAGATACCGCAGACCGCCGTGGATCAATTGCGAATTGCGTCCACTGGTCCCGCTGGCAAAATGGCGCTTCTCGATGAGTCCTATGCGGAGGCGCCGGCCGGCGTTGAGTTTACGCAGAGCCAGATCCCGGACAATGCCTGCGCCATTGATGCCGCCGCCGACAATCAGCACGTCGAGCGGGCCGGAGGCGAGAAGCGCCAGATTCTCCTTGCGGCTGAGGAGATGGAAGGCTGGTGCCACGGCGGTCACAAGACATTAATCGCGGGCTGGGCCTTGCCCCCGAGCCGATCCAGGAGTTCACCAACGCTGGCACGCATCTGGTCAGTGAGCGCGGCGCGGTCCTTGATCGTGAGCCCCGCGGTGGGAATGGGATCGCCGATGAGAAACTCGACTGTCCCACCCCGGATATGGACGCTACCAATCGGCAGCACATCACGGGTTCCTTTCAGCGCGAAGGGAACGATGGCCGCGCCGGACTTGATGGCAATGTAGGCCGCGCCTTCCTTGAACCCCTGCAGGCCGCCGCGGGCCCGCGCGCCTTCTGGAAACAGCAGCACCGAGAGTTTGCGCGCCTGCACATGCCGGGCGGCCTCGGTGAGAATCTTGAGGCCGGCTCTCATGTCATCCGGGTTTACCGCAAAGTGGCCGCCGCGGCGCAGATGAGTGCCGAGAAACGGCAGCCGCACATACTTGACGTTGACTAGAAACAGGAACTGATACGGAATATGGCCCAGCACTACGGGGGTGTCCATGAGACTGAGATGATTGCCGGCAAAGATGTAATTTCCCGCCGGATCCAGCTTTTCCAGTCCCCGCCGGTTTACCTTGACGCGGCTGATGGCCAACAGCATACGGGCCCAGGCGCTGGAAATGGCGTGTTGTTTATGGCCCTGCGGATCAAAGAAAGAGCAGGCTGCCGAAATGGTGCCCATCACTACTGTGGCCAGGATGATCAATGGAGCGGTGATGAGCAGGCTTCGTAAAAAGCTTAAAGTCATGTTCTAGCGTGACAACGGAAATTGGAAAGTCAGATTATACCGGAAAGAGGCTGACTGGATGGTAGCGGCTGAATCTGGCGAATGGCGCGGAAGTAAACGGAGGCAAGTGCGGCGGCCAGCAGTTGTATGGTCGGCGTCAGTTCCGGCTGCTCTCGAAACTGGACCATCACCAGGAGCGGCCGCTGCGGCAGATCGGCGAGCGATGTTGACCCGGCGCCAAACATGGGGTCGAGAATGGAACTCCGCAAGGACATCAACATCTGCTCGTCGGCTGTCTGGTCGGCGCCGCTGAGCAGCACCGCCATCGCCAGCGTGTCTCCCGCATTATAGAAGGCGGCAAAGGCGGCCCCGGCCGGAGCGGCGGTCCATTCCAGTTCAATCTCGTGCTTGTTGAGAAATGGAAGCCGCTCGCGAAACTGGCCCGGAGCGCCGGCAAGAAACCCGGCAAAGAGATTGCAGACGGTGACGCCTTGGGGGAGTGCGGGCGTCAGGTCGATGTTGGAATCCTGCGTGGTGGGCGGACTGCCGTCCTCACTGGGGAAAATAATTCGTACTTGGATCATGAGAGAGCGGTTAAACCCTGACGGGAACCTTTATGTCCTGATTCAGCAGTTCTTTCACCCGCTGGTGGAGCGTCTGTGTGAGCCTGGTACGGTCTTGCAGCGTGAGATCGAGGGTGGGAATGGGATCGCCGATGCGCATCTTGACCTTTCCGGAACTGATGATAGCTCCATGCAGCGGCAGAATTCCGGGAAGCCCGATCAACCCAATGGGCACGATGGGAACGCCGGCTTTGATGGCGATGTAGGCTGCGCCATCCTTGAACGGCGTCAGTTCACCGGTGGACCGCCCGCCTTCGGGAAACAGCAGAATCGAGATACCCCGTTGTTGGATTACGCGGGCGGCCTCGGACATGGTGCGCAGAGAATCGCGTGGATTCTCACTGTCCACCGGCAGATGTCCGGCGCGCTGGAGATGGTAGCCGATGAAAGGAATACTGAACAGGTTTTTGTTGGCCAGGAAGCGGAACTGCGCCGAAACGTTCGGCAAAATTACCGGGACATCGAAATAGCTGCTGTGATTGGCAATGAAGACGAAGCTGCCGCCGGGTGCAAGTTTTTCGAGGCCTTCCACTTCCACTTCCACGCCTGCAATCCAGAGCAAGGATCTGGACCAGATGCGGGCAATGCTGTGTTGGGCGAAACCTGTCGAGCTGAATAAAGAGACGACCAGCGAGATGCTCCCCATGATCGAGGTGCTGACAAGGATGCCCGGAGACGTCCAAAAGATCGACCGTAACTTGATAAGCCACATGAAAACTACAAGTTGCACGTACCTATGGACCTTGACACAGGCCCACAAGTACAGCTAGGCTATTGTAACGTACCGGCCCCTCCCGGGTGAGGAGTTTTTAAACTCTTGATCGACGCCACCCAGACTTTTCACAATCACGAGATTCTACTCACCGGAGCAAACGGTTTTGTCGGGAAGGTGATGCTGGGCCTGCTGCTGGACCGGTTCCCCGAATGCAAGCACCTCCACATCCTGGTGCGGCCGCGTCCGGGCACCTCCGCCGGAGACCGGTTCCGCCGCGACGTGCTTACTTCGCCGGCGTTGCAGGCGATAGTCGAACGCGCCGATCCCTCGATGCTCCGCGACCGGATCACCATCCACCCGGGCGATATCGGTGACTCGCTGTGCGGCTTGGGCGAGGAGACTCTGGAGAAACTGTCCGGACGCGTGTCGCTGGTGATCAACTGCGCCGGATTAGTGGAATTCTTCGCGCCGGTGGATGAGGCGTTCAAGTCCAACGTGGACGGCGTGGAAAATGTGATCGGTGTGTGCCGGCGTTTGAAGACCAAGCTGGTCCACGTGTCCACCTGTTTTGTCTGCGGCGAGGCGGACGGACTGGTGGAGGAGACCGAACCGATTTTGGGCTTCTACCCGCGCCGGAAAGACAGGGAAGATGGCAGCTTCCGCCATCGGGACGAGATTGCGTTGATGCGGACGCGGATCAGAGACGTCTACGATTCGGCCAACCGGGGCGCCCGCATATTGCCACCCAAGGAGATCACGCAGAAGCTGGTGGACTTGGGCGCGCAGCGCGCGGCGCTTTGGGGCTGGGTGAATATCTACACCTACAGCAAGAGCCTTGGCGAGCAGTTGATTGTCGATGCAGGGCGGCCCGCCGCACAACAAATGAATGGTCGGGATCCGATCGAATACTCCATCGTACGTCCGGCGATTGTCGAAGCGGCGCTCGAATTTCCTTTTCCCGGATGGGTGGAGGGCGGCCGCACGGCAGCGCCATTGGTCATGATGGCGTTGAGCGGGCAAAGGTACTGGCCGCTGCGCAAGGACGCCCCATTGGAAGTGGTGCCTGTGGACCAGGTGGCCTCATCCATCCTTACCGCGGCTGCGCTGCTATTGAACGGCAAGGCCGAGCGCGTGTACCAGATTGGCGCGGCGGACCGCAATCCGGTCCCGCTGGGCAGCCTGGTGGAGTGGATGCATGAGGATTATCTGAAGCAGAAGCGCCGCCCGAAGTTCCTGTCACCAGGCGTCCGCATCCTGACGCCGCAACGCGCCCGCCTGTTGAACGGCATCCTGCACCGTCGTATTGTGGGGCTGCAGAGATTTGTCGTGGGAACCCGGCGGCTGGCGCAAAGGGCCGGGCTTCCTGGCCGCCGCGGCTTGGGCGTGCTGGCCACCAAACTACGCATGCTGGGGCTACAGGCAACGGTGCGCGATCAGATGCTGGAACTCTATCAGCCGTTCATGTACGACAACAGGTTCATCTTCGAGGCGGAAAACATTCGCGCCGGTCATGCACGGCTAAGACCACAAGACCAGGTAAAGCTGCCCTGGAGCCCGGAACGGATTGAATGGAAACGATACTGGTCTGAGCATGAAGTGAAAGGCATCCAGAAATGGGTGCAGGCCGAATTCACGAAGGGCCGAACGTTTAAACTATAGGTTTCCCCAAAGCAATGGCCGCACCAGTCACTCAATTGGAATCAGGCACGCTGGAGAACCAGGTTCTCGCCATCATTCGCGAGCTTCTGCTGGAGCAAGGCAAGACGCAAGAGGCAGGCAAACTGGCGCCCGCCTCCTCTTTCCAGCGCGATCTTGGTCTGGCCAGCCTGGATCTGGTGGAGTTGGTTGTGCGGTGCGAGTCCAAGCTGGACATCGAACTGCCGGATGAGATCGCCGAACAGGCCGATTCGCCGGCCGGTTGGGTGCGCGCCATACAGCAAGGCAGCCATGATTCACAGGCCAAGAGTGTGTACCGGATCGTGCCGCCCTCCGCCGATGCGCCGGCTGCGCCGGGGACCGCGCGCAATCTGGCCGAGGTGCTGCGATGGCACGCCGAAGCCGGACCTGGGCGGGTTCACATGCACCTGTTCGAAGAAGGCTCCGGACAAGGCATCACGTGCGCCCAATTGCTGAACGCGGCTGAGACGGTAGCGCGCGGGCTCATCTCGAAGGGCCTCCGCCGCAATGACACCGTGGCCCTCATGCTGCCCAACTCGGCGGACTTTCTGCATGCGTTTTTTGGCGTGGTGCTGGCGGGGGGCATACCGGTTCCCATTTACCCGCCAGCGGACAGTTCCCGCATCGCTGAGTATACCGGGCGGCAGATTGGGCTGCTCGCGAACGCGCAGGCCCGGTTTCTCATCAGCTTTGAACGTGCCCGCGCCGTGTGGCCCATTCTGCGCGTACGGCTGCCCGGCCTGCTGGAGGTTACCACTGTGGCTGCTCTTGCGGAACTGGGCCGGCGCGCATCGGGCCGCTTGCCGCAGCCTTCCGGCACGGCGCTGATACAGTACACCTCGGGCAGCACGGCGGAGCCCAAGGGCGTGGTGCTGACCCAGGCCGGCGTCTTGGCCAACATTCGAGCCGTCGGCGAGCGGCTTTCCGTAAAGCCAAATGACGCCGTGGTGAGCTGGCTGCCGTTGTGCAGCGACATGGGGCTGGTGGGGTGCTGGCTGTTCAGTCTCTACCATGGCACTCCTCTGACGCTTTTGGCTCCACAGGAATTTCAACGCAGGCCGGAGAGCTGGCTGTGGGCCATCCACGATTCCCGAGGTACGCTTTCGGCCGCGCCCAACTCGGCCTATGAGCATTGTGTGCGCCGGATCCCAATGTGGACCCTGGATGGCATTGATCTATCCTGCTGGCGTGTGGCGGTGAACGCCGGCGAGCCAGTCCTGCCCTCTACTGTGCGGGGCTTTGTGCGCCGCTTCCGGTCGACGGGCTTTCGCGCGGAAGCCGTTCTGCCGGCCTATGGGTTGGCCGAGTCTTCGGTAGCCTTGGCGTTGCCTGTGCCGGGCCATGCGCCTGCGCCGGATGAAGATGGTTTTTATCCGGTGGGGACTCCACTGAAAGGTCACCATGTGCGCGTGGTGGCGGACGACGGCAGTGAGGTGGCTCCTGGGACCGTTGGCCACCTGCAGTTGCTTAGGCTCAGCAGCGGCGGCGGTTACGTTGGTGTTGAAAACCCGGAAGCGCAAAGGGCCGCGCAGCAGGCTCCGTTTTGCGCTAATTATATGCAAGCGCAAAGGGCCGCGCAGCAGGCTCCGTCTTGCGCGAGTGAACCGGAACAGTGGTTGGATTCCGGTGACTTGGCCCGCATCACGGACGGCCAGATCACCATCACGGGGCGCGCCAAGGAAATCATTCTCAAACAGGGCCGTGGCCTCGCGCCGCAAGCAATAGAGAGCGCTGTGAATGATGTGCCTGGCGTGCGCGCCGGTTTCGTTGCAGCCATCGGGGTTCCGGATGCAATGACCGGCACCGAGACACTTGTCGTGGTGGCCGAGAGCGCCGCAACTGACCGCATGGACATGCAGCGCGTGCGCGCCGGAGTGGAGTCCGCGGTTGCCGACGCGATTGGTACAGACCCGGACGAGGTCTTGCTGATCCCGCCTGGCACTCTTCCGAAAACCGCCAACGGAAAGCTGCGGCGGCAGCAGTCCAAACAACTCTACCTTGCGGGCCGCCTCGGCGCGCAGCCCCCACCGGTATGGCTGCAGATTAGCGGATTGTGGACCCGGAATTCGGCGGGACTTGTCTGGAACGGCCTGGCCGGAGCCGTGACGGCTTCGCGCCGCGCATTGGTTCACACGCTGGCGCGAGTGGTTGCCTTGGCCGGAGGCTGTTTGGCGCGCGTGGCCGGCGCCCGATGGGTTCCCGTTGCCGCGCGTTGGGTCCTGCGGGTTCTCGGCCGCATGCCAAAGCACGAGGGGCTCGCTTTGCGTGGGCCCGTAGTTGTGATGGCAAACCGGTGCGGACCACTGGATCCGGTTTCCCTCGCGGCGCTTGTTTCCGGTGACGTCTTGTTCGCCGGCGCCGAAGCGCTGCACGGGTTGCCGCCCACGACAGCATTCCTGTTGCGTCCCGCGGTGGCTGCTTCGCGGGAAGAGATTGCTCGCGCGCTGCGCGCAAAAGCGGTGGTGATTCTGCTGCCGGACTCTCCGGTGGGAGTCACGGCGGCACGCTCCCGGTTTCGCCTCGATGCGCTGCGGGCCGCCATCGATGAAAAGGTTCCCGTAGTGCCCCTGGCGATGCAGGAGTTGCAGGACCAGACGCTGACGCAGTCCGGCGAAGCCATCGCCTCACAGGGACTGCCGGTCACCGATCTGAGAGAAAAGGTAAGAGAGAGTTTGAGACGCGTGTATGCCTGATTTGGGGCTTGAGTTTTCCGCGGCGCTGGTTTTTCGGTTCCTTGGTTGCTTCCTGATCGGTTCGGTCCCATTCGCCGTTCTGGCGATGCAGGGCACCGGTATCGACATACGCAAAGCCGGTTCCGGCAACCCGGGCTTCAACAACGTTCTGAGTTACAACAAATGGCGCGCCGTGGTCACTCTGCTCGGCGACCTGGGCAAGGGGCTGGCCGCCATCTGGATCTTCCTGCAGCCAGGGCAGGCAATGACGGTTGGCTGGCTCTTTGGCTTGGCGGCGATTCTGGGTCACTGCTACTCTCCGTTTCTCAAATTCAATGGCGGCAAGGGCATTGCCACCTCCGCCGGCGTCATGCTCTACCTCTATCCCGTGCTGGCCATGGCCAGCCTGGCCGTGTTTTCCGTGCTCCGCGTCACTGGCGGCAAACGCCGGTGGATCGAGGCGGGCACCATCGCGTCGCTGGCCACCTATGCTCTTTTTGTCGTGTTGTTGCTGGTGTGGGAAGGAACCGAGATGGCCCTGTTCGGGACTCTTCTCCTTGTCTTTGTAGCTTGGCGGCACAGGAGCAACTTCCGGATTCTGTTTGGTTCCGGACAGGCGCAATAACCGTTGTCCATCCCACTCGCTTTCTTCGATCTCGACGGCACGCTGGTCGCCAGCAACGTGGTTACGCAGTATGCCTGGTTCGCCCGGAATCAACCGGGGCGCCTGGGCGCGCTGTGGAGGTTTTCAACGCTACTGCTCCGCGTTCCTTACCTGATTGGGCTCGATCTTTATTCGCGAACCCGGTTCAATGAAGTGTTCTATCGCGACTACCGCGGGATGCGAAGGGACTGGCTGGAGAGCAATGCCGGGGCCATGTTTGCCGCCGTGATGCGGCCGGCTATTTTCGACGGCTCCAAGGCGCTCGTCGAATCGGATCGCGCGCGGGGATTCCGCACCGTTCTGGTTACCGGCAGTCTGGACTTCGCCATCGCACCCATCGCGCGCCACTTTAACTTTGATGAGGTGATCTGCAACCGGCTGGTGTTTGAAGATGGTCTGGCAACGGGCCGGTTGCAACCCCCGCTCATCGCCGAACAACTCAAGGTGGAGGCGATGCTCCGGCTCTGCCGCAAGTATAATGTCGAGACAGTGCATTGCAAGGCATATTCGGATTCGATTTCGGATCTGCCCATGTTGGAATCGGTGGGCCAACCAGCTGCCGTTAATCCGGATCGTAGACTCCGCCGGCTTGCGGTCGAACGCGGCTGGCCGGTTCTCAACTTGAAGGACTCAACTTGAAGGACCCAACTTGAAGGAAATGACGCATGTCTACTCACGCTGATCCGCTGGTCGTGCCAAGACAACGGAAATTCGAGTTTCCAGCGCCGGCGCCCAATACCGTGGGCCGCCTGGCCGGCGTCTCGCACGCCGATTGCGTCCACTACATGGAACAGGGCTCGGCTCCGCGCCTGCTCTGGTTTGGCGAAGACCTGATGCGCGCCAAACTCCCGGTGGGCACTCGTGTCATTTATCCCAAGCCGACTATTCCTGGATTGAAGGATCGCGACGCCGGTATTCGCTACGCGCTGGCGCATCCGGAAGGCATGGATCCTCTGGCGGCCCACCTGCGTCCCGGCATGAAGGTGACCATCGCCATCGACGATATCTCGCTGCCCCTGCCCAGGATGTCGCGGCCCGATCTGCGCGAATCCATGTTGACAGTGGTGCTGGAAATGCTGGCCGCGCATGGCGTCTCCGACGTTCACATCATCGTCGCCACCAGTTTCCATCGCCGCATGTCGGCAGCGGAGATCGAGCACGCCGTGGGCAGCCGCATCTTCGGCGCCTACTACCCGAACCAGTTGTACAACTTCGACGGGGAAGATCCCGATGGCATGGTGGAACTGGGTTCCACCTCCATGGGAGAGCGCGTGCGGCTGAGCCGCCGCGCGGTGGAGTCGGACCTGCTCATCTACCTCAACATCAATCTGGTGTCGATGGATGGAGGCGCAAAAAGCGTCAGCGTCGGTCTTTGCGACTATCCCACGCTCCAGGCCCACCACACTCCGCAAATGATTGCCGGGTGCGATTCCTATTTTGACAACCGCCGCTCCGCGCTTACGCACTCCTGCAACCGGATCATGGAGGTGGTGAGCCGCCATCTGAAAACCTTCCATGTCGAGACCGTGGTCAACAACGCGATGTTCGATCCAAAGCTGGCCTTCTTCATGAAGAATGAGGATCGTTGGAACGCCGTAGACACCATCAGCTTCAACGTGGCGCAGTACGGGTTGAGCAGGATGCCGCGGAAGCAGAAGCGTAAACTGCTCTTCGCCTTCCCGGCCTTTTACGAGATGATCGCCGTACATGCCGGCGCCACGCACCCGGTGCACGACAAGACCGTCGAGTATTGCTACGCCCAGTACTGCGTTCCGGTGGAGAATCAGACCGACGTGGCCATCTTTGGCGTTCCGTTCATCTCACCCTACAACGTCAACTCCATCCTGAATCCGCTGCTGGTGCGCGTGCTGGGGCTGGGTTACTTTTTCAACATGTACCGCGGCATGCCGGTGCTCAAGAAAAACGGAGTGATGATTCTCACCCATCCGCTCTATGACGAATTTGATCCGCTGCATCATCCCAGCTACATCGAGTTCTTCCACCGCCTGCTCCCGGAAACGCGCGACTCGCACACCTTGCAGCGCAAGTATGAGGCCGAGTTCGCCGGCAACGCCGAGTACAAGCGGATGTACCGTACCGGCAACGCCTACCATGGCGTGCATCCTTTTTACATGTGGTATTGGGGCGAGAACGGCCAGAATCATGTGGGAAAAGTGATTATTGTGGGCGCTGAGGATAAGGCCGTCGCCGATATCCTCGGCTGGGATGTGGCTTCCAGCATGGAAGAAGCCCTCGAGATGGCGCGGTCACACGTGGGCCGCACACCCACCGTAACACACATGCACATTCCGCCCATCCAGATGGTGGACGTCTATGGAACCCCGGAGGCGGTCTAGGGTTTGAGGAAGCCGATTCTGATTACCGGAGCCACGGGGTTTCTGGGCACTCATTTGGTGGGCCAGTTGCAACAGCAGGGCGCGGGTCCCTTGCGTCTGCTGTGCCGCGGGGCTTCCCGTTGGGATAACGATCCGGCGGTGGAGGTGGTGCGAGGCGATATTACCTCAGCCGCGGATGTGGATCGGGCCGTGTCCGGCACAAGCTCCGTTTATCATCTGGCCGGGTTCGTATCGCGACATCCAAAGGACAACGAACTCCTCTACCGTACGCATGTGGCCGGGACAAGACACGTCTGCGACGCCTCGCTCAAACATGGCGTGGAACGTGTTGTGCTCGCCAGCAGCTCCGGTACAATTGCGGTAAGCCGTCAACCCGTGATTCACGATGAGACAGCAAGCTACAAGCATGAGGTGCTGGGCCAATGGGCCTACTATCTCAGCAAGATTTACGCGGAGAAAGCCGCATTCGATTATTCCCAGCGCAAACAACTGCCGCTGGTGGTGGTGAATCCGGCTCTGCTGCTAGGCCCAGGTGATGACCGCAACTCCTCCACCGGAGACCTGGCGCTGTTTCTCGATGGCCAGATCATGTCCATGCCCTCCGGCGGGATGAGCTTTGTGGACGCACGGGACTGCGCCGCGGGTGTGATTGCGGCCATGCAGCGCGGCCGGTTGGGTGAGCGGTATCTGCTCGGAGGCCCCAATTGGACATTCCAGAGGATCATCGAGCACGTGGCGAAGATCTCCGGCGTGCGCCCACCCTTCATGGAAGCCTCCGTCAAGGCCTCCCTGCTGATGGCTCCGCTGCTGCGGCGCACTATGCCGCTGGTGGGACGCCGCTTTGACCTCGATGACGCAACCATCGAGATGTCCGGCATGTTCTGGTACTGCGACTCCTCGAAGGCTTCGAAGGAGTTGGATTTCCGCATCCGCGACCCACTCGAGACCTTGCGCGACACGGTGTATGACCTGCGCGCCCGCCGCAAAGCATGAGCGTACTCCGCACCGCCGCCATTGTGAACCCGCACTCGGCCAGTGGGAAGACGGGCAAAGTCTGGCCCGGGATCGCCGCGCAGCTCGGCCCGGTGGAGGTGCGGTTCACCAATGCCGCCGGCCATGCCATTCACCTGGCGCGGCAACTGCTCGAGGAGGGCTTTGAGCGTTTGATCGCCGTCGGCGGCGATGGCACCGTTAACGAGACGGTCAACGGGTTCTTTGAACAGGACCGCCCTGTACGTGAGGGGGCATCGCTTGCAATCATCCCCATGGGAACCGGTGGTGACTTCCAGCGCAGCCTCGGGATCGTCAATGTGCGGGATGCGATCGCCGTGCTTCGCGCGGGTCATACCCGGCGCATCGATATCGGCAAGGTCAGCTATCGCAGCCACCAGGGAGAACAGTGTTCCCGCTACTTCGCCAACCTGGTCAGCTTCGGCATGGGCGGCGAGGTGGCCGCCGCCGCAAAAAACTGGCTTAGCCCGGTGAGCGGCAAGGCTGCCTTTATATGGGCCACTCTGGAAGTGTTTTTTCGCTACAAGGCCAAGACGGTGGAACTCACCATTGACGGCAAACCGGCGGAACGGCACACCATCACGAACATCGCCATCGGCAACGGCCGCTTTCACGGTGGCGGCATGCACGTTTGTCCCAAGGCGAAACTCGACGACGGCCTGCTGGAGGTGACCATCATCGATGCGTTGGGCATGTGGATTCTGGCGCGCGATCTGCCCGTGCTGTACTCGGAGAACCTGTACGTTCACCCGAAGACCCACCACTACCAGGCCCGCCGTGTGGAGGCTCGGTCAGCGGAAAAGGTCTCCATAGAAGTGGATGGCGAGGCGTTGGGAACGCTGCCGCTCGAGTTGAGCTTGCTGGAAGGCGCGCTCCCCGTCGTGATGAAAGGCTAATCCGCATTTCTCACAAGTATTAGGGCGCGGTGACGTGGCGCACGCACTCCTGCGTGCCGCGTCGCCACTCTTGGCGACGCCTGGTGGCGACGTAGTGTTTGCTCCCACCGAGGTGTCGAGAAGAGTCTCGACACGGCACACAGGGGGTGCGTGCGCCACATCGGCTCGCCAACTTGGTAGAGATGCGGGCTAAGATGGGACCGGGAGTCCCTATGCGCCTTTTCTCAACGATTGTTTTTTTCCTGGCCGGAGTGTGCGTTGTCTCCGCGCAGCCGGCCAAGGTGACCGCGAACGTGTCGGTAACGCAGACGGCCGCCGCCGGCACGGCCTCGTTTCTCATTCAATTTCTGGACGCCAATCTTTCCTCAACGATTGATACGCCGCTCGGAGTTCTGAAGGACACCGGGCTCGCAGCGTCCCATCTGTCGGAGATCTCGGTGGCTCTCAACCAGGGTTTCGTGGTGACCACATACGACTTCACGTTGAACTTACCGGCCGAACAATACGCAGCCACGCGCGACCGGCTGATTGCGATTCAACGGAGCATGCAAACCACCACTTCGCAGGCCCTTGGCTGGTCGACTTCCTTCTCCGCCAGTGAAGAAGAAATGAGCAAGGCGTTGGAGCAGGCCTTACCAGCCCTGTTGGTCTCGGCTCGCGCAAAGGCAGCGCTATTGGCAACCGCAATCGGCAAGACTCTCGGAGAAGTGGAGTCGGTTTCCGCACCAATGGTGAACAGCACTGGATTGAGTCTTGTGATCGGCTTGACGGCCAGCTACTTCGTCCAGTAGGACCCCTGCAACCTTACGGCGGCCCGCCCTTTCCAACCGCTCCCTCACCGTTGCTGAGCCGCGCGTCAGCGAGCGGTCCCGATCCGCTGGCGACGTTGTTCCGTGACAGGCACTAAGGACTCCGTTTCAGAACTTCGTTCACGTATTCCCGGAGCGGCGCTACAATGCGACGCTGCAACGAATTCGATCCGGCCGCCGCATTGCCCGTCACCTGCGCTCTCGCTTTCTCCGTCGAAATCAGAAACAATGAAGGCATGCGACAGGTCTTGATCTATCGTGGGGAAGATGGCTTCTGGGTGGCCGAGTGCCCCAGCCTGGCCGGCTGCGTGAGCCAGGGCGAGACGCAGGACTCGGCTCTCGCCAACATCAAGGAAGCCATCGAAGCCTACGTCGGCGCCCTCGAAGCCGACCATCTGCCCGTTCCTGAAGAGCACTTCGACGCTCGCCTCGTTACCGTGTGACCCACCTTCCTGTTGTTTCCGGTATGGCCTGCGTTCGGGCTTTGGAGTGAATTGGCTTCCACGTGATCCGGCAAGCGGGAAGCCACATGGTCCTGCGGCGCGATGAGCCATTCTGTCAGGTTGTAGTGCCGGATCACCGAACCCTTGATCGCGGCACTCTGCGCTCCGTACTTCGTTCCGCGGGGGTGACTCCAGAACGGTTCCGCGAATTGGTGTAACGCGCACGGGGACAGCACGGGGACGGTCCTTGACAGGGTCGATTTCAGGACGGAGAAAAGCGCACGCAGTACATATTACCGGTCGCCGAGGAGTTTCGCAGCCGGTCGGGGGCTTGAGTCTCACAGTCTACCGTGCCAACAAGCCGCTCGGAGGGCGTCAGACGTCAGCTCATAGTGGTTGGTAATGGATAGCGGTTGGATTTGGCTCCCCACTTCTCGTACTTGGGCAGGTCGCGTTGAAAGTTGTGCGCCTCGATGGTGCAACCTTGCGTGCCGTCTTTCGGATAGAAATAGAGGACAACCCACTTCCCCTTGAAGTCATGCAAGCTAATCTTGCCTCCATCTTGGGACGGAAGCGTAAAATCGGGAGCGGCCTGACCAACCTGGGGAACAGTATCCACCGCAAGGGCACACACCGTGGACAGGAAAATGCTAAGGACGAAGACTTGCATGGAATCCTTTCTCACAATAACTCTTAGTCACCCGGTGCCGATGGCGAAACATCTGCTGCAAACCAAGTTGCACAGCCCATCCAAAGCAGTGGTTCATCCAAGGACCGCCTGGCAGCCGGAACTCGATGCGATCGGTCAATCGAGTGCCATCGCCCATGGCCTCAAATTCATGGCGGTGAACCCATGCGGCAAACGGGCCGCTGACTTGCCGATCTTCAAAGAAACGATTCTTCTCAAACGCCGAGTGCAACGCGACCCAGTTGAACGGCCCAATCTGAAGCTCGACTCGCGATCCGGCCTCGATACCTCCGGTTTTGCCGATCACTCGCACGGGAGGGAACGACGGACTCAGCAACGGCAGTGCATCTTCCCGTTCGTGGAAGCGGAACACCGCCGCGACGGGCGCTGCGATGAGAACGCTTTTTACGAATGTGGGCATAAGCTCAGCCATCCATTTGGACTTTGGCCGCAATGCCCTGAAGCATTCCGCCGAAAACTAACTGATGCAGGGGAAAAACGGAGTACCAGTATGCGCGGCCCAGCAGCCCTTTGGGATCGAAGGTGGCTGTTTGCCGGATGACGGAACCCTTGGCATCGCCCGTTACTTCGAACTCAAGCCAAGCACTACCCGGGAGTTTCATCTCCGCGGCCAACCGCAAACGGTGATTGGGCTCGATCGCCTCGACACGCCAGAAGTCCACTGTGTCGCCAACGCGAAGTGAATCCGGATCGCGGCGGCCGCGGCGAAGTCCGGCGCCGCCGAAGAGCCTATCCAGCAACCCGCGAAGCTGCCACAGCCAGTTCGCGTAGTACCAGCCTTTCTTGCCGCCGATCCGGCGGATCGGAGCGAAAGCATCCTCTGGAGGAGCAGTCACGTGGATCGTCCGGGAATGGATCATCAGATGCCGTCCATCCGCGTTGGTGGCTGTCGCGATGGCTTCACGATAGCCGCAAGGCCGAATTGTGAACTGTGTGAGGGCCTTCTGATCTTCCACAATCGTGGCGTGGCAGATACTGTCGATCAACTTCCGGCCCACACGGACGTAGAGAGGAGTGACCAGACCAAGCCAAAGGCTGGACAAACGTGGTGTCAGCAACGGCACCGGGATCACGAGGCGTTTTAATCCCCGTTGCCTTGCGTACTCTTTCATCAGGCCACCGTAGGAGACTTGATCCGAGCCACCGACTTCGAAGATCTTGTTGCCGTCGAGCGGCAGATCCAGGGCCGCGAGCAGGTAGGAAAGCAGATCCGCAATGGCGATCGGTTGAGCGGCGACCGAAACCCAGCGCGGCGCGATCATGACCGGTAGTCGCTCTACAAGCGCGCGGATCATTTCAAAGGACAGACTGCCGGACCCGATCACCACCGACGCGCGGAATTCGACGACCGGAACGCCCGCTGATCTGAGGACCTCCCCCACTTCATGGCGGCTACGCAGATGCGCGGAGAGCTTTTCCGCACCGTGCCCTAGTCCGCCGAGATAGATGATCCGCCGAACTCCCGCCTCCCGAGCAGCCGCCGCGAAGTTTTGGGCTGCTGTACGATCCTGCTCCTCAAAGGATTCCGTCGAACCCATCGAGTGCACCAGATAGTAAGCCGTGTTGACTCCAGCCATTGCGCTGCGCACGGATGCGGCATCGAGCACATCTCCTGCGACGACCTCAACGCCGGAGAGCCCTTTGGCGTTCAGAACCTCTGGCCTCCGCGCTAAACAGCGCACGGGGTATCCCGCGGCCAGAAGAGCTTTCAGTAACTCTCCACCCACGTAACCAGTGGCGCCGGTAATGAGAATCAACGGTTTCAAGTTGTAACCCTTTTCTGTTCCTCGAACAACTCATCCACACGCCCCGCGCGGGGCGTGACCTTTTTCAGCGCGACAACCATCTCTTCTATATTGTTTCAATCCACACGCCCCGCGCGGGGCGTGACTTGCAACCCGGCGTCCATAGTCTCCATGAACATCTTGTTTCAATCCACACGCCCCGCGCGGGGCGTGACGCACCCGGATCATTCAGGAGTACCGGGAGGAGTCGTTTCAATCCACACGCCCCGCGCGGGGCGTGACGGTCCGATGGTTTCGCTCGCGTCGCCAGGGACGAAGTTTCAATCCACACGCCCCGCGCGGGGCGTGACGAGGCAGACGCGCGGATGGCGGAGGCGCGGCAATGTTTCAATCCACACGCCCCGCGCGGGGCGTGACATCGAGCCAAAGTTCTCCCAACTGAATTGATAGTTTCAATCCACACGCCCCGCGCGGGGCGTGACAAGACGCCGCCCGCGCATATGACACGGCGGCTGTTGTTTCAATCCACACGCCCCGCGCGGGGCGTGACGACATCCCCTGCCTTGCCGCATCCATGGCACTTGTTTCAATCCACACGCCCCGCGCGGGGCGTGACC
>JAENWC010000035.1 GCA_016650235.1 Terriglobia bacterium
CAGCGGCTGCAGAAAATCCGGATCCGCGCGCATGTCGGAATTGAGCAGCACTCCGACATGCGCGCGGATCCGGATTTTCTGCAGCCGCTGCTGGACGGCTTCACGGATGAGAACATTTTCGCCGTCTCCTGCCAGATCTTCTTCAGCGACCCAGCCAAGACACGGGAAGAAACCGGGCTTACTCAGGGCTGGTGGATGAACGGCGGTCTGCGGGTGCGCCACAGGATGGATGAAAACCTGGACCAGCCTTATCCATGCTTCTACGGCGGCGGCGGCTCGTGCGCCTTTGACCGCCATAAGTTTCTCGAACTGGGTGGATTCGACGAGATACTGAAACCGTTCTACCTGGAGGATACCGACCTCGGCTACAGCGCCTGGAAGCGCGGCTGGAAGGTGCTCTATCAACCCGCCAGCGTCGTCTACCACGAGCATCGGGGAACTATCGGAAAGAAGTTCTCGCCGGAGTTCATTCAGTCTGTGGTCCAAAAGAACTTCCTGCTATTCACCTGGAAGAACATACACTCCTGGTCCATGCTGGCCGGACATTTCTTCTTTGCCTACGCGGGGGCATTGCTGTGCCTCCTGTTTGGAGATTCTCCGGAACGGACCAACCTTCTCGCTCAATGGAAAGCATTCCGGCAAACAACGGGGGCATGCGCATCGCGGTGGCGCGCGCGAAGCTTGGGTGTCATTGATGACAGGGAAGCGTTCCGCCGCCCACTGGGAGGTTATTTCCGTGACCGGTTCCAAACTCTTTCGGCTACGCCGGAGCGGTTAAACGTGCTCTTTGTTTCCCCCTACCCGATTTGCCCTCCGGTCCACGGCGGCGCGGTCTTCATGTACCAGACCACGCGAGAACTCACTCGACTCACCAATCTGAATCTGATCGTTCTTCTCGATGCTCCGGGGGAACTCGAAGCGCATTCCGAGTTGGCCGCCCGCTGCGCCTCCGCTGAGTATTTGATTCGCATGCAGGGACAGAACCGTCAACGCGGTTCGATCATCCCGCACGCTATTCATGAGTTTGCCAACGAGGATCTGGATTGGCTGATACACAGGCAGATCTACTGCCGGCAAATCGACATCCTGCAACTGGACTACCTGCCGATGGGACAGTACCGGGGCGGCTACAAACGGTTGGGGGTCTTCCTGTTCGAACACGATCTCTACTTTCAATCCATCGGGAGGCAATTGCCTTACATGCGCGGCATTCTGCGGCGCACCACCGCCGCGTTTGAATATCTCCGCGCCCTTCGCTACGAGCTTGGCCTCCTGCCGCACCTTGACCGTGTGCAGGTCTGCAGCCGCGACAACAAACGATACCTCACCAGCTTCCTCCCGGCATTGTCCCCGCGCGTGGATGACAATCTCCGCGCCGGCATCGATGCGGCAAGCTACCGTTTTCAATCTGCCCGCCGCCGTCCAGGTACGATCCTTTTTTTGGGAAGCTTCCGCCATTTACCGAACGCCGAAGCGCTGCAATGGTTCGTGCGGAAGGCGCTGCCGTTCGTGCTGGCCCGCCGCCCGGAGGCGCGTCTCACCATAATCGGCAGTGACCCTCCGCCCAAACACTCCCTTTCCGATTGGGGCGATTCCATCGACCTCCAGGGCTTTGTCGAAGACATACAGCGGCCGATGGCGGATCATGCCGTTTTCATATGCCCCATTCTCAGCGGCTCCGGCGTACGGGTGAAACTTCTGGAAGCTTTTGCCTCCGGCATCCCGGTGGTCTCCACCACGCTCGGGGCGGAAGGGCTGACTGAACGTGACGGCGAATTCTGCGCGCTGGCCGATACTCCGGAGGCTTTCGCCGCCAAGATCATCTATTTGTTCGATCACCCGGCTGAGGCGTTGGAGATGTGCCGCCGCGCCCGCGCGGAAGTGGAAACCAACTGGGACATGCCGGCGATCACAGAGAAGCTGGTGGACTCCTACCGCTCCGTGATACAACAGAAGCGGTCATGATTTCCCGCCGCCAATTGCTTGCAGCCGCGCCTTTGCCCTTTCTCGCCCCATTCCGGGCCCTAGCTCATGGCCCGCTCAAGATCGCCGCCGTCGAGCCCTTTGTCCTCAAAATTGGACCGCGTAGAGACATCGTCGCGGTCCGCATACGCACGGAGGACGGCGTGCACGGTTGGGGAGAAGGTACAACTCCGCCAACGGTGCGACCGGTGCTTACGCAGATCGAGACGTTCCGAAAAGGGTTGATTGGCGCCAGCGCCTGGGACACTGAAAAGCTTTGGCGCGATATGTACACGGTGGAGGAGAACACGCTGGGCGGGACGCTGTACGCCGCCATGAGCGCCATCGACATTGCGCTCTGGGACATTGTTGGCAAAAAGTTGGGAGTGCCCGTTTATCAACTGCTGGGCGGAAAGGTGCACACACGTCTGCGCATCTATACCAGCTATCGCTGGGGCAACATCCCCCGGACGCGCGATGCCTACTTTCAGAAGACGAAGGATCTGATGGAGCAAGGGGCCACGGCCGGCAAGTTCGATCCGTTTGGGGAATACCCGGGTCCCGACCGGCAGTTGTCCACCCTGGTGCTCAATGAGGTGCGCGAGATGGTCCGCGGGATTCGCGAAGCCGGGCCAAATTTCGATATCTGCATCGAAGCGCATGGCAAGTTTAATGTCGCCTCGGCGGGGCGCATCATCAAAATGCTGGAACCGTTTGACCCCTTTTTCCTGGAAGAACCGGTGCCGCCGGAAAACGCCGACGCCATGGCGGCCCTGCAACGCTCCACCAATATTCCGATTGCCACGGGCGAGGGTCTGCAATCCCATTTCAATTACCGGGAAATCCTGCACAAGCAAGCCGCCCGGATTCTCCAACCGGATGTGGCGCGCACAGGCGGAATCACGGCCATGAAGAAGATCGCGGCCATGGCGGACGCTCACTACGTGACCATCGCTCCGCACAACCCCAACGGACCTATTTGCACCGCCGCCAGCATTCACCTGGCCGCCTCCATTCCTAACTTCACCATCATGGAGGAGGGCAACAGGAACGTGGAACAGTACAACGATATATTCGTAGGCGGATGGAAACCGCGGTTGGATTATTGGGATATCCCGGACAAGCCAGGCCTGGGAGTGGATATCCCGCCCGCGCTGCTGAAGAGCATCGCGCTCCCCGCTTAGGCTTTTCTACTTTGATCGCCGTGCGGGCGCGGCGGGCTTGCGCTTCTCTGTCGTTACGGTTGGCTTTTCGGGAGCCGGCGCATACATGCGGATCACCGGGATGAGAAAGCGTTGGGGCTCGGCCGAAGCGGCACTGGCCCGCTCCGCCAGTTCGCGGTTCAAGGTCAGGACAAACTCCTCCATCTGCTTCTGCATCGCCTCCATTTTGGCGCGCATGTTCAGTATGATCTCGACGCCGGCCAGATTCACGCCCAGATCGCGGGTCAGCTTGAGAATCACTTCCAGCCGCTCCAGATCGTCATCGGTGTAGAGCCGTGTATTACCGTCACTACGCGATGGAAGCAGCAGACCCTCCCTCTCATAGAGCCGCAGCGTTTGGGGATGGATGCTGTACTGCTCGGCCACGGCCGAAATCATGTAGGCTGCTTTTTGTTTCTTGCGAGCCATGCTAGACCTTGCTCCACATCCCGGCGCGCGGATCCTCGGCATGCAGCTCAGCCAGCTCACGCAGGATCTCCCGCGAACGCTCATCCTGCGCCTTGGGCGCCTGCACCGACACCCGTACAATCTGATCGCCGCGCTTTTTCTTGCGCGCGTTGAAGACACCTTTTTCGCGTAGCCGGAACTTCTGGTCATTCTGCGTCCCCTGCGGAATCTTCAGCAGCGCGCGGCCATCGATTGTGGGGACTTCGATCTTGGTGCCAAGCGAGGCTTCCCACACGGTCACCGGAACCGAGATGTTTACGTCATCCCCTTCGCGATGGAAGAAGGCGTGATCCTCCACGCGCACGGTGATGTAGAGATCGCCCGCAGCCTCGCCCATGGTTCCGGCGTTGCCCTTGCCGGCTACGCGCAAACGGTCTCCGCTTTGTACACCCGGCGGCAGCCGGACCTCCACCGCTTCCGTTGTACTGGTGCGCCCGTCTCCATGACAGGTGGGG
>JAENWC010000036.1 GCA_016650235.1 Terriglobia bacterium
CATCGTACAGCACGGAGATCGGCCGGTGCTGAACTGCCGCCGCACACAGCAGGCGGTGCATTCTTCTGGAGATTGGCTGGCAGAGGGATCAGGAACACTCATCTTCTATCCCAGGATAGCGCCACCTCCGGCAAGTTCTTGAGTTCAAGTCCTTTATAACACAGTAATAACTACGCTAGCCCCAGAGTTCGTCGATCGGCTTGTACTGCCCGGTAGAGCCGCCCGGGACGTACTCGAACCCTCGTCCAAGCGGGTCGTCACGGCGTATGGTAGTCCAATCGATGCCAAGAGCCGAATAGATAGTGGCCTCCACATCTTCGGCGCGCACGTCGCGATTACCCGACCAACCCGGTTCGAAAGTTCCACTGCCGGCTGCGTTGCTGGCTCCGATGGCACGCCCGCCGCGCACCTGTGCCCCCGCGAACAAGATGGCTTGCTGCGCAAAATGGTCGCGGCCCCGCGTGGTGGTCAGGTTCCCCACCGTGCGGCCGAACTCACCCATCGCGACGATGAGCGTCTCATCCAACAGCTTGTCGGACTTGAGATCTTCCATCAACGGCCCGAGTCCGGTATCGAACTCCTTGGCGCGCAGAAAGTGGCCGCCATTGGGAGTCCAGATATTGTCATGATGATCCCAGTCATTTGTGGTGATCTGGATGAAGCGCGCGCCAGAACGGGCGCGCAACATATTTCGGGCGGTGATGCAGGAGTTGCCGAAGTTGGTGGCGCCGTAGCGGGCGCGTTCCTGCGCATCGAAGGTGAAAATCTCATCTACTTTATTGTTGTAAATCAACTTGCGGGCGGACAGATTGTAGGAGGCCGTCTGGTAGGGGGCGGCGCCGAGCTCAGGCTCACCGCGGAGCCCGGAGTCCATCTGCATCAGCAGTTCGTAACGCCGGTCAAAACGGGGCGCTCCGTCGTTGTGACGCGAGTTCCCCAAGCCACCACCTCCGGGGACCGCAAAGAAAGGAGCGTTCTCTGGCGGAAAATAGCCGGAGCCCAGACCGGAGGTTACGTTCAGCGAAACAAAGGCCGGCAGAGTGGCATCCGGCGTTTGCTTGGATAGCTCGATGGCGGCCACCGAACCAATGTGCGGGGCGATCTTGGAAGATCCGGCCACCGGATTCCGGCCAATCTGCGCCCACACCTGGGCCAGGCCGTGCACCAGCGCCCACGCCTTCACAGACCGGACCAGCGCGATAGAGTCCATCTGTTCCGCCAGCTTCGGCATCAGACCGCGCGGCCATTTGATGCCGCCATAGGCAGTGGGCTCCAACTCTCTCGGTGTCCAGGCGCCTTCCTTGAGGTCGAATGTATCGGTGTGGCTGGGGCCGCCGCGCATCAGGATGAAGATGCAGTTCCTGGCGGTTCCGATGGTGGAGACTCCGGCTCGCGCAATGGTCTCCGTATTCAGCTCCGGCAATAGAAAGTAGCCGGAAACGGCAGCGGCCGAATTGCGGAAAAAATGGCGCCGGGTGAGCGAGGGCCTACGCCAGAATGGAGAGCCCGGTGCGTGTTTGCGGAAAGTTTCTTGCCAGTCGATTCCGAAGCGGTCTTTCATGGGGTCTCAGTAGTTGTACAGGAAGTCGGTCTTGTTGATGAGGACCCATGCCAGATCCTCGAGATACGTATTGCGCTGGGCGCCGGCCTTGCCGAGAAATTCGAGCGCAACGGTGCGCTCGCGCTCATCCGGCATCCGGTTCAGGTAGAGCAAGAACAGTTCCTCCACCGCCTGCGTGTCGCCGGTGATCGCTGCCACCGCCCGCATGTTTGCGGAATTGGCCACCTTGACCTTGTTCAGCACAAAGGGATCGTTCATCAGGTTGAGCTGCTGTTGGATGGAGCCGTCCTGGATGCGGAGTTGTGAATCGCGATTGCCGCGAAAGAAGGGCACCAGAAAATTCAGTGTCGAACCGTTCGAGCGAGGCTCCACTGGTTCCGGCATCTGAATCGCCCAAACCGTATCATTCAATCCGCGCAAGGTGTAGTTGGTCTTTACGCCAGTGGCCATGACGATGGCGTCGTGCAACTCCTCCCCTTCCAGGCGGCGCGGATAATGGCGCGCGAACAGCGGCACGTAGGTCAACTTCCATTCCGCGCTGTAGCGCGAACTGAGCTGGTAGGCCGAAGAACTCACCAGTATGCGGATAAATTCGCGCAGGTTGAAGTTTCCTTCGCGCATTTGTTCGGCCAAGGCCAGAATCAACTCCGGGTGCGAGGCCTGCAGCGTCCAGGGCGCCGGCGGCGGCTCAGACGGATCCAGGCGCGCCAGGTCGATGCTGTCTTCCGGATCAATCAGCCCCAGTCCGAAGAACTCTTTCCACAAACGGTTGGCCATGTTCACCGCGAACAACGGATCGTTCACCACAAACCCGGCGAAGGAGGCACGCCAGTTTCCCTCCGGCAATGATTCGTCCCGGTATTCCGGAGTGAGGAAGCGCGAGGCGCCAATGGGCACACGGTCCGGACGGTTTCCGTAGTTGGTGTTGAGATCGTAGTTGCCGGTGGTCCGGTCGGTGACGTCGTAGCTGTTGTAATAAAACTCGGCGGTGCTCGCCACGCGCGGCTTGATCATATCGGTGCGCGCAAAAAACGCGGCCATGCGCTGGGCCTCCAGCCGCGTCCGTGTGGACCCCCAAAGATTCGCCTGTTCCAGGTGCCTCCGTCCATCGTGGCAGAGCAGGCAATCGTAGGTGGACAGCCCGAGAAACGCGGTGGTGGTGAAGCGCAGCAGATTGTCATAGCGATCCTGAATCGGCCCCATCGCCACAATGCCGTTCAGCGCGAAGTTCACCGCGCCGCTCGGGGTGTTGTAGCTGTTCCCCGTTGCCGAGATCGCCTCATAGGCGAAATCCTTCAGCGACTTCTCGTTGGCCAACCCCAGCAGCATCCATTCGTAATAGGCGTTGCGAGCATAATACTGACGGTCGAAATTCTGCGGAAAGGCCACATTTTGCATCAGGTCGCCCAACCACAGCGTCCATTTGTCCACGAACTCCCGCGAATACAGCAATTGATCAATCTGTTCCCTCCGCTTGTCCGGGTTGGAATCCTCCAGGAAAGCGCGGATCTGTTCCGGCGTTGGCGGATGGCCGGTAAGGTCGAAGTAGATGCGCCGGATAAACTCAGCGTCGGTAGTCAGAGGCGCGCTGGGCACGTCCATCTGCTGCAGTTTGTCGAAGATGGCGTCGTCCACCAGGTTGCGCCGGGGGATTTCCGCGGCCGGCACCCCGTGTGAGCCGGCGGTCCGCACGCGGTTGAATTTGGCGGCCGACGCGTACACCTTTTGCCGTATTTGTGCCTCGCGGGCTAGAATGCGATCCGGGTTCGCGCGCAGGCTGCAATCCACGGCCTGCGCCGGCTGCGCCATCAAAAATGAGGAGAGGCAAAAAACAAACGTCATCGCGGCGCGAGGCCGGAGGTTGGACCGCATATCGATCGTTGACCCGCCGCTACCGATCGTATCTAAAGCAAATGGTTTAGCGCAACCATCATGGAGAGTGACCGCCTCTGACCCGGGCCGCCTGTGAGAACTCGCGCGGTTCAATCCGAACTTCTCATCTGTGGCATTCGTATTGCTAGCGAGGAGCCACAATGAAACAGATTCTTCTTTTGACTCTTGCAGCGGCGGCGCAGATGCCAACGGCAGGTGGACCGGCACGCTGACCGTCTCCACCTCCGATGGCGGGGAAAACCCCGGTCCTGCTCATCTCGTTCTGAAACAGGAAGGCGCCAAGCTGACCGGAACAGCGGGTTCCACTGCGAGCGATCCGCACGCGATTCAAAACGGAAAAGCTGAAAGCGGGAATCTTGCCTTCGAAGTGTCGACCGGAGGCGCGATCATGAAATTCGCACTGAAGCATGAAGGCGACGAGATCAAAGGCGACGTTGCGCGCGAGCGCGGGGGCCGGACGCAAACGGCCAAGCTGGCCGTCAAGCGGGATCAGAGTAACGAGCCGCTACGCGGGATTCGTTAATGTACAGTTGGATCATGCGCAAGCCGTGGATCTTAATCGCAGTGCTTGTTGTGGCGATCATTCTGGTTACCGTCGTCGCCAAGCGCCGGGGGTCTCCGGCCTTGCACATCAACCCGGACGCCGCGGCTGAGATTGAAAAAGCCAAGCGGCGGTGAGGGGGTGAACTCCCCGGCCGTGGTTTGGTCATGGGATTGATGGTTACTGCTTGCACCTGAAGCATGGCAAGGGGCGCTATGAACAGGGGCTTTAGCGAAAGCCGTCCACCAGCATGATGTCCGTATCGGAGCGGTCGGCCTGTGTATAGAGAATCTGCTTGCCATCCGGCGATAGAGCAAGGCCGGAGTTGAACGGCCGTTTGGCAAGGGTCAACACTTTTGAGATCTTGCCCGTGGCCAAGTCGAAATTCTTGAGAAAGTATTGCAGGCCAACCTCGGCGGTCCCCTCCATGTCCACGAAGTAGATGCCCTTCGGGTGCAGCGCACAATAGCCCCAGTAGCCGGCGCGCAGGGTCTCAATCACAGGCGACTCCGGGCCGCCCGGCAGCGGCATACGCCAAAGGCCCGGTTCATCGAGGGAACGCGCATAGTATAGGTACTTCCCATCGGGCGATTCCTGCGCATAGAAGCCGCCATTGCGGGTCACCTGCGTGGCTGTCCCGCCCGAAGCCGCGACTTTCCATATTTCGAACTGGCCGGTGCGGTTCGATCCAAAGTAGATGCTCTTTCCGTCGCGGGAATAGGTAGGCACTGAGTCCTGCGCCGGGTCCGTGGTGATCCGCTTGGCCACACCGCCCTCCACGCTCAACGTGAATATGTCGGCATTGCCGCCCGGGCGGGCGTCGAAAGCGATGCTCTTGCCGTCGGGGGACCATTGCGGGCTGCCTGCGGGCTTGTCGTTGAAGGAGGTCAACTGAAGCGGATTGTTCCCATCCACATCGGAGGTGAAAATCTCCCAGGCGCCGGTTCGGGTGGAGGCGAAGACGACGCGTTTGCCCTCGGGCGCGTATTGAGGGCCCTGCTCCAGGCGCGTCGAGGAAATCACACGCCGCGGCGGCGTTACTCCGGACAAATCATAGCGCCAGATGTTGGTGTCCACCACGGCGCGCGTGAAGGCCAATCGTTGGCCCTTTCGCGGGATCGCAAGGAACGATGCGGTTTCGCCGATGCCAAGCACACGCTGCGGTTCCCCTCCGGCCGGAGACAAGCGCCAGATCCGCGCGTTATTCTGACGGCCGCTGGCAATTAAGAGGCGGTTGTCAGCCGGGTTCCAGGTCAATCCGTAGACGCGGCGGTTGTCGTTCGTCAGCCGCCTCGGTTCCCCGCCAGTGACCGGTACGGAATAAACATCCTGTATCCCCATGCCATTGCTGCGAACGAAGAAAATCATCTTGCCGTCGGGAGCGTAGACAACTCCACTGTCGCCAAATGCGTTGGCTGGCGGATGCGTCAATCGAGTCCGCGCCCCGGTGGCCACGTCGAGAAGTTGTATCATCATCGGATCGGCCGGGCCGGATTTATCGGCGATAGCCAGATGTTTGCCGTCCGGTGACCAAGCCAGAAACGGGCTCTCCACGCCGGTGCGCGAAGTCGATGCCCCAGATAGCCTGCGTTCGCTGCCACCCAATGCGGAAATGAGATAAAATCCAGACCCCCCGGTTTCCGAAATCCGGAGAAATGCAATGGTCGACCCATCCGGAGACCACGCCGGACTATAGTCAGTGTGCGGACTCGAGGTCAGCCGCAGGGACGGTCCCGGCTGAATCATTTTGACGTAGATGTCCCAGTTGTCCTCGTTCTCCCCGCTCCATGCGTACGCCAGTTGGTTGCCGTCCGGCGAAAAGCTGGGCTGGCTTTCTGTACCTTGCGCCGAAGTGAGCGGCACAGATTCCAAGGCAAGATTCGGCTGTGAACTGCGGCGAAGATTGAAGTAGGCCACTCCTCCGGCGATGGTCAGCAGCAAAGCAATGAGGACCGGAGCGGCGTAGCTGGACCTGGCCGCGGGAGACAGCGCCCCGGCCCGTCCACCCGCTTTGTCCGTGGCCCGTTTGAGCACCTCCAAATCATGGCGTAGATCCGATGCGGAGTGATAACGGTATTCCCTGTCTTTTTGCAGCGCCTTCAACACGATGTGGTCAAACTCCGCCGGTAGGGCCGCGTTTATCGCGCTGGGCGCAGGCGTAGTGCGGTTGAGAATCGCGTCGTAGATGAGCGCCGGGGTTGAACCAGCAAACGCATATTCGCCGGTGGACATCTCGTGCAGAACCGCGCCGAGGCTGAACAGATCCGAGCGATGGTCAAAATCCGCGCCGATACACTGCTCCCGGCTCATGTAGCGGAGCGTGCCGCGAACCTGGCCAGGCTCTGTATCAGGTTCATATGCCGCGCTGCTGGATGTGGTCACCTGCGAAATGGAGAACGAAAGCTTCTTCGCGACACCGAAATCCAGCACCTTCACTTGCCCCCGCGGGGTGATCATGATATTCCCCGGCTTGATGTCGCGATGAATAATCCCCTTGCCGTGCGCCTCCTCCAACGCGGAAACTACTTGGATACCGATGTCGAGGATCCGATCGAGCGGCAGCGCGCCTTCGCGAATCCGTTCGGACAGCGTGCGCCCCTCCACATACTCCATGACAATCATCGGCAATGGGCCGTCTTCACACAGCTCATGCACATGCGCAATGTTAGGATGATTCAGCGCCGCAACCGCACGCGCTTCCTGCACAAAGCGCCGCAACCACTCCGGATCCTGAGCCATTTTCGCGTGCGGGATCTTCACGGCAACGTTCCGGTTCAACAGCGTGTCGCGCGCCAGCCACACCTCACCCATACCTCCCGTACCGAGTAAGGATAGGATTCTGTAGTGGGAAATCTGCTCGCCGGACTGCATATAGGTCGAACAATTTGAGCGTATCACGTCGCGATGCACGCGTTGTCGGCTTTCCTTCCGTCATAACTTTGAAATCTTATTGTGCCGGTCGCGTCGTATACTATTGGCATCGGAACTATGTCGTCGACTCGAAGAATCATCGGTGGAATTCTCATCGCGGCCATTGGGGTCCTGGGCCTGTCCGGCCAAACGCCGGCGGTTCCGGAATCGCCCGTCGCCCTCATCTTGCGCGCCGATGGCGGTAGTCTCCTCCGCGCAGGCAATGAACTCGCGCTCACTTTGCGCACCGGCGATCTCCTTTTTCCGGGCGACTCGATCAAGGCCTCCTCCGGGCCGGTCACCCTCCTCTACTGCCCCGACAAGTCCCAGCAAACTCTGCCGCAGGGCGGCGATGCCCTGATGGAGGCCGCGCAGATCAAGGTCACCGCCGGTCAACTCACGGCCAAGACGCAGGTTCCCGCATGCTATCTGCCCAAAATGGGGCGCATGGCCGCCGCCAGCCAGATGCACAACGGGGCATCTGTGCGCCGCGCCTTGCGGCCCGATGCCGATCCCGGCACATTTGCCGCCCGTGTGTCCGCATTGCCGCAGAATGCCCGTGCCGCACTCGAGATTGAACTGGCCCCGATTGACAAGGCTATTGCCGCCAATGTGAATGATCCGCTGCCGCATGTGGGCCGGGCGGAAGTCCTCGGCAAGTATGGTTTGGCCGCCGACGCAGCCGCTGAATATCAAAAGGTGTCCGCGCTTTGGCCCGATGCCGTTTGGCTCAAGGCCCGCCTTTTCACGCTGGAAGAAGATGCCGAGAAAGCCGCGGGCGCCAGCCCCCAGGCGCAGGCAACCGCTGAACCAGGCAAGACCTACGCGCTGCTGGTGGGCATCTCCAAGTTTCAGTCCGAAGCGATCCGGCCCCTCAACTTTGCCCATGAGGATGCCGCTTTGCTCCGCGATTACCTGCGCAGCGAGCGTGGCGGCAAGCTTGCCGACGCCGATATCGTCATGCTCACTAATGAGCAGGCCACAACAGCCGCCATCCGCAACGCCTTCGAGTCTTTCCTCAAGGCCGGCGCCGGAAAAAACGACACCGTGATTCTTCTCATTGCCACGCATGGCACGGTGGTGGAATCCAAGGGCAAGCGCGGAGCCTTCATCGTCACCTACGACAGTGACCCGCAGGATCTGGACACTACCGCCCTACCCATGGCCGACGTGCAAAAGCTCATCCGGGACGATCTTGTCAACGTTGGACGCGTGACCGCTTTCGTCGACGTGTGCCGCTCCGGCACCATCGGCACCATCCCGAAGAACGCCAAAGTGAACGGAGTGGTGGAGCGCCTGGCCGAAGCCGAAGGCCAGATGTTCCTTTTCACGGCCAGCCGCTCGAACGAATACTCCTTTGAGGGGCCCCAGTATGGCGGTGGTCATGGAGCGTTCAGCTTCTTTGTTCTCGAGGCGCTCAACGGCGGAGGCGATCTCAACAACGATGGCACTGTCTCCATCAATGAACTGATCGAATACACCCAGTCCAAGGTGTCCGATGGTACCGCGGACCGCCAGCACCCGCGCGAGAACGGGACCTACGAAGGAACTTCCAATCTCGCCAACACCAAGCTGGCCGGCATCGCCATGAAGAAGTTCACGCCCTCGGCCGATGGAGGCGACCGGCTTGCCACCGTCGCCAGCCGCTCACTCGAGAGCACCTCCACCGTGACCGGCCGCGCCGCCCGCTCCACATCCGTTCTGAGAGAAGCGGTCGATTTTGAAGAAGCCGTCACAGCCGGCCGTATCCTTCCGGACGCCCAGCGCAACGCTTTTGCCGCCTTGCGCCAGTACCAGCGGCGCGTCAAACCGCCCGAGTATCTGCTCCAGGCCAACGTCCTGAAATCCGCTCTGGAAGACCGCGGGCAACAGGTGATCCTCCGCTACCTGGCCGGGGATCAGGTTCCTCAAACCAAAGATGAGTTCGCCGCCGGCGCCGCCTATTTCGGGGCCGCCAAGCTGCTGACTCCGGAATCGGTTCTGCTCGACAGCCGCGAAACCTTCTGCCTGGGCCGCATGAAACTGTTCGATAAGGACTACCAGGGCGCGGCGCTGATGCTGGAACGCGCTGTTCGTCTCGATCCCGAGGGAGCCTATTCCTTCAACGCGCTCGGCATCGCATCGCTCGAGCAGGCGGCCTATGAGCGCGCCGCGCAGGCATTTCGGGAAGCCGCCAAGCGCGCCCCGCTGTGGGCCTACCCGCTGCACAATCTCGCCCTCACCTACACCCAGCTCGGCGACTACGAGGGCGCAATCGCCAGCTACCGGGAAGCCATGCGCCTCGCCCCCAACTACTCTTATCTTCCTTATAACCTGGGTCTGGTCTACCAACGTCTCAACCGGCGCAAAGAGGCCGAATCCAGTTTCCGCAATGCAATGGCTTTGGCGCCCGCCGACCCCATGGCCTACAACGCGCTGGGCTTCCTGAATGCTTCCGCGGGGCGCCGCTCCGATGCCGAGCGCTTCTACAAACAAGCGCTCGAAAAGAACAGCGGCATGCTCGAGGCGCGCCACAATCTGGCTGTGCTGCTCGCCGGGAGGAAGGACCGAGTGCCCGAGGCCATCTCACTCTGGAAGCAGAATCTCGCCCAGTCCGCCGCGCACCTGCCCAGCCGGCTCAGCCTCGCCAAAACCCTGGCTGCCTCCAATCAGCGGCCCGAGGCCATTGCGGAATACCGCGCCGTGGTAGCCGCCAAACCGGATTACGCCGCGGCCCGTCTGGCTCTCGGACAATTGCTCGCCGCCGATGGCAAACGCACGGATGCCTTGGAGCAACTTTCCACCACCGTCAAATTGCAGCCCGCAAGCGGTGATGCATGGGAACTCATCGGAGATCTTGAGAAGGGGGCCGGCCGCGCCGAAGCTGCAGCCGAGGCCTACCGGAAGGCGCTTCAATATGCAACGGATGGATCGACCAAGAAGCGGATTCGTAAAAAGCTCTAGCGTGCACGGCCACCGCCCGCTGGCGCTAATTTTGCTGTCGGCCGCCGCGGCCTTCTCTCAAGTATCCGGAACCCAGATCAGCTCGCTCCAGCCTGCCTCGGTTGAATCCGGCAACTCCACATTTACACTACTGGTCTCCGGAACCGGTTTCAATCAGAGCTCCACCGTGATTTGGAGGTTCAACACCTTTGGCGCAATTTCCCTCCAAACCTCCCAGCTCAATCCGTCAACTTTGGCAGCCATTGTTCCTGCCGCTCTGGTGGAACAGCCCGCAGAAATCCCCGTCGCCGTCAGGACGCAGGTGGGCGACGAAACCCTCATCCTCACTTCCAACATTCTCAACTTCTCCGTATTCCCCGGCCTGAACATCCTCAACAGTTGCCCGTTGCCCACTGCCGGTCTAGCCAGCCCCTACAATGCGGTTCTTGTTGCCGATGGAGGCGCTTCACCTTATACCTGGGCCATCGCCGCCGGTTCTCTGCCCCCCGGTTTGACACTGAACGCCTCTGGTGTAATCTCCGGCACAGCCAACGTTGTGGGGACATCCAATTTCACCATCCAGGTTCTCGATTCCAAGCAGAAAATCCGTCAGAAGTCTTGCAGCATGGCTGTTGCCGCTGTGTCGGGACAGGGACTCGCCATCTTTTCACTCAATCCAGACTCCACCCTCACCGGAACAGGCCCCCTCAATCTCATCGTTTCGGGAAACGGTTTTACGCAGGGCGCCACAGTCATCTGGAACCTCGGCACCAATCAGCGGGAGGAACTGCCCACCACACTGCTTAATGCATCCCAGGTGCGTACCGTAGTTCCTCCCAACCTCCTCACTCAAACCGGAACCTTCTCCATCGCCGTTCGCCAGCCCAACTTGACCGCGCTGGTGTTTTCCAACACGCTGGAATTTCGCGTTCTTCCCGCACTAGCCATCACCACGGCCTGCCCTTTGCCTGCCGCATCCATCGGCGCCACCTATGCCCAGACCATCACCGCTACCGGCGGCTTCCCCCCTTACGCCTTCAGCGTCATCATCGGAGCCTTGCCGGCCGGCATCTCCCTCGGCAGTGGCGGACAGTTTGCCGGAACACCTACTGAAGCCGGACTCTTCCCCTTCACCATGCAGGTTACCGACAGCCGCAACGGCACAGTTGCCATCCAGTGCAGCCTGCAAGTTCTTGGAACCATCACCGTCTCCCCGGCTTCCCTCATCATCCGGGGCACGGCGGGCAAACCGAGCGTCCCCCATCTGCTCAACATCGCCTGCCCCGGCCACAACATCCCCTGCTCCTACAGAACGCAGGTGGACGGCCCGCTCATCATCGCGAACGCATCTTCATTGCAAACCCCTGCCCTGATTCGCGTCGAGGCCGATTCCGTCCGCCTCCTCCCCGGCCGCTACGAATCCAGAATGATCTTCAGTTCCGACCAAGCCTTCAACCAGAGCGTTATTGTTCCCATCACCATCCTCATAGACCCGCCCCCCGCCCGCGGCCTCCTGTTCAACCCTAAAGAGTTCTCCATCAGTCTGCCCAGTGACTCCGTTACCCTTCCGCGGCGTACTATCGAGATCATCAGCCGCGGAGTGGAATCCATCAACCTCACCATTCGCTCCACCACCCCATGGCTCATTCCCTCCGCGCGCACCGGCACCGTCCCTTCCAATGCGCCTTTCTACCTGCCCTTCACCATCGACCCGGCCAAGCTCGGCGTTGGCACCCACAGCGGCTTCATCGAAATTGAAGCGCCCTCGCTCCCCATTACCCGAATTCCGGTCAAGGTGGCTGTGAATACCTTCCGCGAAATCTTCTTCACCTCTCAGGATGGGTTCACTTTTTACGCGGTACGCGGCGGTCCCGCGCCGCAACCCCGCGATATTCTTGTTCTACCCGGAATCAACTCCACCGGAATCTTCGTCGAAGGCAAGCCCTCCACCATCTCCGGCGGGCCATGGCTCAACATCGATCCCGCCACCAACGCCGCCCGGCCCAATGATCCGGCTCGCTTTGCCATCTCCGCCGATCACAAGGATCTCGCAGCCGACCTCTACTTCGGCGACATCACCTTCACTGCCCCCGCCGCCGCTAACTCGCCCAGAGCCATCAATACCGTTCTCCGCGTGCTACCCTCCGCGCCGAACCCATTCCTTCTCTACCTGCCCACCACCGCGCACACCTTCGTTGCCCTGCCGGGTTCTACACCTCCTGTTCAAACCTTGCGCGTGTTCAACCAGTCCGCCGTATCCGTTGCAATCGATGCGCTCCTCACCGGCGACTCGCGCTTCTTTCAGATCTCCAGCACTGCCCCCCGATCCGTCGCTCCAGGTCAGGCAAGATCGTTTGATGTTTCGGTCACCCCGCAAGGATTGCTCCCGGGCGTCTATCGCGCCAGTATCGCCATCAGCGCCTCCGGTTCCACCGAAACTTTCCTCATCGACATCCTTCTCGTTGTTCCCCGTGTGCAATCTCCCACTGCCGCCGGAGCCGGAAAAAACGAGCCTGCGCGAGCCCTTGCCGGCTGCACCCCATCCAGGCTCCTGCCCACCGCCACCATTTTCCCGGTCGGATTCGTCGCCGCCGGCGGCCTGCCTTTTCCCATCGAGGCCCTTGTTGTGGATGATTGTGGCGATCCTCTAACCACAGCCACAGCCTCAGTTCTGGCCACTTTCTCCAACGGTAACGCGCCCGTCGCGATGGTCCATACCGGTAATGGCCGTTGGAGCGGAACCTGGCCGGTGCAACAAACCGATGCCACGCCCGCCACTATTACCCTGCGCTCCGACGATCAGGACCGCAAACTCACCGGCACGCTCGAACTGGCCGGAGCCATTTCTCCTAACGACGGCGTACCCACAGTTCCCAGTGGCGCTGTCCTCAGTACGGCCAGCTTCTCCAGCGGCGAACCGCTTGCTCCCGGCAGCCTCGCCGCCATTTTCGGAACACAACTGGCCGACGGCATTGCTACTCCATCCAGCCTTCCCCTGCCTACACAGCTCGGCAACTCCCGCGTCGTGATCGCCGGCCGCGAGGCCCCGCTCATCTTCGCTGGCGAACTGCCAGGCTTCGACCAGATCAACGTGATGCTGCCCTACACCATCACCGCCAACACTACCAATCAGCTCTCGGTGCGGCGCGGCACCCGCCGTTCGAACTTCGTCGATGTGATCATTGATCCAGTGCAACCGGCCATCTTCACCATCAACCAGTCCGGCTCTGGGCAGGGCGTGGTTGTGGATGGCGCAAATCCCACTGTTGTTGTCGATGCAAGAAATCCCGCCACCCGCGGCAGCGTGGTGATTATTTATGCGGAAGGACTCGGCGCGGTGGATCAGCCGGTGATCGCCGGTCAGGCCGTTCCTCCCTCACCCCTGGCCCGCGTCCAGGCGCCCGTCACTGTAACCATCGGCGGACAACCCGCGCAGGTCCTCTTTGCCGGTCTTACGCCGTTCTTCACCGGCCTCTATCAGCTCAACGTCACCGTTCCGCAAAACTTGATCCCTGGGGACGCGCTGCCTGTGATCATCACCGCCGGCGGCAAGGCCAGTTTGCCGGTCTCGATTGCCGTGCGGTAATCTAGCCCATAATTAATCATGAAGAAACTACTTCTGGCTTTCTGTCTTACCACAGTGGTTAGCTTCGCCCAATCGCCACCCCTCACCTGTACGACCCAAGCCGCCTCTACTCCGGCAACACGTCTCCGTGGACAAACCGAACTCACCGGAGACTTGGTCATTGCCTGCACCGGCGGCTCCGCGGGCCCTGCCTACAGCGTCAATTTCCAGGTCTTTCTCAATACTCTGCTCAATAGCCGCAACCTAAATGCCAGCAACGCCGCCAGCGAAGCCCTCCTCATCGTGAATGATCCGGCGCCCAGCGCCCAACTCGTGCAGCCCTTTGGAGCCGTTGTTCCCGGCGCTAATGTCTATCAGGCTTTTCGCAGCGGCGCCAACTCAGTCACCTTCCCCGGTGTGCAAATCGTGAATCCGGGCTCCAGCCAGACCATCACTTTCCGGGTGGTCAATCTCCGGTCCGACAACAGCACCATCGGCGCATCGGCCAACATCACTGCATTCGTCGCCACCAGCCCGGCGATAGCCATCGCCAACCCCACCTCCGTCCTGGCAACTGTGGCCGCCTCCTCAACCGGATTCCAAATACGCACTCCGGCCGACACCGCCTGGACCGTCCCGGCCATTGATGGTTGCACAGGCAACAAGGCCACCGTAGCCCAGAACACGACGGCGGATTTCAATGTTCAGTTCACGGAAAGCTTCGCCGGAGAGTTCAAGAAGCGAAACATTGCTACTACTGTTGCCAGTCCCGGAGCCGTCGCGGATCAGAATACGCCGGGCACCCTATACGAAACCGATTCCGGATTCCTCAACACGGGTTTCACAGCGACCAACGGCCTTAATCAGGCCGGCCTTGCCACGCAAGGCACGCGTCTTATGGCGCGCTTCACTGGAATCCCTGCCGGCGTCTCGGTCTGGGTCACTACCTCGGCGGTGGTCCCCGGCACTACCGATTCCGGCATTGCGGCGCGGTTGGTGCTGACTGACGGCGCCGGAGCCGGCGTCTACAGCCAGGTGACTCCCGCCGTGGGAACATTTGCACCCCTGTCCGGAGATCTTGCCGTATGGGAAATCCTTTCCGCGAGCAACTCCTCTTTGGAATCCATCAGCTTCGGCGTCGTTTTGTCCGTTCCGGAAGGCCAGGCGGTCGGTACGGCGGTTTCCGCGCAGGGCAGTCTCGGCCCATCCTCGGCGTCCCCAGCCGCCGCTACCGCTCCCGTCCCCAGCTTCAGCGCCACAACAGTTGCCCTCCCAGCCGCCGGCATCGCCGCTTGCTTTCCCGCCCTTACTATTCTTTCGTCCTGTCCCCTCAGTCCGGCCTCCACGGGCACCGGCTATTCCTTCACCTTCACCGCATCCGGAGCACAACCGCCCTATACCTGGAGCGTATTGGCCGGTTCGCCTCCGCCCGGCATCAGCCTGTTTCCTAACGGCCTGTTCTCCGGCGTCCCCACCACGCCGGGAAGTTATCCGTTCACGGTGCAAGTGGCCAGCTCCAACCAGACCAATATGGCCAAGAGTTGCTCCCTTGATGTACTCGCGCCAGTCACCATCACCACGGCGTGCCCGCTCCCTTCGGTGAGCATCGGCAGCCCCTATGCGCAACTCATGTCAGCCACCGGCGGAACCCCTCCTTACGTCTGGTCACTTTCCAGCGGGAGCCTGCCCGCCGGCCTGGCCATCAACGCCAACGGATCCATTACAGGAACCACACTCACCGAAGGGGCATTCAACTTTACCTTGCAGGCGCTCGACAGCCGCGGCGTGTCCGGCCGCAAAGACTGCCTTGTTCGCGCGGGTGCTCCACTGGCCGCCAGCCCCCGGGCGCTGACTTTCGAGGCGCCCGCCGGGCTCCCCACTCTCGTGTCACAACTGATTCACGTCACCAAGGGCATCGTGGGCGATCCGTTTTCCATTCAGATCACCACGCGCGATGGCGGAAACTGGCTGGCCGCCGCCGCTCCCTCCGGACGCGCGCCGGATCGGGTGGAGGTTTCCACCAATGCCGCCGCGCTTACACCCGGAACCTACTTCGGTTCCATCATCATCAACACTCCCGGCACACAGGACTCTACTGCCGTCAATGTCAATTTCCAGGTCACCGCCGCGCGCGAACCAATGTTGGCGGTGGACCCGGGCCACGTGCAGCTTGCCGTTCCACGCGAGGCCGCGCAAACCTTGCGCACTCTTTTTGTCACCAACCGCGGCCCCGGCTCGCTGAACTACCGCGCTTCAGTGGAGATCATCTCCGGCCCGAGTTGGCTTACTGTTTCCCTGCCCTCCGGTCCAGCGTTCTTCAGCGCCGCCTCCCGTCTCCGGCTTCAATTCAACACAACCTTACTGCAGCCGGGGACCTACAAAGCCCGCATCCGTTTGGATTCCACCTCCACTACTCAGACTCTTTTTGTACCCGTAACACTTGCCGTCAGCAGTAGCCGCCGCCTCCTAGGCGTGTCTCAGGAGGGCCTCAGTTTCACCGCTGTTGCCGGCGGTCCCGCCGCTCCTTCCCAGCGCATCTCGGTACTCGCGCTCGGCTCGGGCGGGTTCAACTGGAACGCCGTCACCTCCGTCGACCAAGGCCTGCCCTCCTGGCTGAGCCTCTCCACATCCGGCGGTTCCACATCTCCCGGCAACCCGACTCCCTTGGATGTCTCCGTCAATCCGGCCGGCCTCAATCCCAGCGTCTACTACGGCGAGATCCTCATTCGATCGGCCGATGTCGATAACTCCCCGAGGCTCGTCTTTGTCTCATTGAACGTCCTGCCGCAAGGCACAAATCCAGGCGTGATACTCTCCACCAACAAATTGCTTTTTGTTTCCACGGTGGCGCAACAGGCGCCGCCTGTGCAGTCTTTCAGCATCTTTAATCCCAGTGCCTCCACCCTACGTTATGAGTTTCTGCTGAACGGCAGTTCCACCATTTGGAACATTTCCGCTCCGCCAGACCGCCTGGCGCCGCCCGGTGGCAGCGTCGTGGTACAGGTGGGGGCGACTACGACAGGCCTTACTTCCGGCACGCATCGCGCCACCCTCAACTTCCAGTTCGCCGGCGACCCTCTGGTACGGTCCGTGGATCTTTTCCTCTCGGTCCAACGCCCGTCCGTTAGTGGCAATCCCGCCGCCTCCACGCTCCATTTCGCCGAAGCCGTCTGCCCTCCCGGCGGTCTCGAAATAGTTCCCTTGCGCCAGGCCGCCGGCTTTACCACCGCTACCGGCACTCCGGTGGCTGTCGACGCGCGCGTTTTCTCTCTGGACGGATTGCCGCTTACCTCCGGCGCGGTCACCGCTTCGCTGGGCAACAGCACCAACTCGCTCAAGGCGATGACCTACATCGAGAACGGCCTCTGGAGCGCCACACTCAACATTCCCCCGCAACCGGAGACCAGCCTCGCCCTGCGTATTTTTGCCGACGATCCGGCGCGCAATCTCACCGGTTGCATCGATCTTTCCGGAACCAATCAAGCCCAGCCCGCCCCATCCATCTCCCCGGGAGGCATTGTGAGCGCGGCCAGCTTTGCTCCTGGCCCCCTGGCGCCGGGAAGCATCGCTTCCATCTTCGGTTCCAGCCTCTCGCAAGGCACTAACCCAGCCCCCGCCTTCCCTCTTCCAGTGGAACTGGGCGGAATCAAGGTCGCCATCGGCGGCGGCAGTGCACCTCTCTTTTTTGGATCTCCAGGGCAACTCAACCTGATGCTGCCCTACACGCTCACGCCGCACAATTCGCATCCACTGGCTGTACGGCGGGGAGGCCTGTTCTCCATCGCCGAGATCCTGATCGCCGATGCCCAACCCGGCCTCTTCACTGTGTCCCCATTCGGCCAGGGGGCCATAGTCCATGGCACGGACCAATCGGTGGTCGTGGATGCCAACCGTCCGGCATCGCGCGGTGACGTCATTGTGATCTTCTGCGAAGGCCTTGGAGCCGTCGATGGTCCAGTTGCCGCCGGCTCGCAAACCCCCGGCTCCCCGCTTCTTCGCACCATTTTGCCTCTCAGTGTCACCATTGATGGAAAAGACGCCGAGGTCAGTTTCTCAGGTCTTGCGCCCTTCTTCAGCGGGCTCTACCAGATCAACGTCACCATTCCCCAGACGGTGACCCCGTCGAATACAGTCCCCGTTGTGGTCACCGTCTCGGGCCAGGCCAGCAACGCCGTCACAATCGCTGTGAAATAGGCCCAGCGTCGCGCGCGCAGCGCGGCATGCCTCCGTGGATCATCGGTGCCCTTCGCGCTTTCGAGGGCCTCCGGAGGATTCATAAGTTTTCAGTGCTCAGGCGATGGCCGGGTACACCTTGCGAATCGCGGCAATGATGTCGTCGGTGTCGCGGCGCGTGTATTTTGGATCGATGGCAGGGCCGGCGAACCGGTCGAGGATTCCGAGAGTTTTCGGGCAGGTCGCCGGGCCATACTTGATCGACTTGCCGCGCCCGGTGGTCCAGGTCGGCCAATCCGGATGGACGGTGACTTTCTTCACGATGTAAGGAAGCACGGGCAGGACGACCGATCCGCCCGGGGGCGCCACGGGAACGTTCTCGGCCTTCATCAGCGCGATGAACTTATCGCGGTTCTGTTTGTTGTCGAAGCGAAGGAAGACCGCCGTTCCCAATTCGCCTTCCGGGTCGGGCAAATGCCGGAATCGGATCCCGGGCAGGTCGCGGATGCCTTCGTAGACGCGCTTCGCATTGCCGCGAACCGCGTCCACAATCCGGTCCAGTTTCCGCACCTGGGCCAGCATGACGCCGCCCGTGAATTCGCTCATGCGGTAGTTGGCTCCGACAAACACATCCAGTCTCGGCTGCCCCACGAGGCCGCTGTGCAGGCCCCGCAGCCCGCCGAGATCGTGGAACCGGGCCGCGCGCTCGAACATCACTGGATCGTTGGTGACCACCGCCCCGCCTTCCCCCGCCGTGATGGTTTTGTTGAGCTGGTGGCTGTAAATGGAGATATCGCCCAACGAGCCCAACGGCCTCCCCTTGTAGCTGCCGCCGACCGATTGAGCGCAATCCTCGAGCACCTTGACTCCGTGCTTGCGCCCGATCGCCATGATACGGTCCATGTCGGCGGGACAGCCCTGTAGGTGCACGGCCATGATGACCTTCGTCTTCGACGTGATCCGATGCTCGATGTCGGACGGATCGATATTGAACGATTCATCGATCTCGGCGAAAATCGGCAGACCGCCCGCGCGCACCACCGAGGTGGCCGAAGAGTGCCAGGTCCAGGCGGGGATGATCACCTCGTCTCCCGGGCCGATCTGGAGCGCCGCCATGGCCGTTTCCAGCGCAGCCGTTCCGGAGGTGACCGCGAGCGCATACTTTGTATTCATGCGCGCCGCGAATTCTTTTTCGAAGGTGGCCACCTTCATCGGCGGCTGGCCTCCGCGCCCGTACCAACGGAAGGGGCGGCCGGTCTCGAGCACATCCGTGAGCTGCTGCCGCTCCTGGTCGTCGTAGTATTGCGGGCCCCAAAAATCGGCCCTCAGTGGCGTTTCCCGCACGGGCTTGCCGCCTTGGGCGGCCAGCGGCTGCGCGGCAGCGGCCACAGCGGCCATTGCTCCAACGAAGTTCCTTCTGTTCATGATGAGATCTCACTCCTTGGCCCAAGCCTAGCGCAGTTCACCGGCTGTTTTTCAATCGCGCCAGTTCCACCGCTGCCGTGGAGAAGAATACGGAGCCAGCGGATCCCAGGCCGGGCAGGTCCTTGGGGTCCTCGCGACGAGTAAAGGCTGGAATGTTCCAAGCGGCATCGCCGAATCATTACTTCCTTGTCCGAATGGTTCCATCCCCGGCGCTTGAATGAGCCACGTAGATTTGCAATACTACGATGGCATTTTGAATGTGAACGTGTATGGCTAAGGACGTTATCCTTGCCGCCGATCTGGGCGGCACGCCTCTATCCGCGGAGGAGTTGGCGGCCGTTCCGGATTTCGCGGGGATTCGCCCCCAAATCTGGGAGAAGTTCCCCGGCGCCATCACCAAGAAAACATACTCTCCGGGCCAGTTTTTGATGCACGAGGGCGAGAGCGGCACCACTGCGTTCTACATTCTCTCCGGTCTCGTCGACATTTTTATCGACAGTCCAGTCGCCGGTGTTTCGGCCACCAAAGGGATAAAATCCAAAGGCCTCTTCGGTGGCATTACCAAAATCACGGCCTACATCAAAGGCTCTCCGGTCTCACGCACCGAGCCGGGCCGCCTTGCCCGTACACACATTCCCATCGACGCCGCGGTGGACCTGCCGATGGGCAACCCCATCGCCGAACTCAAAGCGGGGGATATGATCGGCGAACTCGCTGCCCTCGCCGCCCTGAAGCAGGATCGCCTGAAGCGCCCCAAGTTTTACCCGCGCTCAGCCACTGTCCGTGCCAAGACCGACGTCGTTGTCTTCGAGATGTTGCCGAACATCCTCAATAACGTCCTCTATAACGCCCCCGCCTTCAAGGAGCGCCTCAACACCAGCTACCGCAACCGCGCCCTCGCCAATCATCTGCGCTCGGTGCCCGTCTTTGCCGGCCTCAGCGATAAGTTTCTCGACTCTCTCAAGGGCCGCGTCGAACTGGTGGACGTTCCCCCGGGCGAAGTCATTGTCCGCCAGGGTGATGTGGCCGACGCTTTTTATCTCATCCGGATGGGCTTCGTAAAAGTGGCGCAGGATTTTCCAGGCGGAGAACTTGTTCTCACTTATCTTTCCCGCAGCTCCTACTTTGGCGAAATGGGCCTGCTGCCACCCGCCTTTCGTGTCCGTGCCAGAGGCCCTCAGCCCGGTCAGAACGCGGAAGGCGCAGTGGCCGGTCAGACCGTCCGCTGCGGACGCGCTCCGGAATCCGAACGCACGCTCGTGGTTGCCTGGGACGAATTCATTTCCCGTGAACATTTTGAAATGCGCGTGGAAGGCAACCAGATCCGCGTCAAGCGCCTCCCCTCCGGACGTAATCCCATCATCTTCCGCATGCGCCCGGCGGACTCTTTCCTTGTCCCTATCGGAGAAGAGTTCGTCATCGGCAACACCACTTTTGAGGTGAGCGCCGATGCCCTCCAGTCCGGACGCCGCACCGCGACATGCACCGCGGTCGATTATGTCCAACTCGTCCGCATCAAGGCGGAAGACTTCTCTCTCATGCTCGACGAGCATCCCGAAGTCAAGACCGGCATCATTGAAGTGGCGCGCACCCGCCGCCAGATGGATGCGCAGATTCTCAATCGCGTCCAGACGCTTTCCCTAACCAACTTTCTGGAACAGGAGCTCATGCAGGGCCAGAACCTGCTGCTCATCGACCTCGAACGCTGTACCCGCTGCGACGAGTGCGTCAAAGCCTGCATCGGCACCCATGAGGATTCCGTCACACGCCTCATCCGTGACGGCATGCGCTTTGACAAGTACCTGGTCCCCACCAGTTGCCGCGCCTGCATGGACCCCCTTTGCATGACGCGCTGCCCCGTGGGCGCCATCCGCCGCAAAGCCTCCCTCGACATCGTCATCGAGAACTGGTGTATCGGCTGCTCCAATTGCGCCAGCGACTGCCCTTACGGCAACATCAACGTCACACTCATCCCCGATCTCAAAGGCGGTACAGCGCAGAAGGCCGAGTTTAATCCCAAAGCCATCGTCTGCGACCTCTGCGTCGACTACCCCGAACCCAACTGTGTCCGCGCCTGCCCGCATGATGCCGCTCTACGCGTGGAACCGAAGACTTTTTTTGCCCATGGCCTCGCCGGTTCCCAACTGGCCGTCGCGGTCGATCCCCGCAAGCAGGTGGAAAAGGCCGCCGAAGTTCCCGAGCCCGCCGCCGCGCCTGCCCACGCCGTGACGCAGATGCTGAGCAATATCTCGGAGCTGCTCGCCATGATGCCGCGGATCAAAGCCACAGCCGGCCTGCAGGCCGGCCACACGCTGCAGCTTCGATTCCCGGAAACCACCTTCGGCCGCTCCGCCGAAGCGGACTATCGTTTCGCCGATGACGATCAGGTTTCCCGCCTGCACTGCAAAATCACCACAGAGAGCGGCCGCTACACCGTCCACGACCTCAACTCCACTAACGGCACGCGCCTTAATGGCAATCCCGTCAGTGAGGCCAAGCTCCAGAACGGAGACGTCATCGAGTTCGGGGGGCAGAGGTTTGAGTTCCTCGAGGGGCACCCTGTATGATTGTGGACTCCACCCATCGCAGTTGGATCTTAGGCTGCACCGCCGTCGCCATGGCCGGTACCGCCGGCTACCTCGGCTACGCCTGGCTGTCTGCCAATGGTCCCTCCGGGGGCTCCATTCCCGGTCTCATCTTCGCTTCCGCCGGAACCGGTCTCATTGTTTTTGAGTGTCTGCTCAGCCTGCGAAAAAAGTATCCAGCCTCTCCGCTCGGCCGCGTGAGCTGGTGGCTCCGCGCCCATGTCTGGCTGGGGCTGCTCAGCCTGCTGCTCATCCTGATGCACAGCGGCTTTTCCTGGGGGCACGGGCTGGCCGCGCTGCTCATGTGGCTGTTTGCCATCATCACCGTCAGCGGCATCTTCGGACTCGTTCTCCAGAACTGGCTGCCGCGCCGGATGATGGAACTGGTTCGCCGCGAGGCCCTCTATGACCAGATCCCCATGGTCGTCTGGCAGCTCCGCATGGAGGCCGATGAACGCGTCGAGTTTCTCACCGCGGACCTCGGCATGCTGGAGGACCTCACCGAGTTTGTCCGTGCCGGCGGCGTCAAACAGTACTTTGACCCCGCGCAGAAGGCCGGCGCCGCTGAAAAGCAGCAAGTCTTCGTCGATAAGAGAAAGGCCGTCCGCCAGATTGACATTGGCGACGAGGCCGCCGGAGCCATGCGCGCCCATTATCTCGAAGAGGTGCGCCCTTTCCTGTTCGAAAAAACAACGCCCTATACGAGCAAGCTGTTTGCCACGGCCGACAAAGGCGCCGCCTATTTCAGCCATCTCAAGACGATTTTGCCGGTAGCCGCTCACGATGTGCTGGCCGACCTGGAAGCCATTTGCGAAGAGCGCAGGCAGTTGGCTGTACAATCCACTTTGCACGCCTGGTTGCATGGCTGGCTCTACGTCCATGTCCCGTTGTCCATGGCGTTTCTGGTTCTGACCGCCGTGCATGCCGTTATCTCGCTTCGGTACTGATATGTCCAAAGAAGACAAGCCGCTCGATTATCAACGCCGCATCCTCGATACCAAGGGCGTGGCGCAGCGTGTCGACCTGGACTATCTCAAGCGTCCCAATCGCTTTCGCGATCTGCGCCACATGCTCACCTGGCTGGCGCCGGCCGTCGCTGCCGCCGCCTCCATTCCCTTTATTCTCGGTATCGGCGGCGGCGAAAAGGTTTTCTCCAACGGACCTGTCTCCCGCTCGCACGCCATTTTTGAAAACAACTGCGGCGCCTGCCACGCCTCGTTGTTCTCCAGCGTTGCCGATGCTTCCTGCAAAAACTGCCACGACGGGCCGCCCCATCCGGCCAAGTCCATCGACACCGGCAAGCTTTCCTCCGAGCCGCGCTGCGCACAGTGCCACCTCGAGCATCAGGGCCGCGGCATAATGGCCGAGGTGAAGGACGGCAATTGCACCTCCTGCCACGGCAACCTCCTCTTGAACGGCTCCGGCATCAAGCTCGCCTCGACACGGGTCACCACATTTGCCGAAGGGAAGCACCCTGATTTCCCGGCCCTCAAGAAGATCGATGCCAGGCCGCTCAAACTCAACCATGCGGTGCACATGCCCTTGCAGCCCAAAACCATCCGTAACATGAAGCTGCCGATGAAGTGCGGCGATTGTCACACCACCGGTCTCAACTCCCCTAAGGGCGATCTCATGCCGGTCACCTTTGACCGGCATTGCATGTCCTGCCATAAGCGCGAACTCGAGTTCGACGTGTATCAGGTACTCGGCGCGTTGTCGGCCCCCTCTCCCCATACCAAAGACCCGGAGACCATCCACGCCCACATCCTCGCCACTTATGAGAAGGCGCTCGCAGCCAATCCCTCTCTGCCCGAGCGTCCGCTCGGCCGCGAGTTTGTTCCCACATCCAACCCATCCGCCTGGCTCGACAAAGTGGTGCACGATTCCGAGAGCTTCCTTTTTGATCGTAAGTGCCAGTACTGCCACGAGTACGAAAGCGGGAGTGCCGGCGGGAGCAATGGCTATCCGGTGGTGCGCAAGACGGCTCCGGTGCTCGGACGCTTCGTTTCCGGCAATCCGCAAGGTGAGCCTTGGCTCACTCGCGGCGAATTCAGCCATCGCGCCCATCGCGCCGTGGACTGCGCCTCCTGCCACAGCGCCGCCAAAACCAGCACCAAGACCGGGGACATTCTCATTCCCAAAATGGCGGACTGCACCGCCTGCCATAGTGGAAGCGGCACGCACCTGGATAACTGCTCGCAGTGCCACCTCTATCACAACAAGAGCAAAGAGTCGGACAAGGACCGCCGCCCGGTGCGGGAACTGGTCGGAAGCGCAACCAAGTTCACAGGTTCCGAATCGAGCACGTTACCGAGCCGTTACCAAAGGGAGCGGCTCGGGGCGGAATATGTCACGGGGGGTCATCCATGAGTCTATCGATGGAGCTTTTTGGAGCCACCGATGTGGGCCGCGTCCGGCGCAACAACGAAGATGGCTTCACCATTGCGCCCGACTTGGGCTTGGCGGTGGTGGCCGACGGGATGGGAGGCGCGGCTTGCGGCGAGGTGGCCTCCGCCATCACCCTCGAGACGCTACTCAAGTTTGTGCGTGAGCCTGCCGAAACACTGACTCCGGAAGAGCTGCTCAAAGAGGCGGTGCGATCCTGCAATCAACGTGTGCGCGAGGCATCCATCGATCAGACCGGCTGCATGGGCATGGGCTCCACCGTGGTGGCCGCTTGCTGGCGCGAAGGCCATATCTGGATCGCCAATGTCGGCGATAGCCGAGCCTACCGCTGGCGCGACGGCGCGCTCACTCAGGTCTCTTTTGACCAGAACGTTGCCAACGAACTGCGTTTCAATCTCAACTTTACGGAAGAGCAGATCAACCGGCACCCGCACCGCAACGCACTCACTATGGCCATCGGATCCTCCAACGAGATTTTGGTCCGCGTATGGGAAGACAATCTCGAATCCAATGATCTGTTCCTGCTTTGCTCCGACGGGCTGTATGGACCGCTCGGCCAGGAATCCATTGCGCAACATCTGCGCGAGGCCGGCCCGCTGCCGCAAGCGGTCGAAAAGATGATCAGCCTTGCCAATGAGCGTGGTGGACCAGATAATATCACGGTGATATTGATGCGTTGGGCCGAGAATCCGCTTGACCCGGAATAGCGTATTCAATGTAGACTAGACAGGGACACGGAGGCATTCATGATTCGCATACCGGGAAGTTTCGGGCTCCTCCTCATGGCGGTTGCAGCCGCGGCGCAGCAGCCCGGGTACATTGGCGCGGGGGGTTGCGCCTCGTCCAACTGCCATGGCGCCACCAGCGCGGCGCCGGAATCCGAAAGCCGAATCCTGGGCAACGAGTATTCCATCTGGTCGGTCACCGACAAACATTCGCGCGCATCCAAGGTCCTCGATGAACCGCGCTCCAAGCGCATGGCCCAGATCCTGGGAATCACCGACGCCAGGAGCGACAAGCGATGCACCTCCTGCCATGCGGCCGGCTCACCCGAGCGGTCCAGGTCGGATGGGGTGGCCTGCGAGGCCTGCCACGGCGCCGCCGAAAAGTGGTTGGGGCCGCATACCCAGAAGGACTCCCATGCCGCCAGCGTCGCAGCGGGTCTGATTGATACCAAGAATCTGGCGACCCGTGCTAAGAATTGCCTCGAGTGCCACCTCGGTTCGGCCGACCGCGTGGTGGATCATGATTTAATCGCCGCCGGCCATCCCGATCTCGCCTTTGAATTGGATACTTTCAGTTGGGCGCAGCCCATTCATCATCGGGAACCAAAACCCTCGGCCGGCAACACGTTGCCGCGCGCCCGCAACTGGGCTGTCGGGCAGGCTGTCGCCTTTGCCGAGGGGATGCGGCTGCTCTCCACTCGCGCCAGCAAGAGCTGGCCTGAGTTTGCCGAGCTCGAGTGCTACCAGTGCCATCATGATCTCCGCGCCGAGAGCTGGCGCATACAGCGCGGCTACGCAGGCCGCCGTCCCGGTTCGCTGCAAGTGAACCAGGCGCGCGTGGATCTGTTCCGCCTCCTGGTTGCCCAGGCCTCGCCCGGACAGGCCGCAGCCGTCAACAGCGCAATTCAGCAGGTGACCTCCGCCGTCTCTACCCGGTTTGCCGATGGAGCGGGTGTGGCCGCCGCGGCCGCAAGCGCCGCCCGGCAAGCGGACACCGTGGTCACAGCGATGGCAGGCGCCGACTTCACTTCCGATAAAGTGCGCGCCCTGGTGAAGGCGCTGAATGACGACATCGACCGCATCGCCGGTTCCGGACCGCATTCGGCCGAGCAGGCCACCATGGCGCTTGACGCTTTATCGGCGGCCTACCTCGGCAACAAGCCCGAAGTGCAGAAGGCGATGGCGGAACTGTACGACTATCTGGAGCATCCTTCCACCTATCAGGCCGGTACATTTGCCGCATTGTTCCGTAAAGTGGCGGCCAGGGCGAACTGAGGAGCCAATCCATGTGCTGCTCCGTTCACAGCCTTCTGGTATTTCTGTTGCTGGCTCCCGCGCTGTTAGCCCAGCGGGCGCAACTCGGCGTCAAGGGCCGCCAACAGGAGCGCGGTCCCCAGCGGAAACTGGAGGCCATCCGCAAACTGCCCCGGCGCGGCAAGGCCGGAGCGGAGCTGACCTTCGGCCCTACTCCTCTGCAGCAGTACCTGGAAAAGCAGCGGGCCGCGCTGCCCCCGCCGCGCGAGTTGTCCGATGACCGTTCGCGCCCGCTGGTCCGCCGCACTCCCGCAAGAGTGCCTCCCTCACCGCTCGCTACGCTGAGCCCGTCCGTCTATTTCCCGCTGCCGCGCAAGCTGGAAGGCGATCCCGGCTATATCGCCGGGCTGCCGGCCGCCTTTGTGACGCCTCCACCGCCGGCCACCGATCCCGCCGTGCCCAACCGGTGGCGCATTGGCCTGCCGCATTGGAGCCGGTATGAAAACCAGAAGCTCGACGACATCTATACGCGGCCGCGCTGGTGGGATCCGTTCAACCTGAACACGCTCAAGGGCGACTATCCCATCATCGGGCGCAAGACTTTCTTCAACTTCACCGGCTCCTCGGACACGCTGTTGGACACGCGCCGCATCCCCGTTCCCAGCGTGCAGAGCGCGGCCCGGCCGGGTGAGTATGACTTCTTCGGCAAGGGCGAGCAGATGCTGCTGCGGCAGAGCTTCCGGCTGGGTTTCAGCCTGTTCCGGGGCAGCGCTGGATTCGAGCCGGTGAATTTCGAGTTGAAGATCACCCCCGAGTTCAACATCAACTACGCGAGAGTGCGCGAGAACGCGTTGACGCGCATCGATGTGCGGCAGGGGACGCGGCGCACCGACACCAACATCGGCATGCAGGAGCTGTACTTCGAAAAACGGCTGTTCACCAATTCATCGGCCGCGCTCCGGCCGAAGAGGGATGTGGACGACCGCGGCAGCGCCTACTACGATTTCACCTCGCTGCGCGTAGGAATACAGAGATTCACCAGCGACTTTCGCGGGTTCATCTTCTCCGATGAGCAGCCCGGCGCGCGCCTGTTCGGCACGCTCAAGAACAACATCTTCCAATACAACCTCGCGTACTTCAACATGCTGGAGAAGGACACCAACAGCGGACTCAACCGGTGGCGGCAACGCAACCAGAGCGTCTACGCGGCCAACCTGTACTGGAACGATTTTCTGACGCATGGCTACAACGTCAACTTCAGCCTGCTCTACAACAACGATCAACCCACCTTCCACATCGATAAGAACGGCTTTCTCGTGCGGCCCGCGCCGATCGGGTTTCCGCGCCCGCACAAGATCCGCGCCGGCTACGCGGGCTTCTCCAGCGACGGCCACATCGGCCGCTACAATTTCGCGCACGCCGTCTACTACGCCTTTGGGCGCGACGATCTGCATCCGATTCCGGCGAACAATCAGGCGCAGAACATCCAGGCATATCTGGGCGCGGCTGAGCTTGCCTACGAACGCGACTGGGCCATCTACAAGGTCTCCTTCTTCATGACCTCCGGCGACAATGACCTGGACGATGGCAAGGCGCGAGGTTTTGACGGCATCGTGCCTAACCAGCAATTTGCCGGCGGCGGTTTTCTCGGCAACGCGGCGCTGGCCGACCGCGGCCTCCTCAATAACGCGTTTGAAGGCGGCGGTACCAATTATCTGAACCGCCAGTTTGTCCCGCTGACC
>JAENWC010000037.1 GCA_016650235.1 Terriglobia bacterium
CGGGAGCCAAAAGTCCAACCATCACAAGCAATCGAGAAATGACGTAATCAAAGCGCGAGATCGGCCGGGAAAAATAGAGCGGCAGCGCGTTACCCGACAGGTCCGGCGCGACAAGGCTCGGCCCGGCAAACGCCGCCAGCAAAACGGCGAACACTGCCTGCGCATTCATGAACACGGCAAAGAATCTGGCGTTCACTTTCATCGTTTCCAAAAATCCGGGGGCCAGCCCCTGCCACAATTCGGAATGGTTGGACACATAGATGAAGCCGGCGCAGGCAACGGGCCAGAAGCAGGAGACCACCAACAGGATCATCACCAGGCGCTGCTCCATCAGGCGCTTCCAACCAAAGCGCGGCACAACCAACAAGCGTTCGATAGGCCCGGTCAACGGACCCCGGTAGCGCTGGTAACCACGTTTATAGACGGCCATCGGCTGCCACCTCCTGAGCCGCCTGGGTCGAAGGAACGGGCACGGCCAGATGGCCCACCGCCTTCAAAAAGATCTCTTCCAGCGAATCACGCCGGTAAGTGAGCCGGTGCACGCTGAGATTCTCCCGCACCGCGATGCGCCAGATCACATCCATTTCCAAACCGGCCGGCAGGACGATCCGCCAGTGCCCGGAGCCTTCGCTTACCGCTTCGGCGCCGTGGGCACGCAACGCATCGCCGAGGCCCGCGTCGTTGCCGGTCACCTCCAGTTCCACAAAGCGCCGATTGGTGCGGCGCTCGGCCTCCAGATCGGCATGGTGGACAATGCGTCCGGCCTGGAGAATGACGGCTTCGTCGCAAACCTCCTCCACGTCCCGCAACAGGTGCGAGCACAGCAGCACGCTCATGCCATGGCCGTCCTTCATTTCACGAATCAGCTTCAGCATGCGCGCCCGCGCCGCCGGATCAAGGCCGTTGGTCGGTTCATCCAGAATCACAAGCTCGGGGCCATGTATGATGGCCTGCGCCAGCTTCGCCATCTGTTTCATCCCCAGTGAATAGGTGCCAAGGGTCCGGTAGCGCGCCTCGCCAAGGCCCACATGAAACAGCACCTCGTGCGCTTTCTCCAGCGCTACCTCCGGCGGCAGCCCGCTGAGTTCCCCCATCATGCGCAAAAAGCTGACCGCGGTGACATCCGCGATCAACGACTCGTTCTCCGGCATATAGCCAATGCGCGCCTTCACGTGCTTGGGTTGCCGGTGACAGTCAAAGCCCAGCACGCGCGCCCGCCCGCCGGAGGGTTCATGAAACCCAAGCAGAGTCTGTATGAGAGTGGACTTGCCCGCGCCATTGGGTCCCAACAACCCGATGGCTCTCCCGGCCCCCGCCGTGCCAAGCTGGCAGGTGAGTCCCCGCAGAATCTCGCGCTTGCCCAGTTTGACCTTAAGGTCCTCGAGTTCGATAACCGTATTCATGCGCTGTGGCTGCTCACATCTTAACCCTTGCCTGCCGTTGCTTCGGCAGCACCGCCCTTTTCGCGGCTGCGGCTGGATGATCCAGCCCCGGCCCGGCGGCCAGCATCAGATCAAGCAGGAGGCTCGTTAAGCGTGTACGGCTTTGCGCATGAATTCGTTCCGTTTCACCGTCAAAAACTATAAGAGAGGGTTCACGATTGGCCAGCAGGTTCTTCAAAACGCCGGTCGTGAAGAAGCTGGCCGCATCGGCGATGGCTCCCTGCGTGTTCAGCCAGAGGAAGCCGGAATGATAGAGAGATGAAGAGACCGGCAACTGCGCGCGGAACTGGCCCGACCGCGTCAACTGCGTGCCCCCCTCGCGAACCGCAATCGCGTTCAGCGCCAGCGCGCGATCCAGACTCGCGATCATGTAGCCGCGGTCATAGGTCCAGTGGAATGTGGCCGGGCTCGCCGCCGATCGCACGCTCATCCATGCGCGCCCGTTGACCATCTCCGCGGTCAGCGTGAGCCGCTGGTCCGCGCCCACCTTCAGATTCGCGCTCTCGATGATCTTCCGCAGCGATGCGTCCAGCAGCACGCTCTGATTCACTTCCAGCGCCAGCACCATTCCCGGCAGCGGCAGCGTGGGGCGTTCCACCGCAAGCGTGAAATTGGTTCCGAGAGCAGGCGCGATGTCATTGCCGATGTTCACACCAGTGGCCGTTTCCAGTTCCTGGATCGATTTCTGCAAACCGAAAGAGGCACCTAGCGCGAGGATGTCATCAAAAGCCTGCTGAGGATTCTTCGTCGAACTCGAAAGGGCCAGAACCGCGCTTTCCGAAACATAGTCCGCCGAACCGCTCGGACCAGGCGCGCCAAGCCAGGACGATAGTCCCGTCCGCGCCCCTTGGAAGGTGAGCGTGGCCTGGTTCTCATCAAATCCGGACTGTTGCCTCCACTCCAGGAATAGATGTTTCATCTGCGACAGTCCCAGCGCGCTGTCGCCCAAGCCAACATGGAGCATGGCGAAATCCATGCCCACCATCCAGCCGGTTCCCTTCTGATACCGCCGGGCGATCTCTGAAGCGAAGGCCGAGCTTGCGCCGCGCCCAAGGCGCCCCATCACGGCATCGATGCCAGCAGCGGACTTGGTCACCACCATCAACTCATCACTCACCCGGTAGCCATGAGTGGTTGTAACGGCCAGTTTCGCCAGCGCCTGTTCCAGCGCCGCCCGGCGTCCCGGCTGCACCTGAGCCAGAATCACCGGAGTCTCCGGCGTGACCGCGATGACAATCTCATCTCCCACCAGTGGCGTGATCGATTGGAAGCTTTCCGCCATTTTCTTGAACTCCAACCCGGATGTCGAGGTCCACCATTGTCGTAAAACGTCGCTTTCCGCCGCGCGTTGCTCTATCAGAGCGAGCCCTTGCCGGATGGTGCCATCCAGGTTCGGGATAGCCGCGTAGACAGAAACCTGGTCCGGCAAATAGGAGAGCAGCTTGGCCTGCGTCCGCAGCGCGGGCACCGGCAGCGCCGACAATTGGCTCTCGATCTTCATTAACTCGCCGAGCAGGGCGTAGTAGGTTTCCGCGTTGGAACTCCAACTGACAGCCTCGCGTACCGGGACCGATTCCAATGCCGGGTTGCTCGCCGACTGTTCCCCGCGAACTAACAGCCGGTGGCGTCCCGCTTGCGACACCTGCACTGATCCCTCCACCACCGCGATGCGCGATCCCGTGGTGGAGGAGGAGACTGCGAATACAGTTCCCTTCACTGAGGCCAGCGAATCCGAGGTCCGCACGCGCAGACTGCCCCGCCTCTGCCTGGCCGCCTGCACAATCACATCGCCCCGCTCCAGGTCCACTGTGAGGCCGCTCCAGGCTCCGCGCAGGGCCAGTTCCGTACGCTCGTTCATTTCCACGAGCGACCCATCGGCCAGGCGGAGGCTCGCGCGGGTCCCAACGCCGGTTCTCACCAAGTCGCCTTCCGCAAGGCTTGATCCGGTTCGCAGTTTCCCGTGGCCCAAGTGGTAAAGACTGCCGGACACGATCGCCACCGTTGCGCGTGCGCCGCCAGGGGCAAGCGCCCGATCGATTCGGTCCTGACTTAGATAAACAATCCCGAGTACAACACCGGCGGCCACTGCCCACCGCTGCCAGCCGGCAAACCGCCGCACCCTTGCTTGCGGCATCGCGACCACCTTGTGCCCGGCCACTTCGCCGCGGCACGCCACGCAGCGGCTGAGATGGTCTTCCACCAACAGCCTTCGCGACTCCGGCAGCCCGCCCAGCCGGTAGGCCGCAAGATCCCCCGTAAACGACGCACATGCCTCATTCACCGGCGCGGCAAGCCGGTCCCAAACGCGTTTCCGCGCCTGGGTGAATTGATCAGCGGAAGGCTGTTCGCCGCGCATTTCCTCAAGTATCCGGTCCAGCTCCTGATCCTGCATATTATTTCCATTCCTTCAGCCGCTTCTGTAAATCAGCCTTGATCCGGTTCAGCCGGCTGGCCACGGTGCCGCGCGCCACGCCGAACTGCTCCGCCAGTTCGTCATAGGAAAAACCCTCGAGATAGGCGAGCACGAACATCTCGGCCTCCTGTTGCGGCAGTCGCGCCAGAGCGCGCCGCACACCTTCCCGCATCAGCGCCGTGCTCTCCTTACCCCCGTAGTCCAAAGCATCATCGACGGCGGTTTCAGCCCGTGAACTGCGCCACCGGAGCAGATCGATCGAGGCATTGGTGGCCGCCCTGCGCAGATACGCCTCCGGGTTCCGTATCGGATCGATCGTAAGCCGGTGATCCAGCACGCGCAGGAAAACCGTCTGCAGGATGTCCTCGGCATCAGCTCCGTTGCCGGTGACGCGAAAAGCAGTCCGGTAAACGCTTTCCGAATACCGTTGATAGAGGTCCTGAAACTCGGGTGGGGGTATCAATTGTGCGGGTTGAGATCCTAATGCCAGGCTGGCCATTCCATTGTTCCTAAAAGTAGATACGAAAGAAAGGGCCAGTTTCTTCCGTGGTGAAGGTGTTTTTGTGAGCTATGCGAAATTCGTTCAGGCACTGTACTATAAGGACTGGGCCCTTAGCACAGCGGTTAGTGCAGCGGACTCATAATCCGTTGGTCGTAGGTTCGAATCCTACAGGGCCCACCAAATGCCCGGGCTGCCGGCCTGGTCTTACCGGCGCGCGGCGAGTTGTTTCTGGATGGAATCGCGAACCGAGGGCAAATACTTCAGCGCGTTCGAATAGTAGACCTTCCGCAGCACATCGTCCGGCAGGCCGATACCGTAAATCCGCCAGCGTCCATGCAGCGGAGCTCCGGTGGGCGATCGGATCTGAGCGGGATGATCGAAATGCTCATCCAGCGTTTCCAGGAACCTCCAGTGCGGCACCCAGAACTCGTCGATCCCGCGGCCGGGATTACCGTCGGAACCGAAAATGATCCGGTCCTGATACTTGAGGAACCACTTGCGTATCAGAAGCGGCGCACGGCCCAGGTCCTGCACCGATGCCGAAATCTCGACATCGGCGTTGGGATACTTGTCGAGGAACGTAGAGACCTTATCCATGTCGTAATACAGCATTGCGACATGCGCGTTGACGAAGCGCGTCTTGGGATGCTTTGCATGCATGTTTTCGCGGGCCTTTTCGATCACATCGTGGCTGGGATGTCCGGTCTTGTAGTAGTTGCCTTCGGTGTTACTTCGCCAGAGCCCCGCCTCGTAACGCTCGTTCTCCACACCGATTGGAAGAAAGCGGCCGTAGGAATCGCTGGTGTGGATCATCACCGGCTTGTTGTATTTCGCGCACATCTCCCATACCGCGTCAAAGCGCGGATCATCGGACTGAATGTAGCTGCCATCCTTATTCTTCAATTCGAGCCCGAGCACTTTGTTGATCTTGAGTCCGGCTGCCCCGGCGCGGAAACAGCGTTCCAGCTCGGCGGCGCTTCTTGCCGGCCAGCCCGGATCGTTAATCCCGTCGAAGTTCACCCGGGCAAAGGGAATGATCCGCTGCTTGAACGGCTCGCCCACCTTGACGGCTTCGTCGAACCGCTTTCCGAAACCGCCGTCCATGTTGCAAATGACGCCGATGCCGGTCTCGTCCATGACCCGGATCATCTTCCTGTAATCCTCGGCGCTGCGCAGCGCGCCGCCGTGAAGATGAAAGTCTATTGCGGGAAACTTGGCCCTGGTGATGTTCGACCGGGGGAGCTTCATCAGCGCCTTCGGCATGGCGGGAACTTCCTGCGCCTGAACGCCGATCACCAGAGCCAGCAGCAATGGCCAGATGCGCATGCCTATTGCCTTTTGGCGTTCCACTCGATCGTGTTGCCGTTGGCTACGACGGTGAACTTGATTTCGTTCGCGCTAATGACTTTGCCTTTGTAGTCGAGCTTCATCTCGTTATCCTGGATCTTGACATTGATGGTGAACGAGAGGGCGTCGCCGTCGATTTTTCCATCGCTGAGGGTCGATTTGCCGAACAGCGAACTAAC
>JAENWC010000038.1 GCA_016650235.1 Terriglobia bacterium
CAACTGCCTGTGCAAGCCTGCGGCGAGAGTTTTCAGGAGAGCCGGATGCCGGGAAATCCGCTTGTCCGGTTCGACGAGGGGAGAGTGGGTCGCACCTTCGGTGTCGCCCTCTCTCCTACTCTACCGCAGCAGTTTCCGGAAGGCCGAACTGTTGCCACTGCGAAGCGCATCCATCAGCCGCGTAGCTTTTGGGTCGGGCGGCGGCGGAGGTGTTTCTCCCGAGGCGGTATCCGGCCATTCCGCACCCTGATCGATCCATTTCTTGATGGTCTCGATCAGATCGGGGGGCAGAGGTCCGGTGGGAGGCATCGGCATTCCGATCGTGTCACGACTGATGAGCCGCAGGAAAAGATGGCTCGACTGGCTGCTGCCGGGTGCGATCACGGCGATGGTGCCACCGCGCATCGCATCGTGCCGCCGGTCCAGCCGGAAGTTGTTCATCTGCTGCGCCGGCCCGTGGCAGCCGATACAGTTCGCTTTCAGAATTGGCTGAACATCCCGCTGGAAATCGACCTTGGTGAAACCTTGAGCGTTCATCACGCCACAGAACACCACTCCGCAGAGAAAAGTAACCAAACCGCGACTCATAATAATCCCTCCCAGACAGGCTGAGATTGTACCACCGACTCGTAGTACACCTCAATGCTTGCTCGCGGGGTCAGCTTTCGGCTTTTACTCAGGCACACGGTCTCTATAGCTGCCGCCGGTGTAGATGCGGACGACGCGGCCGTTCTGTTGCTCGAAACGGACGATCTCGCCTACAGGCAGGCCGCCGCTGGCGGATTCCAATCGAAATGTTCCGTCACCCAGGGGGACCAGGCGTGCGGGGGTGACCTTGGGAGTGGTTGGGTCTATGGTTACCAACTGCTGATTCAATTCGACGACATGCACGTCGCCCGAGCGGCTGCGGTAGACGCCGGCGAAGCGCGTCCAGGAGGCGTCCCAGACGGGTTTTTGGGGAGGGGCGGTGGTGGACTTTGCGACTGCGGCGCCAACGGTTTCGCGCAACTGAGTGGCGATGGCGGAGGGCTCGGAATCATCGCCGTTGGTGAGGACGATGACGCCGAGATTTTCCTCCATTTGAATGTAGGTGTGGGTCTTGTAGCCTGGATAGGAGCCGCCGTGGCCGATCCAGACCTTGCCGTCGACGCGCGAGACTGAAAATCCGATAGCGTATCCGCTGGTCCAGGTGGCATCGACAAACCGGACCCGATGCATCTGGCGGAGCGCGCCTTTGCTGAGAATGCGGGCGTTGAACTGCGACGAGACAAACTTGGCCATGTCCTCCACGGTGGATGTGACGCCGGTGGCACCGGCCATGGCGCGCGCATCAACGAAGGGGAAAGTTTCACGGGAGCCGTCCGGCATCCTGCGCCCGTAGCCGATGGCCATGCCCTCGACAGGGCGGTCAATGCTGGAACTGGACATACCGAGGGGATCGAAGATGTGCTTGGCGACGTAGGCGGCGAAGGGTTCGCCGGAGACGGCTTCGACGACCATTGCGGCAATGGTGAAGCCGAGGTTCGAGTACTTGAAACGAACGCCGGGCGGATAAATGGCGCGGTTTGAGGCAAGGTAGGCGCGGACCTCGGCTGCGGTGGGGAAGTTGAAGTCAGACCAGTGAGAGCCAGCCTCGCGCGAGAGGCCGGAGCCGTGGGTGAGGAGGGCTTCGATGGTGACTTCAGTATCATCACCTTCGGCTGGTTTGGCTTCTGACACGCGCAAGACGGAGTTGCCGTCCGCCGGCGGCAACTCGCGTGTTTCCGGGTTTGGGGGCGCGGACGGCGCCCTTTGCGCTTTGAACCACGGAAGATAACGGGAAACCGGATCGTCCAGGCGGAGTATGCCGGCATCGCGCAGTTGCATGATGGAGGTGGCGGTGAACAGTTTGCTGTGAGAGGCCATGCGGAACTTTGTGGCGGGGGTGACGGGAGACTTGGCGGCGAGGTCGGCGAGACCGAAGCCCTTGGCCCAAACCAGTTCCTGATCGTAGACGACGCCAACGGCGACTCCGGGGAGATTGCGGTAGGCCATCTGGCCCGATAGCCAAGCTTCGAAGAGGCGTTCGGATCCTTTGACATCGGGGTTGTCTGCGACTCCGGCTTGCAGGAGGAGTGGGATCAGGAAGAGGATGGTTTTCATTTGTCCAAGTCTATCGCGGTAGAACTATCGGTCAAGTGGACCCATTGACGTCTGGCCCAGTACATCGGACGCCGTTTCAGATTCATTACGGCGAGGAAGCGAATTCTCGATGGTTTGATGGAATACAGCGCGCCATCGAAAACGTTGAGCAAGCATGCGACGTACGGGGCCGACGAGAACTGGTCCTGCTTCCGGATAATCGAAAACCGACTGCAGGCAGCGCTCTATTTCCTTGAGGAACTGCTGGCCGAGACCGTGGCTTTCTGATTCGTAGTAGTGGGCAGCTTCTTTGAGTTCCTGCCGGGCCAGTGGATGAAAACTGACGCTTCGGCTCACTTAACGCTGGACCAGGCGTCGTGAAAAACATCTTCGGCGGGGATCTCGGAGCACGGATCGGCGTCCATTTGGGCATCTCTGCGCAGGGCTTCCGCGGCCCCATAGCTGAGCGAGTTCGGCTTCCAGCTCCCGGATGCTCATTGGTTCCATTCTACACCGGAGCTGGCGTTAAACATTTCGGCAATCCGCCCGGCGTGCCAGTGGCGAGGCCACTGAGAAGCGCGGTGCGATTCAGTGGCGCCTCCTCCGTGTAAAGAAAGATGGATTGAAATACTTGCCGTTTTGCTTGCTCTGCATTAGGATAGTCCTTTCAGGAGGTTTACCTTATGGCTCTAGGGTTCTACTTTGCGCCCAAGACTCCGATGTCCGCTGAGAAGTACAACGAATGCATCAAGCTTTTGAAGAAGGCGGGAGCTGGTCATCCGGCCGGCCGCCTGTATCACGCCTGTTTCGGCAGCCCAGAAAGCCTGTCCGTGTTCGACGTGTGGACGTCCCAAGCCGCATTCGACAAATTCGGTAAGACGTTGATGCCCATTATGGAGCAGATCGGCGCGGACCCGGGACAGCCCGTAGTGATGCCAGTCCATAATGTGATCGTTCCGCCGGCGAAGAAGCCAGCGGCGAAAAAGTCCGCACCCAAAAAGCGAGCCGCGGCGCCCAAGAAAAAGGCCCGGCGCAGTGGGGGCAAGAAGCGGTAAGCGATTTTGCTCGCATATTAGCGATCATTTTCGGGGCCCCGCTTTCATCCCGATATCGCCTTCCAGTTCTTCACCAGATACTCCGCCGTTCGCCAGGAAAGCGCATGGACCGTAAGGGTGGGGTTGTGCGCGCCGCTGGTTCCCATGACGGATGCGCCCAGGAGGCCAAGGTTCGGGGCCTCATGAGAGTGCGTGGAGACGCCCGGAGCGGTCATCGGACGACGCACAACCTGGATTGCACCGGCCGCCAGATACCACTGTTCCATTTTTTTCTGCACAAATTCGACAGCCCTCAGTTCATTCTCACTTAGGAGCCGCCCAAAAACTATTTCACATTGGGTGAGATCGTGTAGTTCCATTTTGGTAGGACGCGTTTGGGCCGGATGGAGGGTTGGGCGAGATCGTGTTTGGAGACCTTGACGCCGGTAGGGTAGCCAGCGGTATCGAGGTGGGCAGTCACTTTCAAGCCGGTGGTGGTCGTAGTGCGGATGAACTTCGGGGCCTTCTCGTAACTGTCCAGAGGCTCGGCGGCCCAGTTTCTGCTGATCTGGCTGAATAGACGGTGTTCGATGGGATTCCATTTGGAGGCGCCGGAAGGGTAGTGAGCAACGGTGACGCTGAGTCCCAGGCCATCGCACAGTTGCCTCTGAATCTCCAGGCGCCACGCTGCGCCCCATTGCTGCCGCCGGTATCGGCCAGGATGAGAATGTGGCGGGAGTTCGGGTAGCGCTTGTGTCCTTCCGTTTGCCACCACCTGCGGAGGCAGGAGACAGCGAAGGCGGATGTTTCATGGGAAATGCCCAGGAAAACAGAACCGCGGTTGGCTTGGGTGTCGTAGATGCCATACGGAATGCCGATGCCCTTGGCGTTGGATCGGAAGTCATGATCGTTGACAGCGGTGGCGGCCGTCTCCCATTTGACACCGGGGTTCTTGAAGTTACCAGTCAAGTCCCTCTTTTTCGCATCCACGCTCAAGACCGGATCGCCGCGTTTTTCAAACTGGTCCCGTTGCCGGCAGAGATAGCTGAACTGGCAGTCGCGGTCGGAAGTAGAACCGGCGGAAATCGTTTTGCGGTTGGTGCGCAGGGAAAACTTCAGCTGCCGCAGCAACCGCCCTACAGGATTGCGGCTGACGGCGATCCCCAACCGACTGAGTTGTCGAGCGATCTTGACGGTGGTTTTCCTGGTCCACTTCAGCCCACTGATGGGGTCACCGGCGGTTTCCCTTTCCATCAACTTATGGATAGCGTCGATTACCTCAGGCGTTTTTTTTCAACCGGCTTGCGCCCTCCGCCCACGCCCCGTACCCGGTCGGCCTCCACATCCTGGGCCAGCAGTTGCCGTCGTCCTTTCGCCACCGTGTGCGGGTCCAAATGGAGAAGGTCGGCAATCTGGCGGTCGCTACCCAACTGGAGCGATTCCAGGCCAGCGTACAAACGTCGTTGTCGTTCGTCGAGCACGCAGGCGAACAGGACTATCGCCGCCCGAAGTTCATCAGAGGGTGCGTCCGCGGACGCCGTGGCGGACGGCTCCAACAGCAACGCCTTCCGCGCCCGTAACTGCAGTTGCCGCGTGCCAGGGTTGCTGGCGCAATAAAGAAATAAACCGGAAACGGTCTGGCGGGTGACCCGGTCTTGCCCAACCAACTGCAGCAGAGGTTCCTGGACCGGCACCTGGAGGATCTCTTCCAATTCGGAAACGAAATAGCCAGCCGGAGCCTGAGTGACGCACACTTCCGCCGTGGCCACCAGGGTGCCATACCGGGAAAAGCGCACCGAGTCGAACGACCACAAACCCCGCTCGTCGAAGCTCGAAATTTCGTCGAGCGTATAGAAGGAGCCGCGGTGAGAATAGCTGGCACGGTAGGAGAGTTCCTTCAGCTTGCGGAAGACAGTGATATCGGCCTCCGTGCCCAGCAACTGCTTCAGTTGCGGCAAAGAGGCGATGCGATTCTTGCGCAGAAACTGCCGTAGCAAGTCGGCGGAATAGACGGTGGGGCGCATAATGCTGTAATTCCTCCTGATGCTGATCCTATAGAAAGAACTATAGCATAACTAGCGCTCGCGCACGTCCGCCACGATTCCGGCTACTTTCTATGTTTAAAAGGACTTTATGGCGTTCCTGGTCTCGGATCATGCGATCGACTGAGGAACGTTATGATGCCACTCTGCCTCACGACTGTTGATTTATTGTTGGGCGGTTCCTTAGTGTCCATAATTATGCATATAAGGAATATTTTTATGGACGTTATTACGCCGGTCCCGGTAGCCCGTGCCCTCAGGAAGCTGGGACACACATTCGCGACGCCCGGCGGCGGCGGCGGATACCCGTCGCGATCCTGGCGCAGCGTGCGTCCATCAGCCGCACGACCTTGAATACAACAACATCCCTTTCCATTACTCCTTACCTCTACCCTCCGGCCGGGGCTTCCGTTTGCGCGAAAGACGGATGCGTACAGGGAGGCGCTCCTCTTCCAACGCAAGGCCGACAGCATCGTTTTTGGGGTCATCCCCCGGGACGAAAAGCACGGTCGCATAAGTTCCCAGTGAGACACCGGGGTTGCCCTTTTCAACCTTATACGTCGATCTCGAAGGCACGGCCCACCTTGTGGGGCGGCTTTGGGCGCGCATGCGCAAGAACAGGGAAAGCGCCACGTTCGAATACGACAAGAGCTGGCTCGCACACGCGGATCGTTTCTCACTTGAGCCGGCCCTGAAGATGGGGCCGGGCCCGTTTCACACGCCGTCCGCGGCTCGCGGGCTAACCGAGCAGCGCCTGAAACTGCTCCATTGCCGTCTCGAGCCTCTGCCGGTTCTTCAATACACCCGCGAACAGATCCCCGGTCTGGTCAAACCGGTCCACCGCATTGCGCAGGTGGAACTGTGACGGATGCAGGCCCGGTTTCACCTCGCGCCAATCCAGCGGCGTCGCCACCGGCGCTCCATCATAGGCCCGCAACACGTATGGCGCCGAGATCGTCTTCCCGCGCCCATTCTGCAAGTGGTCAAAGTAGACCTTCCCTTTTTCGCGCCGCGCCACCGCGCGCGGAGTCGTGAACAGATCCGGCCGCTCGGCCGCCGCCAGACGCGCCAGGATCTCGGCAAAGGATCTGGTCATCTCATAGGTGTAGACCGGTTCGAGCGGGATGTAGATGTGCATCCCATCGCCTCCGGTGGTCTTCGGATATCCGGCCAGGCCGATCTTGTCCAGTTGGCGCCGCACCAGTTGCGCAGCCTCCACAATCCGGTCAAAGCCGCACTCATACGGGTCCAGATCGATCAGCACGTAGTCGGGATGATCCAAAGTTCCGATCCGGCTCATCCAAGGGTTTTGGTCGATACAGCCGAGGTTGGTGAGATACAAGAGATCCGCGCGTCCGCCGCCGATCACCTGTTCGCGCTCCTTGTGATCCTCGGCCATAATACGCTCGGTCCGCACCCACTCCGGCATCCCTCCGATGCCGGCGCGTTTCTGAAAGAATCCCTCCTTGCCGATCCCGTCCGGGTACCGGCGCAAGGAGAGCGGACGCCCGGTCCAGTGCGGCAACAACAGATCGGCCACCGCGTCATAGTAGTTGAGCACGTCACGCTTGGTGAAACCGTCTTTGGGAAAGTAGACCTTATTCAGGTTCTTGAATCGCAACAGGTGGTTCTCCACCTTCACGGATGCCTCGTCTTTGCCTGGAGGCAATAGATGCGTGCGCATCGGCGGCGCAGCAGGGTGCCGCAAGCAGTCGCGAGGCTCGGAATCCGGACGCAGCCCGAGGAAAACAGGAGCGCGCAACCGGCTGTTCACGGGATCATCGGAGTCGGTCCAGGAGTGGAATCGCACCGTGCAGACGAGTTCCGGACGTGTCCATGTTGCCGCATGGGGCAGGTCCGGGCAAGGTGCGAGCGGGCAGTCCGGCGCGGCCAGCGCCAGCAAGCGTTCATGGATGGCCCGCATCAGGTTGCGGTCAAAGCCGGTGCCAACGCTGCCGGCAAACCGCAGAACGCCATCATCGTAGACGCCCAGCACCAACGCCCCAAAGAAATCCCGCTCGCCTTTGGTGAATCCGCAGAGCACAAACTCCTGCTCGTGAAAGACCTTCACCTTGATCCAGTCGCGGCTACGAGCCTCGACGTAGTGGCTCGAGGCGCGTTTGGCGACAATACCCTCCAAACCCTGCTGCCGCGCCAGGGCGAGCAACTCGGGCCCGCCCGTGGCAAAGTGCTCCGAATAGCGCAGAACGACAGGGTTGGGACGGATGCGCGCGGCCAGCAGGCTCTTGCGTTCGGCGAGCGGAGTGCGCCGCAAGTCCTTCCCATCCAGATACAGCAGATCAAACGCGAAGAACACGGCTGGCCGGGCACGGGCCATGTGCGCGATGGAGTTGGGATCGGTGGCCATGATGCGGGGCTGTATGCGATGGAAGCTCGGCCGGCCGGCCTCGTCGAGCACCGCTACTTCGCCGTCCAGAATGGCGCTGCTCGCGGCGAAGTGGTGGTGCAGCACGCTCAGTTCCGGATACTGCACATCCATCGCCGTGCCTTTGCGCGAATAGATCCAACTGCGCCCATCTCGTATATGGCACAGCGCGCGCACGCCGTCCCACTTGATCTCGTAAACCCAATCCGGACCCGCCGGCACATCGTCAGAGGAGTAGGCCAGCATGGGCGTGATGCGCTCGGGCATCGGATCGGAACCCTGCTCGGGCTCCAGCGCCGCCACCTTGGCCGGCATCTCCTGCGCGATCTCCTCCTGCGTGCGTCCCGTACTCACGCTGTGGGCGAACTTCTCGATGTCCCAGCCGGGCATCGCGGAGGCGTCCTTCTTCTTGAGCAGCAGCCACTCGTTGCCCTTCCCGCGGTTCTTCATGCGGACGATGGCGAACTCGCCGGAGAGCTTGCGGCCGTGCAGCCGGAACTTGAAGTCGCCGCGCTCCAGTTGCTCCGCCATGGACTTGTCGCCGAGCATCTCGAAGGCGCCCTCATCCCACAGCATCACGCTGCCGGCGCCATAGTTGCCTTTGGGGATGTTGCCCTCGAATGAGCCGTACGCAAGGGGATGATCCTCCACCAAGATGGCCAGGCGCTTGTGGGCAGGATCCAGGCTTGGGCCTTGCGGCACCGCCCACGACTTCAGCGCCCCGCCGATCTCGAGCCGGAAGTCATAATGCAGCCGCCGCGCAAAATGGCGCTGGACGCAGAACCGGCTTCCCGTTTGTGAGGCGGGCGGGTCCGGGGAGGGTTCCGGCGTCTTCGAAAAGCTGCGTTTCCGGCTGTACTCATCAAGAGACATCGGGATAGAGTCTATGATAATAGGTAAGGGAGGCGATGCCGCCATATGGCTGCCACAATCTGGAAGGGACACATCACATTTGGGCTGGTTTCATTGCCGGTGCGGCTGCTGGCCGCCGCGCGCAGCGAGACAATCAGCTTCAACCAGTTGCATAAGTCCGACCATTCGCGCGTGAAGCAGGTGCTCTACTGCCAGGCCGAGGACAAGCCGGTGCCGCGCAGTGAACTGGTGAAGGGCTTCGAGTACGAGAAGGACCGTTATGTGGTGATCGATGAAGAAGACATCAAGAAGATCACTCCGCGTACGGCCAAGGTGATGGAGATCCTCGAATTTGTCAAGCAGGACGAGATGGACGCGGTGTACCTGGAAAATTCCTACTACCTGCAGCCGGAAGATGCCGGCGAGAAGCCGTTTACGCTGCTGTTTGCCGCCCTCAAGCAGACCGGCTATGTGGGCATAGCGCGCATGACCATGCACAACCGGGAACACGTAGTGGTGCTGCGTCCGGGCAGGTCCGGCATCATCTTGCACACCATGTACTACCAGGACGAGGTTCGCGCCACCGACGAGTTCCGCACCGACAGCGGCCTCATCCGCGACGCCGAACTGAAGATGGCGGTCAGCCTGATTGACGCGCTCGCGGCCGGCTTCCAGCCCGAGAAGTACAAAGACAACTACCGCGAAACGTTGCGCGGCATGATCGAGGCGAAAGTGCAGGGACAAGAGATTGTCGCACCGCCACCTTCGCAGGAACTGGCGCCCGTCATCGACATCATGGAAGCTCTGAAGAGCAGCTTGGCGGCGCTGAAGAAGCCTCCCGTGGCCGAAGAGGCCGAACCGGCGGTAGTCGAAGCGGCCCGTTCCAGGGATAAGGGGAAGGCGGCCCCCAAGCGGGTCCGCGCCGCGAGCTGATCTGGTTGGAGTGAGCAGCCATTCCGGACATCAGCGGGAGCACTCTCACGATTGATTTGAATTCAAACCCACCGCCACTCCGGCAGCTACCTCGACACTTTCGATCTCAGTGATTCCGCGGTATACAGCGGCGCGTTTTTGGCCGGTAACGGTGTTACGGCGGCTGGCGCCCGGGCGGCGCTGATGAGCGCCTTCGACTCATCGGCCGCTTACGTCAACCTCCACAACGCTGTTTTCCCGGGCGGCGAGATTCACGGCCAGATCCGCCCAATACCCGAGCCCGGTGGCGCTGTTTTCGGCAGGCTAAGGCATTTTGAATAGTTCGCTGCCTTGTAGCATAATGGAGCCTGCATGAAACACCGTCGCATGCTGTCTTTTCTCCTTCTATTAGTCCTCCCCGTCCTTTGCTTCGGGGCCGACGACTCCGCCAAAGTTGCCTGGACCGGCGTCGAAAAGATTGTCGCCATCGGTGACATACACGGAGACCATGACAAGCTTTCCCAAATTCTTCAGACCACCGGTCTGATGGATGCAAAGAAGCGATGGACGGGCGGGAAAACCCACCTGGTGCAGACCGGCGATGTGGTGGACCGCGGCCCGGAATCACGCAAGGCCATGGATCTGTTGATCAAGCTGGAGAAAGAGGCGAAGAAGGCGGGCGGGATAGTGCATTCCCTGATGGGTAACCACGAGGCGATGAACGTTTATGGCGATCTTCGCTATGTCTCACCCCAAGAGTATGCTGAGTTCAAGAATTCCGAATCGGAGAAGCTGCGGACCGCGTTCTTTGAACAGGCAGTGGAAGAGAGTAAAGCCGCGAGTAAAGCCTCCGGCGGTGCAGTCGCCCCGGACCGCGTCAAGTGGGATCAGGAGCATCCGCTCGGCTTCTTCGAGCACCGGCTCGCCTATGGCCCGAAGGGCACGTACGGGAAATGGATCCGCGACAAGAACGCGATTGTGCAGATTAACGGCCTGCTCTTCCTGCACGGAGGACTTAGCCTGAAGTATGCCGTGGATCCGTTGCCTGCCATCAATGACCGCATTCGCGCCGAGTTGAAGGATTTTGCTCTGTTGCAGAACGGTGCGGCGATGGCCGAAGACGGGCCGTTGTGGCATCGAGGCTGGGCCGAAGGCGACGAAGCAACCCTCGATGCGGAATTAACACAGGTGCTGGCCAAGTATGGAGCCACCCGCATGGTGGTGGGCCATACCATCACGCCCTCGAAGCAGGTGAGCGCGCGATTTCAAGGCAAGCTCCTGATGATTGATGTGGGAATGTCGTCGGCCTACGGCGGCAAGAGCATCGGATACCTGGTGTGTGAGAAGGGCGCCTGCTATGGGATGGACGGAGTCCGCCGCATTGCGCTGCCGGCGCTGCCCTAAGCGAGCGGTTTTAACTCAGGGCTCTGCAAATCCAGCACGGCCATCACGCTTGGATCGCCCATCTGGCGCTGAATCTTGAATCCGAACTTCATGCAAATATTCTGCATGGCGCTGTTCTCGGCGTGTATGTCGGCGGTGACATGGGTCATCTTTTCGATCCGCGCCACATCGATGAGTCTGCGTAGAATCTCGGTGCCCAAACCCTGCCGTTGATACTTGTCCGAAATCACGAGTGCGAACTCGGCCTCGGTGGTTCCGCGGTCCTTGACCAGGCGGCCCACGCCAACCACGTCCGGCTCCCCTTCGCCTTGGCGCACGGCCACCAGCGCCATCTCGCGGTCATAGTCGATGAAACAGATTCGTGTGAGCCTCTCATGGGTGACGCGCTGGTCCAGTTGCAATGCCTGCAGATACCGGAAGTAGACCGTACGGTCCGACAGAGTCTCATGGAAGCGGACCAGCATCGGTTCATCCTCGGGACGGATGGGCCGGATCGTGATCTCTTCCCCGCCCTTGGTGCGGTACTTCCCGGCATACTGCGACGGGTAGGGGCGCACGGCGAGACGCGGGAGTTCGGCGCCGGCTTCATACAGAACCACGCGGGCGTCCAATGCGAGCAGCCCATCCGGGGAGGCCAACAGCGGATTGATGTCGATCTCGCGGATGGCTCTTTGTTCGGAAACCAGCTCACTGAATCGAACGAGTAGTTGCTCCAGCGCGTCGATGTCCACCGGCTTGCGGCCCCGCACCCCTTGCAGCGCGGTATAGATGCGGGTCTGCTCCATCATGCGCCGGGCCAGGGTCGTATTGAGCGGCGGCAGCGCGAGCGAGCGATCCCGGAAGACCTCCACCAACTGGCCGCCCAACCCGAACAGCAGCACCGGCCCGAACTGCGGGTCGGGGCTGGACCCGATGATCAACTCGTAACCGTCCGTCCGCACCATCGGCTGAACGGACACTCCTTGAAAATGCTCCGCGCCGGCCTTGCTTGTCACCGCATCCCGGATGCCGGCAAAGGCCTCCCGGACTCCTGCCTCGCCCACCAGGTTCAGGCGCACCCCGCCGACGTCCGTCTTATGTGTGATGGTCTCTGAATGCAGCTTTACCACCACCGGGTAGCCGGTGGCATTGGCCGCGGCCACCGCCTCCTCCACAGTGGAGGCCAGCCGTGAAGTCACTACCGGTATCCCATAGGAGGCCAGCAGAAGCTTGGACTCATGTTCGGTCAGCAGCGTGCGTCCGCGCTGGCGGGCGCCTTCCACAATGGCCGCGGCGCCCGGCCGGTCCATGCCTTGATGGTCTGGATCGATAAGATCCGGGGTTTCGTAAAGCGCACGCAGATTGTAGCTGTAGCGGTACATGTACTCGAACATGCGAGCCGCCGTGTCCGGGTAGGGGAACGCAGGAATATTGGCCGCGTTGAGAATACGCATGCCGGCCTCCACTTCCGGCCCGCCCATCCAACTGGCCAGCAGCGGCTTATCGCGGACATTCGCAAATGGCTTCAGAAGTTCAGCCGTTCTTGTGGCATCGGTCATCGCCTGCGGCGTCAAAATCACCAGCAGGCCATCGCTGCCCGGATCCCGGGCCGCGATCTCCAGAGCCTGTGCGTAACGTTCCGGACTTGCATCGCCCAGAATATCGATGGGATTGTTACGGCTCCAGTGAGGCGGCAGCATCCGGTTCAGATCATCCATGGTGTGATTCGACAGTGCGGCCAGTTCTCCACCGTTCGAGATCAGGGCGTCGGTGGCGAGCACGGCCGGTCCGCCGGCATTGGTCAAGATGGTCAGTTTGGGGCCCTTCGGGCGCGGCTGTTTCGCCAGCACGTCGGCCATATAGAACAGGTCGCTGATGTTGGTGACGCGCAGCACGCCGACGCGGCGAAACGCCGCATCCAGCACATCGTCGCTGCCGGTCAAGGCTCCAGTGTGTGAGGCCGCTGCACGGCCGCCCGCCGCCGTGCGCCCGGCCTTGATCACGATGATCGGTTTACGCAGCGCCACCTCGCGCGCCGCTGAAAGAAACGCGCGCGCATCACCCACTGATTCCATGTAAATCAGGATGCTTCGCGTGCGCGGATCATTGCCCAGGTAGTCGATCAGGTCTCCCCAGCCAACGTCGACCATCGCGCCTACCGAGATGAAGGCGCTGAACCCGACCATCGCCTGCATGCTCCAATCCAGCACGCCGGTGCAAAGGGCTCCGCTTTGGCTGATAAAACCCACCGAGCCGGGCCGCGCCATGGTGGCGGCGAAACTCGCATTCAACCCCGAGGTAGGGCACATCAGACCAAGACAGTTGGGGCCAATTACGCGTATGCCTCCGCGGGCGGCCTCTTCCTTGAGTTCGCGCTGTAGGCGCTCCCCCTCCGGTCCCAACTCCTGAAAACCCGCGGAAATGACGATGGCGCCCTTCACTCCGGCCGCGGCGCATTCCCGGATCACTCCCGGCACCGCGGTGGCAGGCGTCACAACGACGGCAAGATCCACTTCCACCGGTATCTCACTCACCGCTGCATAGGCCTTGATCCCCAAAACACTGGGTCGTTTCGGATTCACCGGAAACACGGTGCCGCCAAATGGGGAACTGATCAGATTCCATAGCGTTGTGCGGCCAACACTGCCCGGAGCCTCGGTTGCCCCAATTACGGCCACGTTGCGCGGTTTAAAGAACACATCCAGGGGGTTCTCGTCCCGGTGCAGGATGTTGTGGGCGGCCATCGGTGTCTTCTTGAGCGGCTTCAATAGATCCTCCTTGTTTCAGACTAACATGTCGATTATTGAGGAAGGCCGCGTGCCGCGTTCCTGTTTTGCTAGGCTGAGAGCTTGCTGCAGGTTCAAGGACTCACGAAAGAATTTCCCTCGCCCGCCGGGCCGCTCCAAGTGCTGAAGGGTCTTTCTCTGACGCTCGAACCCGGGCAGGCCGCCTCCATCATGGGGCCATCCGGTAGCGGCAAGAGCACGCTGCTTTCGATTCTGGGCGCGCTCGATGCGCCCACGTCCGGATCATACACGCTCGGCGGCGAGAATCCTTACACTCTCCCGGCCGGCCAGTTGGCCGCATTCCGGAATCGCAAGATCGGATTCATTTTCCAGGATCATTGCCTGCTGCCCCAGTGTACGGTTCTGGAAAACGTACTCATCCCCACGCTGGTCGCATCCGGAGGCGATTTCATTCAACACGCTAATGAGTTGCTGGAGCAGGTGGGTTTGAGCGCGCGCGCGGAACATTTGCCGTCACAGCTTTCAGGAGGCGAGAAGCAGCGCGTGGCCATCGCGCGAGCCCTCATTCTAAAACCGCAACTGCTGCTTTGCGACGAACCCACTGGGAACCTCGACCGCCGTACGGCGGACTCCATTACCGGAATTCTGCTCGACCAACACGCCCGCCAGCGCACCATTCTCATTCTTGTGACGCACAGCGAACGGCTGGCGGAAAACGTCCGGCTGCGGTTTGAGCTGCTGGACGGGCGTTTGGTGGATAAGACTGCCGCGGAGTGAATTGCCCGTCCATGCGGGGAGGGCCTGGCCCAATTCAGCTCAGAATAGACTGATCACATCGAGAATTGCATTGGTGGCCCTCGCGATTAGCAAGGCCTTTCCATCCAGAAATATGCGATCGCAATCACACCCGGCGGGCAGCGCTCCCAGGCGCCTTGCTGCTTTTGTAAACCCGGGGGAAGATCACCGCGTTTCGCGAGGCCTGGCGGAAGGCGATTGGTTGGGGTTGCTTGAACCCACTGCCGGATGATGCGCTGGTCCGAGTCGCTGAACACTACCGGCACTGAAACTGCCGTGCCGCTGGCACCGGATTTTCCGGCCGGTTTCCCTTTCCCCTGACCCGAAAGATTTAGCGCGAATACAGGCCAAGGCTATTCTGGCGACGGGATCAGTTGCTGATGCGGGTGGGCGCCGCAAAAACCGGCGTGGGGCCTGCTTTCGGATTCGTGAAGATCCACCTGCCCAAGGCGGGCACATCCTGGTTGCCTTCCTTGCCTGCTGTCTAACGGTGACACCCCGTGCGGACTCGCCGCCATTCAAGAGCTGGATGTGTCTTTCCCGGCCACCATAGCCGCCTTCTTGTGATGTTCAACAAAGGGCATTCCAACTTCAGATCTGTCGAACGGCGAAGGTCCACCTAGAGAACTGCGAGGCCAGGAAGGCTCGCCAGTCCAACCCTTGGGCTATGCCAGCCGATCCATGATTCGACGGAGATTCCGCTTCCGCCTGTGGGCGCTCTTCGCCAACACTATCACGGCCAGGGCCACGGCAAATGTAAGAAGGACGATCTCTTCCATTTGGTTGGAAGCATAACCTGGATTTGTGATTGTGTCAAAACATTTCTTTAAGAAAATGTTTTATAGGCCGGCGGGCGCTGAACCAGTCGAGCGGGCGGCAGCGAGCGGCGCGGGGGTCCGCGCGGTGAGATAGAGAGGGAAGCCGGCTTCATTCTCGGTCTCCACCTTCCCCTTCAGGTGGAATTGATACACTTCCTTGGGGAGGCGAATTGATCGCATTGATCGTATTCATGCTTGCGGCCATGATCCCGCTTGCGCAGGCGGAACGCGTGACCTGCGCCGTCAAGGCCGATACCTGGGTAGACGCGCCGCCGTTCAGCCGAACCAGCGAATCTCCCGCCGCGGAGAATCATGGCGCCGGCGCGGTTAGCTTCCGGCAGGCAAGCGATAGCGCGTTGGACCATCTCCGGCTGCGTGTCGCCGAGGCGCTGGCCGGAAAATGACGGGACGCCGCCAATTCATGCTCCAAGCGGCGGCGGCTCTGCGGCCTGCGTCCTCCGCCGAAGAACTGGAGCGTCAGGTTCGCGCACTCCGCCCTGCCGGCGTACATGCCGGGGAACGATCTGTGTTGGACAATCTCGACGGCCGTGCCCGCGAACGGCTTGCCGCCATACCGCGAAAACCGGCGATGTTGTCCCACGGCCAGGCCGCGGTTTTGCGCAACCAGCTCGAGCGCTCGCTCGGCTTCCGGCAATTGCCCTGGCCGCCGGACCTCCAGGCGCGCAACACCGGCGTCGCCGGCCGCCCGGGCTATCGCATCGAGAAAATCGTCTTTCAGACGTTCCCCGGTACACAGGTTCCCGCGCACCTCTATGTGCCGGAATCACTGAGCGGGAGCGCGCCGGCCATCCTCTTCTATACCGGCCACTGGTGGCCGGACAGCAAGACCCATCCGGACTTCCAGACTTTCTGTGTCAACATGGCGCGACTGGGATTCGTGGTCTTTGTGTTCGACGCCTTTGGTCAGGGCGAGCGCGGCATTTCGCAGCGCGATCACCGCCGCACGGAGTCGCTGCTCGTGGGCATCTCGCAGCAGGGCCTGGCTGAATACGAAACACAGTGCGCCCTCGAGTACTTGCTCTCGCGGCGCGAGGTGGACCCGAAACGCATCGGAATGACCGGCGCATCGGGTGGCGGCTACAACACCTGGATGACCTCGGCGCTGGACGGCCGTATCGCCGTCTCCGTGCCGGTAGTGGGCACAAGTGAATTTGCCGAGCAGATTCACAGCTCCATTGAGCACGATTTTTACCAGGCAAGCGAGCATTGCCATTTTGTCGCGGGGCTCATTCAGTATGCGAACAATCACGAGCTGATCGCGCTGATCGCGCCGCGTCCATTGCTTATCATCTCCGCCAGCGTGGACCGCAGCTTTCCCATCGGCGGGGTTCGTGCGGTTGCCGAATACGCACGCGAACTCTACGGGCAAGCAGGTATCTCCGGGAAATTTGGATTCTCTGAGGACTCATCCGCCGGCCACGGCTATCAGCGGAACAAGCGCGAAGCGAGCTACGGCTGGTTCCGCCGTTGGCTTCAGGATACCGGTGACGGCGGCGCCTATCCGGAGCCCGCAACGGAAATTCCGGCGTGGGATGCGCCGGAGTTGCGCTGCTTTCCAGCCGGCCAGAATCAGCCCGCCGGTCCGGGAATCATTGCCGCGGTTCGTGCGCTTGCGGCCAGCCGGCGTCCAGCGAACCAACTTCCCGAGGCGCCACCGCCACGGCATCCGATGTTCCGTCCCAACTTGACGCGAGCGCGCGTACAGCGGATTGAAATTCCGGTCGAACCAGGGTTGGCGATTCCGGCATTTCTCGTGCGGCCTGCCTCGGCAAC
>JAENWC010000039.1 GCA_016650235.1 Terriglobia bacterium
TACGACGCCATCATTTCCCGTCTCACTCACGTGCCCGCGCTGGTGCAATCGGCACAACGCAACCTGACCGATGCGCCCGAGATTTGGATCAAGGTCGCCCTACAGGAAAACGACGGCAATCACGAAATGATTATCAAGACGCTGAAGGAGACGTGCCCGCCCTCCCGCCGCGTCTCTTATGACCGCACCTCCGGCATCGCGCTGACTGAACTGCAGCGCTTCAACACGTTTTTGGAGGACCGCCTCAGCAAGAATCGATCCGACTGGCGCCTGGGCAAGGAGAAGTTCGCCGCAAAGTTCAAGCTCGCCCTCGGTCTGGACCAGAGCCCGGAACAAGTTCTCGCCGACGCGGAACAACAACTTGCCGCTGTGCGCCAGGAAATGTTCAAGATCGCCACGCCCCTCCATCGGAAGTTCTTTCCGGGAGCCTCGGCGTCCGATCTCAACAAAGTGGTTGGAGAAACCTTGCGCAGGATCAGCGACAAGCACGGCACGCGTGAGAGCTACATGGATGATGCGCGCCGCGATCTGGAGGAGGCCCGCCAGTTTGTCCGTCAGAAGAACATTGTGGCCCTACCGGCCAGCGACAACCTCAAGGTAATTGAAACTCCCGTCTTCATGCGCGGTATTTACTCAGTGGGCGGTTTCAATCCGGCGCCGCCGCTTGAGCCCACACTCGGCGCCTATTATTGGTTGACGCCCATCCCCGAAGAGTGGCCGGGACCCAGAGTCGATTCCAAGCTCCGCGAATACAACTTCTACGGCATGAAGCTGCTCACCATGCATGAGGCAGTCCCCGGGCACTATCTTCAATTTGAATATGGCAACGCCATCGAATCCAAAACGCGCCGCCTGGTGCGCACGCTGCTCGGCAACGGCCCCAACGTGGAAGGGTGGGCCGTGTACGCCACCGAGACCATGCTCGATGAAGGACTTCTGGACCACAATCCGGAACTGCGCCTTACTTTCCTCAAACAGCAGCTCCGCATGATTTCGAATGCCATCCTGGACATCCGCATGCACACCATGGACATGACCGATGAGCAGGCGCTAGCCCTTATGATCCAGCAGACGTTCCAGGAGAAAGAGGAAGCGGCCGGCAAACTCACCCGCGCCAAACTCAGTTCCACGCAGTTGTGCACTTACTTCACCGGATGGCGCGAATGGCGCAGGCTGCGCGAAAAAGTACAGCGGGCCCAAGGCGCCTCTTTCAATCTTGCCGCTTTTCACGAGAAAGCTTTGCGCGCCGGAGCGGTTCCTATGCCGGCCCTGTCACGCTTGATGCTGGGAACTTCTCAGTGACCGGCGAGAGCGAAGCTCACCCTTTCGCCAGCCGTCCAACAAGCCAAAGGATTTTCACGCCAGCCAGAATACTTGCCTTTAGATTGCCGGATACTTTGTTCTCGCCGGCGCGCCGCACCGCGTAGCTCACCGGCACCTCCATCACTCTCAGCCCCTGCTGTACCGCCCGAACCTGCATCTCCACGGTCCACCCATAGTTCCGATCGCGCATCCCCATGCGCCGCAAGGCAGTCCACCGGATCGCGCGAAACGGACCCAGGTCCGTATACCGAAACCCGTAAATCCACCAGATCAGCTTGGTCGCCAGCCAGTTGCCGCATCTCTGGTGTGGCAGCAGCGCCCCGTTTTCCACAATTCCTGTCACGCGGGAACCTAACACCAGATCCGCGCGTCCATCATACACAGGTGACAGCAGATGCACCGCTTCGGCTGGATCCTCGCTGCCGTCGGCTTGCATGAATACCACGGCTTCAATATCGTCCGGAATCGCTGCCATGGCTAGCAAACACGCCGCGCCGTATCCGCGCTCCTCCGTCCGCACCACCAAGGCTCCCGCCTTTCGCGCTACCTCCGAGGTACGATCCGTGGAGCCATTGTCGGCGACGATCACCAGGGCAAACAAACCGGCCGGAATCCGCGCCAGCGTCTGGCCGATGACGGCCTCTTCATTCAAGGCCGGTATCACCAACGCCGCGGTTGCCTTTCCGGTTTCCATCATGCTATCTATCGAATTGAACTCTTACTTACAGCAGGCCGCGCCTTCCCATGGATAATGTACCGCTATTGACTCAGTCGAAGAGCCTTTTGCTGGCCACCTTGCACTGGCTGCGCGACCTGATGTTCTCGGTCCTCATCGCCATCCTGGTCATCCTGTTCGTCTACCAGCCGGTGAAGGTGGAAGGCACCTCCATGATGCCATCTCTGGAAGACCAGGAGCGCATCTTCATTAATAAATTTATCTATCGTTTCGGCATGGGCGACATCGGGCGCGGCGACACGGTCGTTTTTTTCTACCCCACCGATCCCAGCAAGTCATTCATCAAACGCGTGATCGGATTGCCGGGTGATCGTGTGCAGGTGGTGGATGCCGTCGTCATCCTCAACGGCCGCGCACTGGATGAACCCTACGTCCCTCCGGCGTACCGCGACGGCCAGTCTGTCGCCGAGAGCGTCGTCCCCAATGAGCACTTCTTCGTGCTTGGCGACCATCGTTCCTCTTCCAACGACAGCCGCTCCTGGGGTTCGGTGCACCGCCGCCATATTTACGGTAAGGCCGTCTTCATCTATTGGCCCCCGGAGAAAATGGGGCTGCTGCGGTAGTTCCGCTTACACAGAATAAGTTCTGCCTTTGTGCTGTCCCACCAGAATCTGAAAGATACGGTGCGCAATCAGTTCATGCAGCGTCAGCAGTTCTTTGTTGGCCTCCACCAGTCCGGTCACGTCCTTGGGGTTGCCGCCGCCGCCCGCCTTCAGGGCCTCGGTGGCTTCCGTGATCACAGGATCCGCACTCACCTCGCCCGCCATCTCCCATAGCGTGATGAAGCGGTCCACCGCCGTCGGGAAGCTCACGGCGAACACCCCATGGTTCGATGTGGTTCGCGGCGGCTTGTAGTCCAGATTGAACGGCCCCTGGTAGTTGTAGGTGCGCAGAAGCACCAGTACGTTCAACCAGTCCAGCGGATTCACCAGGCCCACCGCGATGTCCACGTCATGCTTCAGCCGGTACCCGTCGTTGATGTCGAAGTGGAACAGCTTGCCACAGAGAAGCGCGCGCGCCAGCGCCGCCCGCACCGCCGCTCCCCACATCAGCTCGTGCAGATACTCCGGATTCAAACCCACCATGTCCGGGTGTTTCAATACCCCCGAGAAGATGAACGCCAGCATCGCGTCGGATGTGGGCAGCAGAATTTCGGCCTGCGGTTCAAACGGCTTGGCCTCCATGCAATGCTTCATCGTGGGACGCCCGCGCTTTTTTGCCTCTTCGATGTCGGCCTCGCAAGCCGCGTTCAACCCATCGGCAAACCACCGCAGCGTTTGTATCTCATCGATGGCCCCCTGCACGTAGTAGCCGAGCGAGCCGGGCCAATACACCACATACTTTGCGCCGAGATCATGCCCCATGCGCACTGTGTTCGACAACCGCCACCTGGCATACTCACGAACCTCCGGAGCCTCGGCCGCGGGCGAGGCCGCCCACACCGCATGATGGAACGTCTCGGTGGTCACCATCGAACATTCCAGCCCATGCTCCTGGAGCGAGGCCTTGATGCGGGCCACGGTGGCCGCCTGCCGCTCTGTCCCCAAATCATCGGTGGCAATCACGTCCGTGTCATGCGTGGTCCAATGGCCGATTCCGATCTTGCTGTACTCGCGGATCACCTCTTCAAATCCCACTGGCCGGCGTGTCGGGGCGTGAAAGAGCGCGTTGCCTTGGTAGGCGGCCGCCCACTGCGGTCCGGTCAGAAAATATTTGCGCCGCTGGGCGGGAGTATAGGCGCCCCCACAGGCTCCCATCAGGCGATCCACGAGCGCGGCTTGTTGATTGACTGGCACTGGTTTCATGGTGAACTCCCTATCTTACTCGTTACGCTTGCGGCAAAGCCAGGCGTCTTGCGGTGCCGCGCGGTGCCGCGTCGCGGCCTCAAAGGCAAACGCCATGTTGAGTAGTGTCGCTTCCGCATATGCGGCCCCAAAGAACGAAATCCCCACCGGCAGCCCGCTCACATAACCCATCGGCACGCTGATGCTCGGATAACCGGCCACCGCCGCCGGCGTAGAGCTGCCGCCGGTGAAGTGGTCTCCGTTCACAGGATCGGTGAGACAGGAGGGCCCGCTGGACATCCTCCACCAGCGCGCCTTGCTCCTTCATTACGGCGACCGCGTCTTTCATCAGCTTTCCGGCATGTTCATTGGACCCCGCCAAATTACGGGCCATCCCGATCCGCACGCCCCGCAGCCCGGCTCTGTTCAATGCGCCGCTGTAGTTTGCTCCGGGTTTTTCGCGGATCACATCCAGCAGGATGGCCGCATCCCGCACCGTCCGCGCCATAGGACCGGCCGTGTCCTGGCTATGCGCAATCGGAATGATGCCCCGCCCGCCCACTAGCCCCAGCGTCGGCTTGATCCCGACAATCCCGTTGATGGAAGACGGACACACAATCGATCCATCGGTCTCGGTCCCAATCGCGGCTGCGCACAGATTCGCCGCCACCGATACCGCGGATCCTGAACTTGACCCGCAGGGATTCCGGTCCAATGCATACGGGTTGCGCGTCTGCCCGCCCCGCCCGCTCCATCCACTGGTGGATCGCGTGGAACGGAAGTTCGCCCACTCGCTCAGATTCGTTTTGCCCAGAAGAATCGCCCCGGCTGCGCGCAGCCGCGCCGCCACCGCCGAGTCCCGCTGCGCCCTATGCCCGGCTAATGCCAATGAGCCTGCCGTGGTCTGCATACGGTCGCCCGTGTCCAGATTGTCTTTGAGCAAGACCGGTATCCCATGCAGCGGCCCCCGCGGACCCTTGTCCCGGTACTCGCTGTCCAGATCCGCCGCGATCGAGGACGCGTCCGGATTCAGCTCAATGATGGACCGCAGCAAAGGTCCGCCGCGATCGATGTCTTCGATCCGCCCCAGATACAATTCCACCAACCGCCGCGAGGTATACTTACCCGAGCGCATCCCTTCCACCAGTGCGCCAATGGTTGCCTCATCCAGTTCGAATGCCTTTTTCCGGCAACTACCAGTAATCAATGCGCCGGCCGGCGCAGTTAGAAATCGCCTGCGAAGCATCTACTTCTCCCGCGGCGGCCAAGATTCCAACCGCCACGCCATGTCCCAGAACATATACTCATAGCGCGCGCTCAAGACGAACAGATCCAGCGCCCGGCTGCGCTCGGCTGGCTGCATTCGCGCCGCCTGGCTATCCATCATCGCCAGGACCTGTTCCACGGCCTTGCCGTATCCGGCATCGGAGTACTGATCGATCCAACGCTGAAAACCCGCGTTCTTCGATCCCCTCTTCTTGAGTTCTTTGCCAACTTCCCAGTAGACCCAGTAACAAGGCAGCAACGCCGCCAGGGCTTCCGCGAAACTCCCTCGCGAGGCCGTTGCCAGCAGGTGATTCGTATAGGCGTAGTTAGTGGGACTCATCCGCGCAGCCTGCATCTGTTCCTTCGATACAGAGTAACTGGTAAGTATCGAATCGTGCAGTTGCTTTTCCACCTGCACGGATTCCTCCGCGTGTTGCCGCAGCGTAGCGGCCCATTCCGGCTGCGGCGCCTTGGCGGCCGCTATGCGTAAGGCTTCCGCGAATGCGCCCAGGTACCGCGCATCCTGCATCAGGTAGTACTGGAAGCGGTCTCTGGCAAGGGACCCATCGGTGAGCCCCCGCAGGAAAGGATGCCGCAGCGTTTGCGCGTAGATCCCGCTGATGCGGTTCCACATTTCAGCCGTGAATCCGCCTGTCTGCAAAAACTGTACGCGCAAGCGCCACTGCCAGTTCTTGCCCGCGCCCAGCCAAACCACGCCCTGCTTCAAGTTGAGAGAGTTCTGCAGACCCACCCAAGGCTCGGGGCTGAAGTAGCCCGCTTTCGTATTGCCCCACAGGTTGAACCGGATCACGGGTTCCTCCGGAATCGAAGCGGCCTCATGCTCGATGCGAATCGAAAGACCTGCCGGATCGCTCAACGTCATGGAAGCCCGCGCCGGATATCCCCCCAGCGACGTCACGGAGTCCGGCGCGAACGTTTCCAGCGTTTCCCCTTGCGCAAAGCTCCGCGGCCGACTCTCGCCGGTCGGGACGCCGCCGGGTCCGCGCACATACTCCACACTCGACTCCGATTGAAAACGCATCTTCGCCGGGTCGCTCCCCGCCACCAGCGGCGCTACAAAAGTGATGTGGTTGCCGGCGGAAAACAACATCGGTCCTGCGTTATCCCTGGCCGCGTCCACGCCGTAGTTCAACTCGAGGAGCCCGTCCCGCAGTACATACTCCGCGGTAAGCCGGAACCCGAACGGATAACTCTTGCGAGTAAGAGCCGTATCTGTGATGGAAAGCAAAACACGCGCGCCCGAAGCGCCCGCCCCGCGCCGCTCCACCTTCCACTCCATATCTTTCGCGAATCCGTGCAGCGCCATTGGATACCGCTGCCCGTTGAGTTCATACGAGCTGCCCACCGCGCCCTCATTCGGGCGAACGTCTTTGGGAAAATTCCGACCCGTAGCCGGCCACAGGAACGGAGCCTTGCCGGTCCAGCCCTGGCGCGGGGTATAGTCGCGAGCCAGATAGAGCGATTCGCGCCATGCGCCCTTGTAGCGCACGCGCAGGCCGCTCAACGCGCCACCTTTGCTGGGCGCAATCGCGGCCTCCACTCCTCCGGCCTCGTCCTTCAGCAGGATCAGGGGCACGTCGCCGGACTTGGCATCGGTTACGGTGTAGCGCTCCCCGGCCGCAAGGGTGAGCAGGCACAGGAAAAATGAACTCATACGCGTTTTACCACCTGCCCCTTCACACCAGCCAGCAACTCGCGCATCGTCTTCTTTAATGCTGGATGGCGCAGATCCGGCGCCAACTCCACCATCGGCGCCAGAACAAATCGCCTTTCCGCCATGCGCGCGTGCGGGATGATCAATTTCGCGCACTCGACAACGAATTTTCCGTAGAGCAGAATGTCGATGTCAATGGTACGGGCACCCTTGGTCATCTTTGCCCTCCGGCCCAACTTCTTTTCCACGCGCTCCACCAGCGCCAGAAGCATCATCGGAAACAGGCTCGTCTCCACCTCGGCAACCGCGTTCAGGAAATACGGCTGGCCGGTGCATTCCACAGGTTCGGTCTCGTAATAAGAGGAGACACGCAACACGCGTAATCGCGGGCCTGCCAGCATCTCCAGTGCCGCCTCCAGATTCTTCCTGCGGTCTCCCAGGTTCGACCCGAACGATAAATACGCGGTCTTCATCCGAATAACGAGTTCTGGATCGGTCCGCCCGGGCGCCGCCGAACTTTAAAGTATTCGAATGCGCGCTCTGTGCCCACCCGCCCGCGCGGCGTACGATCCAGAAATCCAAGCTGGATCAGATACGGCTCATAGACTTCTTCCACCGTATCGGCCTGCTCGTCGATGGAGGCGGCGATGGTGTTCAATCCCACCGGACCGCCGTTGTACTTTTCCAGCACCGTCATCATGATCTTCTGGTCGGTCTCGTCCAACCCGAAACGGTCCACTTCCAACAGGTCCAGCGCGCCCTGCGCCACGGCCAGATCGACGCCCCTACCGGCGCGCACCTGTGCATAGTCCCGCACACGGCGCAGGAGCCGGTTTGCGATGCGCGGGGTGCCCCGGCTACGCCGCGCAATTTCGTTGGCTCCGGCAGCATCCACTTCTACGTTCAACAAAGAGGCCGAGCGCCGCACAATCCTGGTCATCTCGGCTTCATCGTAGTGATTCAGCCGCAGCACCAAACCGAACCGGCCCCGTAGCGGCGCGCTCACCAGACCTTGCCGTGTTGTTGCGGCAACGGCCGTAAACTTCGGGATCGGCAACGAGTGCGTGCGCGCCCCGGGACCAGCGCCGATCACGATGTCCACGCGAAAATCCTCCAGCGCCGAATACAACATCTCCTCCACGTCCGGCATGAGCCGGTGCACTTCGTCGATGAAGAAGACCTGGTAGCTCTTGATGTTGCTCAGGATGCCGGTGAGATCGAGTTTTTTCTGCAGAATCGGCCCGGAAGTTTGATCGAAGGCAACTTGCAGTTCCTGCGCGATGATGGTGGCGAGCGTCGTTTTGCCCAGCCCCGGAGGTCCATGCAGCAGCACATGGTCCATCGCTTCACCGCGTTCGCGCGCGGCCTGTATGGCGATGGAGAGGATCTCCTTCAGCTTGGGTTGTCCCGTGAAATCGTCCAGCCGCTGCGGACGGAGCGTGGCCTCCAGTTGGAGTTCGCCCTCCAGTGCGGCCGGCGAAATAATCCCCTTTTCACGCATGAAGCTTCAGCTTAGCGTATGAACTCCATGGACCGCCGGAACAAGGAATCGAATCCCGCGCCTGCGCCCGCGGCCTTCGCCTTCTTCACCGCGGCTTCGGCGGAAGCGCGGTTGCAGCCCAGGTTCATCAAAGCGGAGAGCACGTCCTCCTCCACAGGATCCAGCGAACTGGGGGACGACGCCGTGCTGGCGGCCCGATCCCCGCCCAGCAGGTCCAGCTTGTCCCGTAGCTCGAGCACCATGCGCTCAGCCGTCTTCTTCCCCACGCCCGGAATGCGAACCAGCATCTCCACCTGTCCCTGCCGGATCGCGTGTACCAGATCCGCCGAGGCAAGGCCGCTCAATACCGTGATGGCCAGCTTCGGACCAATCCCGCTCACCTGGATCAGCTTCTCAAACAGACGTTTCTCGTCCAGGCTGGCAAAACCGAACAACGCTAGCGAGTCTTCCCGCACATGAGTGTGCACACGCAGGGTCACCGGCTCGCCGGCATTGGGGAGCAAGGAGAATGTCGAAACCGGGATGGTGACTTCGTAGCCGACCCCGCCCGTTTCCACAATCACCTGGTTCGGATGTTTTTCGAGAACCGTGCCTCGCAGAAGGGCGATCATAAGCGCAAAGGGCGCTCGCCGCGCCACTGAACAGTAGAGGAACACACGACTTGGTTTCGCGGCGAGCAGCCTCCGTCTTGCGCGTGTTCCAAAAAAGATGGCGTACATTATTGTACATGGCCCGGCGGCGCTTCTTCGTAGACCACATCCATCACCAGCAGGCGGAAGTAAACGGCGAGGATGCCCATCACCTCACGCGCGTGCTCCGTGTCGAACGCGGCCAGCGCTATGAGATCTCGGATAACATTTCAGTGTTTCTGGCCGAGGTCGCCGAAGCCCGCAAGGACCGTGTGCTTTTCTCCCTATTGGAACCGGTGCCGCTTGCACCGCCACCCGTTGCCGTCACGCTGGTAGCCGCGATTATCAAGTTTGATCGTCTGGAATGGATCTTTGAGAAATGCACCGAACTCGGCGTCGAGCGATTCCTTCTATTCAGCGCCGACCGCAGCGAGAAGGGGCTGGAACAGGCCGCGCCCAAGCGCATGAGCCGCTGGAATCGCGTCCTGTCGGAAAGCAGCCAACAGTCCCGCCGCGACCGCTTGCCGCTGTTGCTGCCGCTGGTCACGTTCGCAGCAGCCTTGGCTACCGCAGCCACTTGCCGTCTCATGCTGGAAGAAGAGAAAGCCCGGCCGATCCTCTCTTCGTTGCCGGCGGAGCGCTCCGCCGCCGATAGTGTTGCCTTGCTGCTCGGGCCGGAAGGAGGCTGGACAGCTCGCGAGCGCGAACAGGCCTCGAAGGCCGGATGGGCGGCGGTATCACTCGGTCCATCCATCCTGCGCGCGGAAACAGCGGCTGTGGCGGGTGTAGCCGTGTTGAACGCCGCCTGGGCCAAGAATTGTACGATACAACAATGAACCGGCGGGATCTTCTCCAATTCGGCGCTCTCGTGCTGCCCCGGTTGCCGGCCCTGGCCCAAGGTACTCAATGGCAACCCCAACTGTTTGACGCGCATCAGAATGACACCGTCATAGCATTGAGCGAATGGATTATTCCGGCCACGGATACCCCTGGAGCGAAGGCGGCTCTGGTCAACCGTTACATGGATCTTCTGTTACGCGAAGGGCCGGAGGAGAGCCGCATAGAGTTCCTGTCTGGGCTTGGATGGTTGGACGGCTACGCATTGAGCAAACATAGCCAGCCCTTTACCGGCTGTAGCCGCGAACAACAGGAGGCGCTCCTGCGGACGCTGGACTCACCCGATTTCCCCGCTCCCGGCCGTAGCTTCTTCGGTTCCGTGAAGATGCTCACCGCGCGCATCTACTACGCCACCCAACCCGGCTTCCAGGAGATGAACAAAGGGGGCCGAGTCCCAACCACGTACGGCTGCACACACAACGGGCACGCCTGAGTCCTACCGCTCCCTTGGGCCACGGCTCTCTGTACTCGAGCATGTTACCAACCGATCGGCAACCAACGTGCTCTATCAAAAACATGCATCCGATCTCTCCCTCCACTACGCCGCCGCCCAGGCTAATCTTTTGGGAACTTACAACAGGCTGCAATCTCAGGTGTGCGCATTGCCGCGCAAGCGCATCGGAGTTGATGTCGCCGGATGAGCTTGGTTACGCCCAATGCTGCCGCATTGTGGATGAGATTGCGGAATTTGCCCCATTCATCCTGGTGCTGAGCGGGGGCGAGCCTCTTTGGCGTCCGGATGTCTTTGATATTGCACGCCGCGCGACTCGCCGGGGCATACGCGTGGCGCTTGCCACCAACGGCACTTTGGTAGATGAGGTGATGGCGGAAAGGATCCGGGATTCCGGAATTCAGCGCGTCGCGGTGAGTCTGGATGGCGTGGACCCCGCCACGCATGACCGGTTTCGCGGACAAGCCGGCGCCTTCGAGGCAGCCTGCAACGGCCTGCGCTGCTTGCGTGAAGTGGGTCTTTCCACCCAGGTGAACACCACGGTGGCGCGCCATAATGCGCACCAGTTGCCCCGTATGCTGAAACTGGCCGCAGAGCTAGGGGTAGATGCCTTTCATCTGTTCCTCCTGGTTCCAGTAGGTTGCGGACTCACCATATCCGAGCAGGAATCGGTACCGGCCCAGCAGGCCGAGGAGATCCTCCGCTGGTTTTATGATCAGTCTTTACAAACCAAACTGGAGCTGAAAGCCACCTGCGCGCCGCACTATTACCGGATCGTACGGCAGCAAAGGGCGGAATCGCGCCATGCCGGCATTCCCCTGGCACCACTGCCCGCCACCGGAATGCACTCAATGACAAAGGGTTGTCTGGCCGGCAGCGGAGTGTGCTTTCTCTCCAGCAAGGGTGAGGTTTATCCGTGCGGATACCTGCCCGTGTCCGCCGGGAATCTTCTTTCAGAGCCCTTCGCCCGGATTTGGGAACACGCCGGGATTTTCAGGAGCCTTCGCGGAGAAGACAGTCTCGAGGGCTGGTGCGGAGTATGCGAGTTTCAGAACGTCTGCAGCGGCTGCCGCGCCCGCGCTTACGGCGTGACCGGAAACTATCTGGCCGAGGAGCCTGACTGTTTATACATGCCCAAAGGGTGGAAACCCGCAATGGGCTGTCCCGGCCCGCGAGACACCCGGGTAACCGCCGGCAAAAGTGCCGCGCCGATCTCCGTTTTACGGGCTGACAACTGAGGAGCGCTCCGACGGTCAACGCAGATCGCGAAGCTCCACTTTTTCGTAGATGGCGCGCGTCTGGTCCAGGCTGGCAAACTGAATTCCAGGGAGAATCGCCGACGCCGTGCCAGCCGCCACACCCCAACGGACAGCGTCCGCGAAATCATCGTTCCGCGAGATGGCCCAGACGAATGCGGCATTCAGCGCGTCGCCTGCCCCGATAGGGCAAACTGCATCGACGCTGGGCGGAACAGCTTCGACGATCTGTCCGTTGCGGGCGCCAATAGCGCCGCGGCCGCCGAGGCTCAAGAGCACCCACTCCGAACCCATGCTGAGCAAACGCGTGGCGGCGCTGCGGATATGCTGGCGTGTAATGAGCCCTTTGTTGAGCAGACGCGAGGCCTCATGCTGGTTCGGCGTGATGGCGGTAGGGCCTTCCAGCAGCGCGTCCTGCAGCACTTCGGCGTCCGTATCCACCAGCGTCTTGACGCCGCGCTTTTTGGCGGCGCGGATGAGCCGGCAGTAGAAAGCAGAGGACACACCGGGCGGCAAACTACCGCACAGGAGCAGCCAGGAGGCCTTGTCCAGATGCTGGCAAACGGCCTTCTCCATCCGCGCCAACTCTTCGGGGCTCAGCTCGGGCCCGGGTTCGTTGAGCTTTACGGTGAGCCCCTGCTTGTCGGTGATGATAAGGTTCGTCCGGATGCCCCGTGCAATCGGCACCAGCTCAAAGGGATAGAGGTTGCTGGACAGATAAGCGTGCAACTGCTCTCCGGCTTCTCCACCGGATGGCGCAATGGCGAGCGTATTAGCGCCAAAGGCGTGCAGTACGCGGGAAGCGTTCAACCCGCGTCCCCCGGCCGCTTCTGTGCTCGAGAGGATATAACTACGATCTTCAAAGACGAGACGGTCCGCCGAGACGGTCTTGTCGATGGCCGGATTGACGGTGACTGTAAGGATCAAGTTCATATTCTAACAAGCCCGCATAGGGCCGCTTGGCCATCCCGGCCCTCGATAAGCCTCATCATCAGCCCCGATGCTACGCTTGATTCTTGCAATCTCATCCGAATCATAAGGCGCATTTGGCGCTTGCCTCCGTGTGTTTTTTTTGGGGCACCACGTATCTTGCCATACGCATGGCGCTTGAAACTGTGCCGCCGCTTTTTCTGATCGCCGGCCGCTTCTGCCTCTCCGGCGGCCTGATGATGGGCTGGGTGCTGCTGTCCGGCAAGCAACATTTAAGAAGAGCGCGCAAAACGGAGCCGCTCACCGCGAACCAAAGTTCGGCGTTGCCCTCCCCTGTCGTGGCGCGGCGAGCGCCCTTTGCGCTGCCTCGCGGAAGGGAACTGCTAATAACAGTCGCCAACGGGGTATTGATCCTGGGCGTGGGTAACGGCTGCCTCGTGTTTGCCGAGATGTGGATCTCGTCCAGCCTGGCCGCCTTATTCATTGCAATCTCACCGTTCTGGATGGTGGCCTTGGAGACGCTGGTGCCGGGCGGGGAAAGGCTGCGGTGGCCGGCGCTGGCCGGGATACTGACAGGATTCCTGGGGGCGGGGCTGCTGGTTGCGCCCAGTCTGGCGGCCAAGGGCATGAGCGGGGACGTTTGGAAGGGGTTTCTCATTCTGCAACTGGGCAGCCTCAGTTGGGGTTTGGGTTCCATTCTGCAAAAACGAAACAAAGGACGGGCGCACCCTATCGTCAGCGGAGCCGTGCAGCAGATGGCGGCCGGGGTGGCATTCCTGATTCCAGCGCTGCTGGCGCGGCAAACGCCGGTATCCTGGACCAGCCGCGGCATGTGGGCGGTCTTGTATCTGGTGGTGTTCGGCTCCATTGTGGGCTACAGCTCATACATCTACGCGTTGGACCGGCTACCCGTTTCGCTTGTATCCATCTACACGTATGTGAACCCGGTTGTGGCAGCGCTGCTCGGCTGGTACTTTTACCGGGAGCCGTTTGGACGGCGCGAAGTTCTGGCGATGGCTGTGATTTTCTGCGGCGTAGCGGTGGTGAAGACCTTCAGCCGGCCTGGTCCTTTTCAAGCACCTTCGCCCCCAGTGCCCCGCCAATCATCGTGAGCCCGGTAAAGATCATGAAGTAGAAGCCCAGCACAAAGATCAACGTGGTGGCGACGGCAGCCGGAGAATCCATCATTTTCATTGCCTCCTCTATGTTGAAGCCGGGACCTGCGTTTTCCTGAATCTGCTTGCGAAACGCCGCGCCAAATCCGCCCTGTTGTTGTACCGCTATCACAAGTGGCACTGTAAGCACCAATACGATCACGAAGCAAAAGACTCCCGTAAGCCAGCCCATGCGGGCGCCGTTGCGCACCGAGAGGAACTGGCCGGTCCGGCGGTGGTACAGGTAGACGGCGGCAAAGCCGGCCACCAGAAGGCACAACAGAATCCAGAACAGCTTCACGAAAACCGGCAATGGCACCTGCAAGAGCAGCGAGGAGAGCAGCGCGCTGCCCAGTGCGGTGCGGACTGCCGCGCGGTTGCGGAAATTGATGCCCTCGGGCGCCGCGGGAGCAGGCTCGGGTTTTATGGCAGCCGCTTCCGCGATCAGAGCATCCAAGGACTCCTGCTCTTCCGTCTGGGTAGCCACAATCTCGCGTTGGGGCTTTCCGCACTTGTGGCAAAACAGGGCATCTTCCGGAAGCTTGGCCCCACAGGTACAGAATTCATTCACAATTCCAGTGTCCCGCACCTGCGCGGGGCGAAGCAAGCACGTTATGCTACGTAGTTGCCTATGTCCTCATCCACACTGCTTGTATTATCGAATCCCACCGGCAGCCATCTTCGCTTGCTCGACCGTCTGCCACCGGAAACGCGCATCATCGCCGGGGACCAGATCGAGATGTTCCGCGAAGCCGCTGGTACGGCAGACGCGATGCTGAACTGCTTTGTGAAGCTCGATCTGTTCCGCGCGGTGTTTCTGATGGCGCCCAATTTGCGCTGGGTGCATTCCTTGTCGGCGGGAGTGGAAAACACGCTATTCCCGGAGCTGGTGGCAAGCGCGATTCCGCTCACCAACGCGCGCGGGGTGTTCAGCCGCTCGCTGGGCGAATTTGTGATCACCGCGGCGCTCTATTTCGACAAGAACATCGCCCAGATGAAGCGCCAACAACAGGAAGGCCGCTGGGCGTCCATGGAAGTGGAGGAACTGCACGGCAAGACGATGGGAATCGTCAGCTACGGCACCATCGGGCGGTGTTGCGCGCATTTGGCCAAAGCATTCGGAATGCGGGTGCTGGCCACGCGCCGCCAGCCGGAGCTTTCCGGAAGCGACCCCTTGCTGGACGCTGTCTTTGCACCGGCCCAGTTGGGCGAGATGATGGCGCAGTCGGATTTCGTGGTCGTCTGCTCGCCGTTGACGGCCGGGACGCGCGGCATGATAGGGGCCACGGAGTTGGCACGGATGAAACCGGAAGCGGTATTCATGAACGTGGGCCGCGGCCCTGTCGTAGTGGAGAGCGCATTGATCGAAGTCTTGCGGGAGGGCCGCATTCGCGGCGCCGCGCTCGACGTGTTTGACCATGAGCCGCTGCCCTCCGGACACCCCTTCTATTCGCTGGAGAACGTTCTGCTGTCGCCGCACTCGGCCGACCATACGCCCGGCTGGAGCGACTCCAGCATGGAGTTCTTCGTGGAGAACTTTGAGCGCTATACTCGCGGCGAGCCGCTCGAGAATTTGGTGGACAAGAAAGAGGGTTATTAGATCTCCCCAGTTATGAGCATCCATCTGGACGACATACAGGCCGCGTCCAAACGCATTGCACCCATCGCGCACCGGACGCCGGTGATGACCTCGCGCAGCTTTGACCGGCTCACTGGCGTGGCCGCTTTTTTCAAGTGCGAAAACCTGCAGCGCGGCGGCGCCTTCAAGATCCGCGGCGCATCCAACGCGATCTTTTCTCTCACCGTGGAGGAGCGCGCCCGGGGCGTGGTGACCTACTCCTCGGGCAATCACGCCCAGGCCGTCGCCATCGCAGCGGCGCATTGTGGAATTGCGGCCACGATTGTGATGCCGGACGACGCTCCGCGCTCCAAGTTGGATGCAACGCGTGGATATGGCGCCAAAGTGGTCTTGTTTGACCGGCTGCGCGAGGACCGTGTGGTGATTGGGCAGAAGATCGCCGCGGAAACAGGCGCGGCCATCATCCCTCCATTTGATGATCCGAGGATCATGGCAGGACAGGGCACCGTGGCGTTGGAGCTAATGGAACAGGCGCAGGATCTGGATAGCATCGTGGTCTGCATCGGGGGCGGCGGACTGATGTCGGGCTGCGCGGTGGCGGCCAAACAATTGCGTCCGGACATACGGATCTTCGGAGTGGAGCCTGCGGACGGCAACGATACGTTCCTATCGCTCCAGGCGGGCCGTAGGGTGAGTATCGATCCACCGCAAACCATCGCCGACGGATTGCGCGCCCAGGCGCCAGGCACGTTGACCCTGCCCCTCATCCAGCAGTATGTGGAGCAGGTGGTGCTGGTGTCGGAGGACGAGATCCGCGCCGCGATGCGTTTCTTCCTGACGCGGATGAAGCTGGTGGTGGAGCCAAGCGGCGCGGTGGCGGCCGCCGCGCTCATGCATGGCAAATTGCCCGCCGGGCTCAAGCGCGCCGGCGTGGTCATCTCCGGCGGCAACGTCGATATGGAGATGCTGGCTACTCTTTAGTCTCCGCGCTGGTTTTATACACCACCATGTGCGCGGCTCCTATCAGGATGAAGATGAGCCCCCCGATGGCCGCCTCCGGAGGGGCAACATCCGGCATGGCCCTCACGACAGGTGAGGAAAGTACAAAATAGCCGGTTACCATGCCGCCGAATCCCAGCCCCATCCAGATCAATCCTGAAAGCAGGAGAATTTGACGCGACCGGATGCCGTTTCTAGGCTTTTCGTCGGGCCAAGGCGGCAGATCCGCCCCTTTTTCAATCGCCGCCATGCGCTCGCGGTGAATCATGGCGCGCTGCTGCAATTGCAGCCATTGACGGAAACCGATAAACGCAAGAAACAATCCAACTATCGCAGGCCCCACCATAAATTCCATAACTTGCTCCTTCGACCGCACAATACTCCGCCGGAGACCGCAAGGTTGCGGGGAGGCAAAGATTTTTGCAACTTTTTCCTATCCGGCGCGGTATGTATGGATCGAGTTGACGCAAGATGCAAGATTTACAGAGGAGATGGAGCGTCTGCTGGCAGCCAAAGACTTCCAGCGGGCCTTTCCCCTCTTGGTGGACGCCTACCGCCGGAAGCTTTTCGGGCTTGCTTACTCGTTTCTGCATAACGCGGCGCAGGCAGAGGAAGCTGCGCAGGACATTCTGGTGAAGGTGTGGACGGGCTTGCCATACTACGACCCATCCGCCGCTTCTCTATCCACATGGATCCACGCGATTGGCAGAAATACCTGCATCAGTCTCCTGCGGCACAGTGCCATTCGAGCATCCGTGTCGTTAGAGGAGCCTGGGGTGCTGCATGCGGCTGAACAAAGACATCACACACCGGCCGAGCCAACCTCCGCGCTTGATTGTGAAAGGCTTTTGGCCACACTGCCGCAGGCGCAAAGGCAGATATTGGCATTATTCTATTTGCAGGGGAAATCGTATGAGGAGGTGGCTGCCATGTTGGACATGCCCGTTGGTACTGTGAAAAGCCACTTGCATCGCGCCCGCAAATCTTTGGCGGAAAAGCTCGGAGACCACAGACCATGAATTGTCAGGATTTTGAAGAACGCCTTTCTGCCCGCCTGGATTGCCCGCAAGAGCCCGATCCCGTTCTCGATCAGCATCTGGCTGCATGTCCGCACTGCCGCCATTGCTTCGAACGGCTGGCGGCTGCGGACGCCATCGTAATGCCTGCCCTTTCCGCCTTGCAACCGTCGCCGGATTTTGATGGCAGGCTGCGCCGCAAGCTGCGCCGTCAGGAAAGAACCCGCTGGACCGGCATGGTTGCCGACCTGCTGAATGCCACCGGAGTGCTATTGATGGCGGCGCTGGCGCTGCAGTGCGCTTCCTGGAGTCTTTGGGCCGCCGGCACACTGGCGCTCGGCGCCATCTCAGGCGCCGTGCCGCTCTTTCTGCGGCGCGATCAAGCGTAGGTGATGCTTCCGCCGCCGTCCCAGACGACATTCTGCGGGATGGCGGTTGCGGCGCGCGCAAAAGCGCAATATTGAACCGTGGCTTTCGATCGGGCTGTTAGCCAGCGATAGCCGGGCACCCCGAACAGACTGCCGCGTTCAATCATGCTCCGGCGCGTTTCCGGCATCGGCGAAGCACCGAACTCCATTCCACAAGTCATGGTGTTCCCGTTCCAGGGCGGGTTAGTGCGGCTATGATTCTCCTCCCAACGGCCGAGCCAGGGAAAATCGGAGCGGTTCCAAACATAGCCGAACAGAAGACGCGCCGCCGGGCTCCAGGCCACAAAGAAGGCCTGCTCGCGATGCGGGTCCATGAGGTGCGTTGTGTAGCCGGCCGAAACTTCAGCGGCGGGATATACACGGAGATCGATGGAACCGCCGTCCTTGCGTGGGCAGTGAGGCCAGTCGAAATCCGCCCCGGTCTTCTGCAGGCCCTTGCCCTCGGTGAAGTCGAACTCGATCACCTTGGACCGGGTCCCCGGCGCACGAAACTGTGTCTTTCCGCGTTCGAGAAAGGGAGGGCCGAGCGTGACGTGCTGCGTCCATGCAATGGGCCGGTCCGTGGACGAGAGATTCTCGACGGTTTCGGTCACCGCGACCACATCCCCGCGCATCTCGATGTGGCGGTCCAACAGCAGGCCGGGTTGCTTCAACTCCGCATGCATATGGAGCGAGCCAGCGCCGCCCGTGATGGAATAGCGCGCCACCGAAGCCTCGCCGTGTACCGTCACACCGGCCGCTTCCTCCTCCTTGCCGGGGCCGCCAAATACATCGAGGCAGAGATTGTGCCCCATGATGCCGGCGAGCAACTTGCTTTCGGCATCGTGGCCGTAAGCGGTTGTCTTGGCGCGATCGAACATAGAGGGTTCCATCGAGGGCCAGGGCGGAGTCCACAGCGGGTTGGTCGCGGATGGTTTGTGAAGAATGCTGGCGATGTGGCCGCCTTCGGCCAGCACGGTCACTTCGACTTGCGGGCTTGCAATCTGAAATGCGCGGCGGCCGCGATAGGTAATCTCTGGCATACACTATTAATCATCTATCATGACTACCGTTGCCATGGCTGCCTTTGCGTTTTTGGCGGCGCCCTTTTGGGAAACCAAGAGCGCCAAGGATTGGACCCAGAATGAGTTGCATCAACTGATGCACGACTCCCCGTGGGCGCGCGAGCGCGGCGCTCAGATCTATCTGGCCTCGGCGCAACCGCTGCGCGAAGCCGAGGAGCGTCTCAAGAAACAGTCGCCCTACGGCGCCGCTGTGGAGCGGCCGGACTTGAGCGACTACGAGGAGTTTCTGCGGGAAAATCCCGGGCGCTACATTGTGGTCGCCATCGGACTGCCCGATGCCAACGCACTCAACGATAGCGCTGAATCCCGTCTGATGGAACAGAAGTCCGTCCTGAAGGTGGGCAAGAAAAAATTCAAGATCGTGGGACATTTCCCGCCCACCCCATGGGACCCCTACCTTCGACTGATCTATCCACGCGAGGTGGACGAAACGGCGAAGCGAATCACGATGGAGCTCTACCTTCCGTCCGTCCGCGGCCCCTACCAACTGGTGGAGTTTGACCTGAAAGAGATGATGTACAAAGGCAAGCTGGAGTACTGAGCCCGCAAACCGCTCAGACTTTCTTGACGCCCGCGGCGCCGCCGCCCATCTTGTCGATCTCATTCATGAAGACCCGGCGGCCTTCGTCCATGGCAAGATTGGCGAGGATGACGTTGGTGGAATCCTCGAGTCCAACCTCCAGATCAGCGAGCGGCTTCTTACCGGTCCGGATGCATTCGAACCATTGTTCGAGTTGAATATCGACCGGATTCTTGTCCTCTTCCGGAACCATGATGCCTTTCCTGTAGAGCCACTGCCGGGCGAACTTGAGCTCCTTTTGGAGAAAAGAATCGTTTGCGTTGACCAGATCTCTTTCGAGCAGCACCGGCAACCCCTGCCCTCCCTTACCAGTGCTTAACAACGAAGCGTTGGCCACGGCGGCCTTCTCCTTACCCTTGGCCGCCTCCGCCTTCTTCGGGCTCGGCTCGTAGAACCAGAGCGCTGCGGCCGGTTCATTATCGGTGCCGACGGTGATGTGTATGGTCCCTTCGGTGCCCATGAGCATCTCGCCGAACTCGGTGCGCGTGCTGCCAAACAAGGCCAGGTGCTTGTTGGTGGAAATCGAACTGTACATCAGTTTCTGGCCGCCCGGATATTTGAAGATGAGCTGTATATTGTCATAGACGTCGCGGCCATCCTTGTAGACGTCAATGCCGCCCACGCCCGTGACAAATTCCGGATGCGAACCGATCATCCAATCGGCGACGTCGATCTGGTGCGATGCCAGTTCCGCGGTGAGGCCGCCGGAGAACTTGCGGAACGCGCGCCAACTGGGCGGAACCCAGGTCCTACCGAGACTGGCGCGATGCCACTGCGCATAGACGTGAGTCACCTTGCCGATGAGCCCCTTTTCCACCATCTGCTTGGCGGTTTGATAAAACTTGCTGTAGCGCCGTTGCAGACCGGTCTGGAGCACCTGCTTGGGGCGCTCTTTGGACAGTTTGCGCAGGGCGTGCACCTCTTCAGGGGTGAACACGAGGCTCTTTTCGCAGAACACATGCTTACCGGCCAGCAACGCGTCGCGCGTCACCGGGTAGTGCACGTAGAGCGGCGTGGCGATGAGCACAGCCTCAACGTCCTTGAGCGCCAGAACTTCACGATAGTCTTTGAAGCCTTTCGGCTTGTCCTTGGAGGCGGCCATCGCTTTGCTCAGCGCCGTCTGATCGATATCGCAGACAGCTACGCAACGCCCGCCGTCGATTCCATTGAGATGCTGAATATGATAACTGCCGCGCCCGCCGGTTCCAATAACGGCGTAGTTCACCACGTTGGTGGCGGCCTTCACGGTCTGTATGCCTGGAGCGGCCTGCGCACGCTGAACGGTGGCGGCCACGGCCGCGGCGCCTGCAATTTTTACGGCGTCCCGGCGCGTTACATCACTTGTTTGGGGGGCTTTCGTGGGCATGACTTGTTCCTTGTAATAAATCCGTAGCAGTTTCCACTTGAGTCTACCGATTCAGGCGGGGGGATTGCAAACAGACCTCCGGCAGCGATATGTTGGAGTCCTGAAGATCCGCCAAAACGCAAAGGGCGCCCGCCGCGCCACCGAACTTGGAGAGGAACCCGGGCCTTTGGTCCGCGGCGAGCAGTTCTGTTTTGCGCGTTTTACTCAAAAGGAGCATCCCCTACTTTGACTGAATGGGAATTCGCGCAAACCGATCCGGCGCAGCAACTGGCGCAGGTATCATACTTTTCCGTAATCAAGCAGGATCCCGATGGCGAAGTCGAGTTCCTGATCACGGTAAAGCAGTACGCTACGCCGCAGGATGCCGCCATGCGCTTTTGCGCTCTGGCCGATCAGCCTATCAACCGCAAGAGCGCGCCGTTTATTCCGTGCGGGTGGGGTAGCGCTCTGCTGGACGCATTGTCGGAGTGCGTGCGCAGCGTGAACCGCTTTCCGACCAACGGCTGAGGATGCCTCTGTTATTGCTCACTCGCGAAGGGCCGTGCCGGTCCTCGATACACCTGAGTGACGGCTGGCCTCGACGCCGGCATGAGCTCCGTTTTGCAGGCTGCTGCCTGGTTATGCTGCTGGGTTTGGTTCGGCTCGGGGCGCAGGACTGGCCGCAGCTACTCGGTCCCACACGGGACGGCGTCTACACCGGAGCTTTTTCGCCATCCAGTGATTTCGGGAAGGTTTGGAGCAGACCTGTGGGTGAGGGATTCAGCGCCCCAGTGGTCTCGGCTGGGCGGCTCCTCGTGTTCCATCGCCAAGACGGCAAGGAAATATTGGAGAGCATGGACCCGGCTACTGGAAAGACGCAATGGAAGTTCGCCTACCCGACAGCCTATCGCGATGATTTTGGATTCTCGGAAGGCCCGCGCGCCACGCCCACCGTCGACAAAGACCGCGTATTCATCTATGGGGCCGAGGGAATGCTCCATGCGGTGAACTTGCAGACGGGAGCCAAGCTGTGGTCCCTGGATGGGCGTAAGGAGTTCGGGGTCAGAAAAGAGTTTTTCGGCACAGCCTGTTCTCCCCTGGTCACTGGCGGCCGCCTGCTGATGAACATCGGCGGCGCCAATGGAGCAGGCATTGTCGCCCTCGATGCGCTAACGGGCAAAACCTTGTGGAAGGCGCTCAATGATGAGGCCGGCTATTCCTCACCCATGGCGGCCAGCATCGGCGGACAGACGCACGCGCTCTTTTTCACGCGGCAGGGCCTGGTGGACGCGGACCCCGCCTCGGGGAGAATCCGGTTTCAGTATCCATGGCGCGCCAGGCAAGCGGCATCGGTGAATGCCGCCATCCCGCTGGTGGTGGGCAACCAGGTTTTTCTGTCGGCCAGCTACAACACCGGCGCGGTGCTGCTCGAAATCCAGGCGGACTCCGCCAAGCCGCTATGGTCCGGCGATGAGTCTTTGTCCAACCACTATGCCACCAGCGTTTACAAGGACGGCTACCTGTACGGTTTTCATGGCCGGCAGGAACACGGCCAGGAATTGCGGTGTGTGGAATGGAGGAGCGGCAAAGAGATCTGGAGTGTGAACGGTCTCGTGGCGGGATCCGTCACGCTGGCGCGGGATCACCTGCTGGTGATGCGCGAGAACGGGGAAATGGTGATTGCTCCGGCGACGCCGAAGCAGTTCAGGCCCTCGAAAAAGCTGAAGCTGGCCGGCTCAACTGTACGCGCCTATCCCGCCTTATCCGGAGGAAGGATGTACTTCCGCTCGGATGACACCTTGACCGCGATTCGAATCGAGTAGGCCCAGACTCCGGCCAAGCCTCCGGCCTGTCATCCGCACCGAATCTCCGGGAGAAGCGAAACAGGGAACAAAGAGGCGGCGGGATGCGTCTTTGGGGCTTGGGGACCAGTGCGTCATTTCGGGAGGCGATTGCGGTGGCCGGGGGGTCGCTGGCCGGTAGCAAGCTGCGGAGCTTTCTTACCTTGCTGGGCATCATCCTTGCCACTGCCACGCTAATTGCCGTCATGAGCGTCATTCATGGCATGGATGTCTACATTGCCCAGAATGTTTCGGATATGGGCGCCGACGGGTTTCGTGTGGTGCGGATGGCTTTTTTCGGGGATTTTGATCCAAAGAAGTATCTCGAGCTTCTGAAAAAGAACCCGGAGCTGCGGCGGGATGAGTATGAGTTCATCCGAAGCCGGACAAGAAGCGTCCGCGAGATCGGGATGCAGATCTTCCGCCGGACCAGCGCCAGCTTTGAATCGGAAAAGCTGGACGATGTCCGTGTGCGCGCCATCACTCCGAACGTTGCCGCCATCACCAACACGCAGATCGCCTCCGGCCGCATGTTTACCGATACCGAGAATCAGCGGCATCTGGCGGTGGCCTTCATCGGCAACGATTTGAAAGAGACGTTTTATCCGAACGCGGAGGCGGTGGGCAAGCAGGTGAAGGTGAACGGGCGGCCGTTTCATGTTGTGGGGGTGGCCAAGAAACAGGGCAGCGCGTTCGGACAGTCGCTGGACAACTTCGTGATGATCCCGATTGAGACGGGGTTCAGGATGTATGGGGCGCGATCCGGGATCGGGTATGTGGCGCAGGCCGTGGATACGGGTCATTTGTACCAGGCGCAAGACGAGATCCGCATGCTGCTGCGGGCCTACCGCCATGTACGGCCGGGGCAGGTGGACAATTTCGCCATTGTGAGTTCGGATTCGCTGGTGTCGGCCTGGGGACGAATGACAGGCGCGATTGCGGCGACGGCGGTGGCGGTGGTGAGCGTCTTTATGGTGGTGGGCGGGGTGGTGATCATGAATATCATGCTGGCGGTGGTGAGCGAGCGCACACACGAGATCGGCATACGGAAGAGCGTGGGCGCGCGTCGGCGAGACATTCTGTATCAATTCCTGGTCGAGTCGGCGACGCTGGCGTCGATGGGCGGGATCGCGGGGGTGGTGCTCGCGTGGCTGGCCGGTATGGCGGTGCGGGCCTTTACGCCGATCCCGATGGCAATGCCCATTTCGGCCGTGGTCACCGGCGTAGGCTTGTCGGCGGTGGTGGGACTCTTCTTCGGGATCTACCCGGCGCAACAGGCCGCGAAACTGGATCCGATTGAAGCGCTGCGAGTGGAAAGGTAGACGGCGATGGCTGGAAGTTTGGGGGCAAGCATTGCGTCCGGAGTGCCTTTAGCGCTATCCACCATCCGCGAGCACAAACTGCGGTCTGCGCTAACGGTGCTGGGCGTGATCATCGGGGCGGGAGCTATCATCGGCGTGGGCTCGATCATCGCGGGACTGGACGGCGCCATCACGAACATCCTGCGCAGCTTTGGCACGGAGACGATCATCGTGTTCAAGTTCAAGATCGGATTCCGCGTGGGGCATCTGACGGCGGAGGAGCGTGTACGGAAACCCCTGACCCTTGAGCATGCGCGGGCCATTGAAGAACGGTGCCCCTCGGTACGGGCGGTGAGCCCCTATCTTTTTCCCAACTGGAACATGCTGCACAAGGTGCGCTACAAGGGCAACGATCTTTTTCAAGTGGATCTGGGCGGGACTGAATCCGGCTATGCCGGGAGCGGCAACGCGGAGATCAAGCACGGGCGGTTCTTCAGCGATGCGGACAATCACCATCGTTTACCGGTGGTTGTGCTTGGGGAAGACGCGCATAAGGCGCTCTTTTCCAGTTTGGATCCGGTGGGAAAAATGGTGGAAGTGGATGGGCATCAGTTTGAGGTGATCGGGGTGATGCATCGTCCGCCGAACCAGTTACCAGGCGACAACGATAACCGCGTGTTGCTGCCCTATTTCACGATGCGGAAGATGTTTCCGAATGCAGTGGAACACATGCTGGTGGTAGTGGCCCGGGAAGGCCGGCTGGCGGCAGCGATGGATGAGGTGAGAACCGTATTGCGCATCGAACGCCGCGTGCCGCACGACAAGCCGGACAGTTTCAGTCTTTCCACAGCCGAGCAGATGATTGAGGATTTCCGAGAAGTGACCTCGACGGTGGCGATCGTGATGGTGGTGCTGAGCTCGATTGGACTGCTGGTGGGCGGGATCGGGGTCATGAACATCATGCTGGTGTCGGTGACCGAGCGGACGCACGAGATCGGCATACGCAAGGCGCTGGGGGCGCGGCGGCAGGACATTGTTGTGCAGTTTCTCACCGAAGCGGTGGTGTTGACGGCGCTGGGCGGGATTGTGGGAATGATATTCGGATGGAGCGTATCGCTGGCGGCGCGGTTGATCTTTCCGTCGCTGCCGACGGCGATGCCGTTGTGGGCAGCGGTGCTGGGAGTGGCGGTGTCGGTGGGGGTTGAGATCTTTTTCGGGATCTGGCCGGCGGGGAAGGCGGCGCGGCTCGATCCGGTGGTGGCGCTGCGGTACGAGTAGAATAAAGGAACGTCATGAAGCCTATAGCGCGGTGCATGGAAGAGACTGGGATCGGCGTTGCCCAACTCGTCAAAGTCTCGGGATTGGACAGGAAACTGGTAGAGGCCATCGTAGGCGGGAACTACATCCCCAGTCCCTCGCAGCGCCAACGCTTAGCTGCCGCCCTGGGCGTCGCAATGGACGAAATTTCCTGGGGACACGCGGTCACGGTCCAGCATATGCGCGGCAACGGTCCACAAGCCGGACGCTCCACTTGACGTCTCAAAACCACCGGTCCTGTGCTCGGATGCGAAGTGAGGTGGTCAGGACTTCGGGCGCTCCCATGGCTCTATCCGGCCAGGGACGATTGTGAACATGGGGTGCGCAAGAATTCGTCGTTGGACAGGGAGCATGTGAAGCCGCGCCGGGTCACGCTGCCGGAGTTTCCGCTTGAGGTGTTCGAGTTCATACAACAGTTGCCCCCGAGTGACCTTCATAAAGATCCTGTCAGGCTTGCCTGCGATTTTTGATGCGTCAAAACTGTATCCTCTTTGATCAGCTTCCTGGTGAACACCCCAAAGATAGGTCGAAATCGCGGCAACTGGATGCTGCGCTTGGCGGAACCGCTCGAGCTGTGGGTGGAAGCGGTAGCCCTTGGTGCGCCCGCAAAGCACGTGTTGGGCGAGCAGCGACTCTCGCCAGAGAGCCACCAACCCTGCCCGGTCGAGCAATGATGGATGAATCGACCAAAGACGCAACGGACCTCCCTCGATGACCAGACACCATCCTACTGACTTTGTCCGGCACAACTCAACCGAGGTTCAACCTGGACCCTCCGTGCCGGTGCGACTGGCCCGAAGACAGAGCCCCATGACGCCCAAATGAGTGAATGGCAAATGAGGAGTAACGTATTGAAAATATGGTGCCCAGGGCGGGACTTGAACCCGCACTCCCCTTGCGGTGAAAAGGATCTTATTGTGTAAGTTTCGGCCCTCTCCCAGTCTTCATCGCACTCTCAATTGTACACACGTGGAGCTGTCAAAGGCCATGGCCAACGATTGGGCGGCGTTCGCGCGGGCTGTCGAAGATGGCGGGAAAGAAGCGGCTGCAACGGTTCGCTAAGATTAGCGAATTCGCTAATCCCCTCTATGGCCGCGGGACGACACTAAGTAACCCGGCTTCAGGCGGCTGCTTCGGTCTTCGGCATCACATCAGGGCGGGAATAAGATCGACGGATAAGTGATTCTGGCATTATGTCTGCGGCTCCTGGATGGGGGGTTCTCCGGGCGGGGGCTCTTCGGCGGGCGGCTGTCGAGGCGGCTCTTCGACGGGCGGTTCCGGGTTCGGCGGTTCTCTTCGGGGCGGTTCCCTGGGAGGCGGATCTTTCTCTGGAGGCCGTTTTACGGGCGGTTCTTTTACCGGCGGTCGTTTCGCTTGCATCAGAATTGCGATCATAGCGCTTGGCGCGACAATAAATATCAGTAGACCTCATCCGGAAAAACGTCACGCGTATTCTCGACGAGGCTTCCTTGTACGATTGGAGGAGGGAAGTGAGATGGGAAAGTGTGCAGTATGCGGAAATGAGTACGACAAGAGCTTCGAGGTGCGGATGGGCGGGCCGCACGCATGTGTTCGACAGTTTTGAATGTGCGATTCACGCGCTCGCTCCGAGCTGCGCCCATTGCGGTTATAAAGTTATCGGTCACGGAATCGAAGCGGCTGATACTTTCTATTGCTGCGCAAATTGTGCCGGGCAAGCGGGAACCGGCGACGTGCGGGATCGTTCGGCTCAAACACCGAAACCAGAATAAGATCACAGCCGCAGCCAGCACGCCCGGAGGTAATCGCACTTTAATTCCGGCCTCTGGAGGAATGTTTCGTGCCTGTTTGGCGAGCAGCATCCAATCGACGAAATGTACCGGCGACCACCCTGTCGCATAGCGGTAGAAGTAAGGGAAATACATCGCCACTTACGATGCCCAATCGGTCCTTGAGATACCGTCTGAGCAGTGCCCGTGCGCGGAGCGCTCGCATTTTTGTTGCTTCTTCGCTGATCTCCAGGCATTGGGCCGTTTCCTTCACCGACAATCCTTCTACGTACCGCAGCACGAACACGGAGCGGTACGAGAGCGGCAGAGCATCGACCAGTGGTTCCAGTGCGGCCTTGAGTTCTCGTTCGGCTGTCACCCGCTCAGGGTTGGAAATTTGAGGCGAAGCCGATATTTCATCCCTCTCTTCGATGGACTCGACCAACCCGCGGCGCTTCGCCCGGGCGAGCGCTTCATGCACCGCGATGCGCGTGAGCCACGTCGCGAAAGAAGACTCGCCACGAAATCCGGACAGGTTTGCATACGCGCGTACGTAGGCGTCCTGCATGACATCTTCCGCTTCCGCTTCGTTTTTTAGAATCGCTCTCGTCGCGCGAAACAGGCGTTGGTTGTACCGGCGCATAAGCAGCTCATACAGCTCCGCCTGGCCGGCGAGGACAAGCTTCACGATCTGCTCGTCTGAATACCTTTCCATGCCGCCGAATTGTGGTGGTATGAACGCCATGACAAGTGTGCTTATGAAGAACAGAGAGTCGCGACGGCGACAAAGGTAACAGCAATTTCCAATCGGTGTGATCCTGCAGCGTATTTTATATCCGTTTGCGGTGTGACGGATTGATTGCTCGCGACTCTATCAGGGCGGAGGACCTATGACGCCCCATGGTCACTTTCATCGCCGGACGTTGCATACTATGCGTACTAATCTCCACGGTACGAGTAGTATGGTTGAGAACTATAGGCTTTAGGGACCCCGCAACCAAAGAGCCAGTGAATTGCTGAAGAATAATTGCTGAATGGCGCTCGTATCGGGGCTCGCCGCAAATCTTTAACGATTGAAACGGAAACAGCCGATGTTACGCCTGTTGACTGCTTCGGCCGTAGCCATATACATGCTGACCTTCGCGCTGGCGATTCCTCAGACCGGGGGTCCCGATGGGAGATCGGTCTTCCGATTCGATACCTTTGGGGACGAGCAGTTGTGGACCGATACACTGCAAATGCAGCATGCCATCAAGAATGTCAGCCCGGCAACCGCTCTCTCGGTCGGCTTGAAAGTTGACGCTGACGCGCTGCCGCCGGCAGTGATCAACGCCATCATGGCCGGGCAGGTGAATCTGAATGACCCTGCAGTAACCCTCCAGTTGCTCAAGCTCAACGCGGTTGTCGGCGTCATTGGTAAAGTCGTCGGCGCAAACGATAACCTCGCGACCATCGGCATCACCTGCGCGCTCTGTCATTCTACGGTCGATAACTCGGTAACCGCGCGGGCATCGGAAGACGTCTCGACGGTTGGCCCAATCTCGACCTGAACGTGGGCGCCATTATCGCGCTCTCGCCCGCGATCGCCGATAAATCGCCCTACCTGAGCTGGGGGCGTGGCAAATTTGATCCGCGCCTCCACGCCTTCGACGGCAAGCGCTTCATCCCGCTCAACAGCCCCACGCTGCCGGTCGTCATTCCACCGGCATACGGCCTGCAGGGCGTCGGATTTGAGACCTTCACCGGTGACGGCCCGCTTTCCTACTGGAACAACTACGTGGGTGTGACGGAGATGGGCGGGCACGGCGATTTCATCGACCAGCGGATCGGCCTGAGAATTATTCAGAGACCGGATCTGGTCGCGTCCAAGCTCCCGGCCCTGCTGGCTTACCAGCTCAGTCTGCCGAAGCCGCCGCCGCCGGCCGGAAGTTTCGATGCAACATCCGCCGCGCGTGGTGAGGCGCTATTTATGGGCGTGGCTCGATGCTCGACCTGCCATATTCCGCCAACGTACACCGACGTGCTCAGCGGACCCAATCCGAACGTGCCGTTCCTGCACACTGCCGCCGAAACCGGCGTCGATCCGCACTATGCCACCCGGAGCGCCACGCGAATGTACCGGACAACGCCGTTGCGGGGCCTGTGGCAGCATCCGCCGTACTTCCACGACGGCAGCGCGAGCGACCTGCCGGCCGTCGTCAATCACTACAACACGGTGTTGCCGCTGTGGCTTACGAGCGAAGAGAAAACCGATCTCGTTGAATTTCTCAAAACGCTGTAATGCGAGACGCCGGTTGCCGCGCGCCAGGCTTTCTATGCTTCCGGTCTTTCGAAAGCGAATAATATGAATCGAGAGGAAAACCATATGAAGAGGGGTTCCGGCGCGACGGCTTCGGTGTGGATGGGAAAGGCAGACGTGCCGTCCCGGCCCGCGCTGGCCAAGGACATTACCGCGGATGTATGCGTCGTCGGCGCGGGCATCGCCGGCCTCACGACCGCTTATCTGCTCGCGGACGAGGGTAGCTCCGTCGTCGTCCTGGACGATGGAGCGATCGCGGGCGGGGAAACATCAAGAACCACGGCGCACCTGGTCAACGCGCTCGACGATCGCTATTTCGAGATCGAAAGCATGCACGGAGAGAAAGCCGCGCGGCTTGCCGCGGGGAGTCACTCGGCAGCAATCGATCGCATCGAAGCCATCGTCGCGAGGGAGAAAATCGAGTGTGAGTTTGATCGGCTGGATGGTTACCTGTTTGTGCCTCCCGGTGAATCGACCGATGTGCTCGATAAAGAGCTGGAAGCGGCGCATCGTGCTGGATTGACGGAGGTGGAGCGCGTCTCGCGCGCGCCGCTGGAGAGCTTCGATACGGGAAGCTGCCTGCGGTTTCCCCGACAGGCACAGTTTCATCCGCTGAAGTATCTCGATGCGCTGGCGCAGGCCATCGAAAAGAAAGGCGGACGAATCTTCAACCAGACTCATGCGGAAACCTTCAAGGACGGGGCTCCCGGACAGGTCACGACGAATAAGGGCGGCCCGGTTGTTTCAGCCGGGGCGATTGTGGTGGCGACAAATACGCCCGTCAACGACTGGGTCGCCATCCACACCAAGCAAGCCGCCTATCGCACCTACGTGATAGCCATGAAAGTTCCGAAAGGCTCGGTGACAAAGGCTCTCTACTGGGACACGACGGACCCGTATCACTACGTTCGTCTGCAAGATGTCGGGGACCATGAAGTGCTGATCGTTGGAGGCGAGGACCACAAGACCGGCCAGGCCGATGACGCCGACGAGAGGTTTGACCGGCTGGAAGCCTGGACTCGAGAACGCTTTCCAGTAGCGGAAGAAGTGGAATTTCACTGGTCGGGGCAGATCATGGAGCCCATCGACAGCCTCGCTTTTATTGGACGCAATCCGGGAGACAAGAACATCTACGTGGTCACCGGGGATTCCGGAAACGGATTGACGCACGGCACGATTGCGGGTATTCTTCTCACCGACCTAATCCAGGGACGGGGGAATGAATGGGAGACTCTCTACGATCCCTCGCGCATTTCTCTTAAAGCAGCGCCGGAATTCGCCAAAGAGAACCTCAATGTCGCAGCGCAGTATGGCGACTATGCGACTGCCGGAGACGTGGACCGGGTCCGGGAAATTGCGGCGGGGACGGGAGCGCTGATCAGGCACGGCCTCAAGAAAGTGGCCGTCTACCGGGATAGCCATGGCGAGTTGCACAAGTGCTCCGCCATATGCCCTCATCTCGGCTGCATTGTGGACTGGAACTCCGCGGAAAAAACCTGGGATTGCCCCTGTCACGGATCTCGTTTCGACCCCTATGGAAAAGTTCTCAACGGTCCGGCAAACACAGGTCTGGGACCAGCGGAATAACAAACCAGCCCCCATCAACCGTTGACAGCCCGCACGGAACAGGACGTCAGCCTTGAGATCCTGTTCTTCCAACATCGCCTTAACCTGGCCTACGGCGCTGTTGAATAGTCATGACCGTGGCTCGGGCCGGAAACGGCGTCGGGAACCCCGCGGTCACTCATCAAGGCTGAGCTGGTTACCGGCACGAGGCCGCGTTCGAGGATCGGAGAGCGCGAAGCGGAAAACGAAGACTGACTGCCACGTAAGCTTTATTCGCCTTTACGGCACTCCCACGGCAGTGGTTTAACAGTGATTCCAGGCTCGCCCACAATCCGGAGGTGCGGCCACCTGCGCGGCCGCGACGAATTGGCAAATATTGTTTTTCTTCCGATTACTAGGGGGTGCGGTTAAGGATGGGCCAGCACGCCATTCTTACGGGCACCGGGAAACAAGCGGGACACCAGATTACCCGCCGAGTTCAAAGGGTTTGGCCCTGCACGGGATGGTGCCATCCCCTACGCCGAAGCGGGATCATGGTGACCCGCAGTCTTTTCGGCTTCGAAAGCGAGGGCCAATCGAAGTTGGTGCGGGCGGAGGGACTTGAACCCTCACGGACCTTGCGGTCCAACGGATTTTCTTGCCCTCTACGGCTTTCGCCGCCCCTGCTGTCTTGCCAGGGTTTGGGGTCTGGACTATCCCTTCACCGTGCCCGGATTTGGCTCCGGGTGTCAGGTTCTGCCCGTCTAGTCTCTACACCTTCCCGGCCGTTTCGGGCCGGGCTTGGCTCGGGATCGCCATTTTACAGGGTTCCCCGACTTTGAGCAGTTCTGCATCGCCGGTCTCCCGGCGAGCACTCAAGTTTTGCCATCGAAAAGAAGTTTCCAACCGGCAGCTTTCTCCTCTGCCGTGAGTTGGTTCGGCTTGTTGTCTTGTGCGGATTGAGCAAAACTGGCGGACGTGAGAAGCACGAGCGAAGCTACTGTGACGAATATCATTTGTCTGCCCATGAAGGGACCTCCTGAAAGTGCCGGTGCCCCTTGGCAACCGTTAAGGTCCCCGACGAGCCTTGGCCCGGTAAACCGTCACCTGACTAGCAGGCAGCACAGCACCCGCAGCAGCTCCGATGCCCGCGCCGATTGGTGTCAGGGCCATGATGAACACTCCCGTTTCCCCCGCATCGCGGTTCATCGCGCCTCTTATGGCACCGCTTGCGAGACCGCCGGCCGCGCCAATCGCAAGTCCCAGCAGCATATTTCGCTTCCGATGCGAGGCTTCCCGATTCTTCACGCTGAGGACGTTCGGCTGAGGAATCGATATCCGAGTGACACCCGCCAATAGGGTAATCGCTTCTTCGGAGACGGCGACGAAGCTGCCCGTAACGGACTTCATCTTCATATCGACAACTTCGATCTTCTGTCCTACGTGCAATCGGTTGAGATTGCCCCACGAGTCTTCCGCGGACTGTCCGAAGGCGATGGATGAAATCACCGCGAGGAGCAAGATTCGAGTCTTTGAGATCAAGTATTCAGTCATCATCACCTCGCTAGTTATTGTCATGGCTACTGACGCAAATGATATGGCTCATCGTCTGCCTTGCCACCTCCTCAGTAGCTTCCAAGCCGTCACCAGCTCCTGCATACGCAGTGCTCACGGGGGTCGATTCGGTTGCAAGACGCAACGTTCATACAGATACGCCCGCGTGCGTAGATTGCCATGTTTTACCTCCCTCTTTTAGGACCGGCCCTTACCTGTCAGAATCCGATTGATGACCACGCCATGATGCGGTCGAAGCCGATGCCCTGGGCTCGGAGTTCCTTCATGCGTGCTAGCGCGCCTTCCTCACCCTGATAGTAGCCGTAGGGCTTGCGCCCTTCGCATCGGCCCTCGTGGGCTTTCTTGCGCAAGCGCGCGCCGCGAAGCTTGAGAACAATCCGGCTCTTATCCGACTGCGCCACTGCTCCCATCAATTGACGCATCAGGATGCGCGTGGGGTCCGTCGCCATCAGATCAGGTTCCGCCACGCTAATCAGCTCGAAGCCATTCGGCCTCAGATCGGCGATGATTGTTTCTGTATCATCAGGTCGCGCGCCAGCCGGTCCAGCCGCTCGATCAGGATGGTACGCACGCCATTCGAGTGCAGCGCGGTGAGCAACTCGCCCCACAGATGTCCCTTTCTGTAGCCCGGCCTCTCTTCCCTCAAGCGATCCACGAGATTCGAAATGACTGCGCGGGTAACCGCTACCGGCCGTGGCCACCCCCGCCCGTCAGTTCGCGGACCACCTCGCCGGTGAAGGCCTTTGCGTCGCCGAACAGCATGAGCGTCTTGTTGAGGTAGTAGAGCGGGTTGTCGATGCCTGCGAAGCCCGGGCTCATGCCGCGTTTGATCACCATGACAGTGCGGGCCTTGTCCACGTCGAGAATCGGCATGCCGTAGATGGGGCTGGCGGCGTCGGTGCGGGCGGCGGGGTTGGTGACGTCGTTGGCTCCTATGATGAGGGCGACGTCGGTTTGGGAGAATTCGCCGTTGACCTCGTCCATGTCGAGCAGCTTGTCGTAGGGGATGTCGGCTTCGGCCAGCAGGACGTTCATGTGGCCGGGCATGCGGCCGGCGACGGGGTGAATGCCGAAGCTGACCTCGACGCCGCGCTTGGTCAGCGTATCGAACAGCTCGCGGATCTTGTGCTGGGCCTGGGCTACCGCCATGCCGTACCCTGGAACGATCACTACCTTGTTGGCGGCGGCCAGGATCGAGGCGGCCTCTTCGGGGGTGGCCGAACGTACCGGTCTTTCCTCCGTGGTCCCGGCAGCGGCGGCCTGCACTTGTCCGAAGGCCCCAAATAGAACGTTGGTGAAGGAACGGTTCATGGCCTTGGACATGATGACGGAGAGGATGAAGCCGGAGGAACCATCAAGGGCACCGGCGATGATGAGCAGTTTGCTGTCGAGCACGAATCCCATGGCGGCGGCCGAAAGCCCGGCGTAGGAGTTGAGCAGGGAGATGACAGTGGGCATGTCGGCGCCGCCGATCGGGATGATCATGGCGACGCCGAAGATCAGGCCGAGGGCGATCATCACCAGAAAAAGTACGGGCTGACCGGGGTGATAGATGAGATAAATACCGATGGCGATGGCGATGGCGAGCGTGCCGAGGTTGACCAGGTTCTGGCCCTTGTAACTGATGGGGCGCTGCGGCAGGATCTCCTGGAGTTTTCCGGCGGCCATCAGGCTCCCGGTGAAGGTGAGCGAGCCCAGGATCACCTCCAGCGCAAGGATCCCCATCAAGGGTTTCGCGACATGGGGAGTGTTGAGAAAGAATTCGGCGGCCCCAACGAGGGTTACGCAGAGGGCTCCAAAAGCGTGGCTGAGCGCGGTGCGCTGCGGGACGGCGGTCATCTGGACGCGGCCAAGGGGAACTCCGATGAGGGTGCCGAGCAACAGTCCGATGGCCACCCACTTGTAATCGACGATGCCGTGGTGGAGCAGTGTGCCGATGATGGCCAGCAGCATCCCGATCTCGCCGGCGTAGACGCCGCGCGTGGCGGTGCCTGGCGAGCTCATCCATTTCAAGGCGAGCACAAACAGCACCGCGGCCACGAGGTAGACGATTTGGATAACGATGCCGGCTTCGATGGGCATGGTTATCGCTTGGGACCGCGGCTGGTCTTGAACATTTTGAGCATGCGCTGGGTGATGAGGAAGCCGCCGACGATGTTGGAGGTGGCGGCGACGACGGCGATGGTTCCGAGCACCGTGGCGAGATCGCTTTTCCTCTCGCCGGCCAGGAGGATGGCTCCCACGACGGCGATGGCGGCCATCGCGTTGGTGAGCGACATCAGCGGGGTGTGGAGCAGGGGCGAGACGCGGCGGATGACTTCAAAGCCGAGGAAACCGGCCAAAACAAAGATGTAGAGATTACTGATGAGATCGGACATGAATTACTCCAATGCGTGGAATTCACGGATGCGCCGGTTGACGATTGCGCCGTCGCGGGTAAGCATGGTCTCGCGGATGATTTCATCGTCGGCGTCGAGCCGAGCCGTCCCGTCCTTGAACAGGTGCAGCAGGAACGCGCTCATGTTGCGCGCGTACATCTGGCTGGCGTGGTAGGGAACGCTGCTGGCGAGATTGATGGTCCCGACGATGGTGACGCCGTGCTCGACAATGACTTCGCCGGAGCGGGTGAGCTCGCAGTTGCCGCCGCGCTCGCCGGCCAGGTCCACGATGACCGAGCCTGGTGCCATGGCGCGGACCATGTCTGCGGTAACCAGCACGGGCGGTTGCTTGCCGGGGATGACGGCGGCGGTGATGACGACGTCGTTCTCAGCTACGACACGGCCAAGCAACTCGCGCTGGCGGCTGTAGAAATTGGCGTCCTGGGCGCGGGCATATCCGCGCGCGTCCTCGGCGTCGGCGGCTTCAATGGGGAGTTCGACAAAGCGGCCGCCAAGGCTTTCCACCTGTTCCTTGACGGCGGGGCGAAGATCGTAGGCGGAGGCCACGGCCCCGAGCCGGCGCGCTGTGGCGATGGCTTGGAGCCCGGCCACACCGACGCCCAGCACCAGCACGCGCGCGGGGGTGATGGTTCCGGCGGCGGTGGTCATCATGGGGAAGAGCCGGGGCAGGAGGTCAGCGGCGATCAAGACGGCCTTGTAGCCGCAGATAGTGCCCATGGAGGAAAGCACGTCCATGCTTTGTGCGCGAGTGATTCTCGGCATGAGCTCCACGGCGAAAGAGGTGACGCCGGTTGCGGCGGTCTGTTGCAGCATGTCGAGCGAACCCAGCGGGCGGAGGAAGCCGCACAGCAACTGCCCGCGTCGAAGCAAGGGGAGGTCGTCTTTACCGTGGACGTCGTTGGAGCCGCAACAGAGCAGTTGAACAATAACATCGGACACGGAAAAGACGGCGGCGCGGTCGGGGAGGATTCTGGCGCCTTTATCGAGATAGGAAGAGTCGAGATAACCGGCGGCGGCGCCGGCGTTGGTCTCGATGGCCACCTCAAGGCCGGCTTTGGCCAGTAGCGGGATCACCATCGGGACCAGCGCGACCCTCCGCTCGCCCGGGAAACTCTCTTTGGGGACTCCTATGATCACGAAGCGGCCATTTTACTTGATTTGACCGGTCCGCCGCTTCGTCCCGATGTGTTGCAACTTTGAATGGCTGACAGAAGTGGGGCGAAGGATATGCTCGTACCGCGATCTCCGATAGCCAGATCGAAGAGCTTCCTGAATCGGATCTGACGGAGGACATCCGTTCCGCTCACCCACCGAACCTGCCCCTTTCGTATCATATTCATCGCCTCGTAACCCTGAATCGTTCGCTGCGCCGCCTGGAATTCTCGGAACCCCTGCTTGGCGTTCACGCGGCGTTTGATCGCTCGGTGGTCTTGCTCGAAGAATGTTGTTCAAATACTGTACGGGTCGGCGCCAGATCGGTATTGATGACCCGAGGCTGCGGATGGGAGGAATTGCTCAGCGCCCTGCGAAACAGCCGTTTGGCCGCCGCCGCATCGCGCAAGGCTGACAACAGGAAGTCGATGGTGGCGCGCCGCGGGAATCGATGGCCCGACACACTCACTTGCCAGTGTGAATGCAAGCGCCTTTGTTGTTCATGTCCGGGCCCTCTACCTGCCGGCTGCTATCGCCCCCGCAAGCCGCCGTAGACGCGTTCCCGGAAAGCGCGCTCTTTTTCCATATCGCCAAGCTTGCAGTAGACGTCCGACAACTTCAACCAGACCGAACTGGGCCGAGAATGTTCCGCGAGGCTCGCTTCGTAGAAATCACGCGCCCGTTGTATATCACCGGTCAGGAATGCGGCGTCTCCGAGACGCTCGCGCCACAGGCTCCGTTCGGAATTGGACCCGCGCGCGAGCATGCTTTCGGCAAATCCTTCGGCTCTGGCTGAATCGCCTTTCCACAGCAGGACCAGAAAATATTGCTCGGCCATGAGCCCGCTCGACTCTGCGTCTTGCCGGAGCTGACGCTCCACGGCGTTCCAGTCGCCGCGCGCCAAACCGATCATCGCCAGCGTCGCCGGAAGCCGCGGATCGTCGCGCCATTGAGGCAGGATTCCGGCGAGCCGCCGGTCGACTTCGTCCCAACGTGCCAGATGGGCCAGCGCCATCACTGCATCCATCTCAAACAAGGGCGATGAGGGGGAGAGCCGCGAGGCGCGATCAAACTGGGCCAGCGCATACTCGGCGTCGCCGGCCTCCAGCGCCATGGCGCCTTTGCGCCATGCGATCACCGACTCCAGGATAGTCCGGCTGCGATCCGCCGCGCCATCGGGCACCTTCGCCAGTTTTCCCGATAGAACCTGTCCAAGCAGTTCGCCCGCTCCGTCTTGCCGCAGTGCCGCGGTTTCGGCCGAACCGATCCCCAGGTCAGCCAGGCTCATGATGGGTAACGGTGCTGGATGGGCCGTGCGCTTCCGCTGCGCGGAGTTCCAGTAGTCGACAAAGAGCTTGCGGCGTCCGGGAGCCACGAACGGCTGGTGGACAATCGCCTCGTCCACGCCAACCAGCACGTCATCGACATAGTAGACGACCTTCGATGCGTCCGTGTCGTGGTCTCCTATGAACGAGAACTTGTCGACTCGCGACCCCGGTTGGCTGGGCGCATTGGGCTGGCCGCGCACGCCGGCGAGCGGGGTTTCGAGACCTTCCTGGCGGATGGTCAAATCATAGGCGCCCGCGTCGATGTCATAAGTAACATCGACGACATACCAAACGAATGCATGGATGGCGCACAACTTCTTCGGCATGCTGTCCGAGATTGCGGTGAGATACCCGTTTGCCGTCTTAAGCCAGAATGCGATTCCATCTTTCCGGAGGTTGAACCATTGAGGTCCAGCCAGCGCGATGTTCAGTTCTTCGCTCGCGTCCGTCGTCATCATCGCGAAGTGCAGGTACAACTTCCCTTTTGAGCGAAGCGGGAAGTAGCCCTGGAGCTCGGGAAAAGAACGGTCTCCGGGGATATCACGAAGCTCCACGGACCGGTATCCGCTGAAGCGGTGAGCAGTGCTCAGCGTCACCGAGCCTTGGCCGAATTGGAATACGGA
>JAENWC010000040.1 GCA_016650235.1 Terriglobia bacterium
GCGAGCCTTCGACCTGCTCGGTGTCACCCTTCGGCTCGATTACTAATCCGCCCCCGTAGGCAGCAACGCCATCTTCAAATTTCGCTAAGCCATTGCTCTGCCAAGACTTGCTCAAATACGGCCCAAGAACTTCGGTCTAAACTGACATCCAGCCCTCTGGAGCAGCCGCTCCAACTCGCCGAACGTCACACTTCGAAGTGTATCCAAACTTAGATACAGTATCAAGACAAGAACTGCACTCTCAGAAGTCGTGGATGCCCTGACCGGCCTGCTACCGGACGCAACCAAGCAACATTAGCTGCCACGCCAGTCTAAGCAGGTGGCGTGGAAGGCTTGCAGATACAGCCGCATAAACGCCGGAGTATTTGTTGACCAGCGCCATGGTTCCCGCAGATGCCTCCCGGGTGAACCCCGTGCTATTGTTTTCGTATGAACGATACAGCCCTGCTAGACCAACTGCTGGATCCCTTTACCCAGTGTCTGGATGCGGGGTCAGCTCAGCGGGTGATCGAGTTCGGTGTCGCTCCCGCGGTTGAGCAGCGGGTGAGTGCGCTTGCTGAGCGAGCCAACGAAGGTGTGCTAACAGAGGACGAGCGGACAGACTACGAGGCGCTGATCAACGCGGCCGACTTCATTGCGATCCTCAAGCTTAAGGCTCAGCGCAGGCTGACCTCGAACGTCAATCCGTGACAAACTCCGAGACGCGAGATCTGGTCCGGCGGCGGGCCGGATCTCGCTGCGAGTACTGTCTGCTCCGGCAAGAGCACACTCACTTCACTCACCACGTTGAACACATCGTTGCCAAACAGCACGGCGGCTCCGAAGAACCCGCCAACCTCGCTCTAGCTTGCCATCGTTGCAACCTGCGAAAGGGGCCGAACCTCACAGGTATTGACCCGCTCACCAATCAAGTTGTCGCGCTTTTCCATCCTCGACGGGATCAGTGGCATGATCACTTTCGCGTACGCGAGGTGCGGATTGAGGGAACAACGCCGATTGGACGCGCAACCGTTAACGCGCTCGCCATGAATGACGCGCGCCGTCTGGATCTGCGCCAGGAACTCCTTTTGCGAGGCGACTTACCGTAGACCTGCGCTGGCACGCCGACTACCCTGACTGATCAAAAACAGCCTGGGGGCTATGATCGCTTGTGCGCACCGTGCTGGCCGCAATGGCCGCTGTCCGCCACGGCGTTTGTCCGTCGTCTTGCGCATCATGATCCAGTGCCGGCTCTGGCGTCCATCGCGTGGGAAACCTGTTGGAGCCGCCGCGCGGCAACGCCCCGACTGTCGACCATTCAGGCCGCTGCGGGGAAGTAATCCGCCTGAAAAGAGACTCCCCGTGGAACCGGCGCGAAAGCCATCCTCCAACGCAGCACACCGTGAGATTCCCTTCCGTCGCTGCCCGAAGCTACCGCTACACCTCCTCCATCTACAAAACTGTAAGGGCGCTCTGACACGAAGACGGACAAAGGCGTTGCTATCCGCCCGGAGCGTTGGGATTAAAACGGGAAGAGCTTTCTCAATTCGTCATCCGATGGTTGGCGGCCGTATTCGCACACTTCGAAGGCCTGCGCGTAGCGGACTTTTTGCGCCCGTTCCTTCCCGTAGAACTTGACCAGCGCGTCGCGGTAACGGTTCGCATAACCGGCGTAGCGGCTGCCTAGATTCCTGCGCACCTGGTCGCGGCGCGCCTGGCGCTTGGATTCGTCGGCGGGGTACAGGCTGGCATCGCCGCCCGCGCCTCCTTCGTGGATCTGCGATTCCATTGCAAGCAGAGCGTCCAGCGTCGGCTCCATCACATCGTCGATGGCCACGGCAAGATCCGCACGAAAGGGGTTCGGCCGCTGGAAGCGGTCCGAAGTGTACAGGAAAACCGGGTTCTTCTTGAGAGCCGGGACGTCCGGAGCAAAGAACGGCACGGTGACCATGAAGGCCGAATCCTGCACCAGGATGGACGTGTAGCGGTGATCCGGATGATAGTCGTTGGGCCGGTTCGCAATCACGACATCGGCATTCCATTGCCGGATCAGGCGCGTGATGATCCGCCTGTTTTCCAATGTGGGTACGATCTCACCATCGTGAATGTCCACCACTTCCACCGACACGCCCAATCTTCGCGCGACTTCCACCACTTCCTTTTGCCGCCGCTGAGCGAGCGGTCCTCCCGCCGACTGCCAGTGACCAATGTCGCCGTTGGTCGCCGAAACCAGTTTGACATGGTGCCCCTGCCTCGCCCACTTCATCGCCACCCCGGCTCCGCGATATTCCGCATCGTCCGGGTGCGCGCCAAAAATAATGATGTTCAACTTGCCATCGTTCGGAGGCGCCTGCGGGGCCGCGAGTGTGTTTGCGAGCGCGATCCGCGGTGGCTGCCGCTGCATTACCGTCCCGATTACCACGCCCACGCCGCAGGCAACGAGAAGACTCACTGCCGGGTATCCGATTCGCATTTTCATGGGTTCTCTCTCCTTTACACGCCCTTTAAGTCGCGCAGATAAGGATAACTCTCCCGCATCTCGTTCAGGTTCAATTCAACGAAGTAATTCTTCACTCCGCCGATCTTCGCCGCGGTGAACAGCTTCTTCCAGTCGACCACACCCTTTCCCACTGCGACCGTTTTTTTATCCGGCGGCGACCAGTCCTGCAGATGAAGGGAAGCGAACCGTCCCGGGTACTTGGAGAGATAGGCTGCCGCCTCAAAACCAATGCTGATCACGGAGACCTGGAACTGCATTTTGACCAGTTTCGGATCGAGCGTCTTCAGCAGTTGATCGTAGATCAGCACCCCGTCGATTTCCTTGAATTCGCCGTTGTGATTGTGGAATCCGATCTGGATGCCGGCCTTCCGCGCCTGCTCGCCTGCCTTATTCAGCTCATCGGCGGCACGCGTCCAGTCCGCCAGCGTTGCCTCCGGGCGCAGACCAAACGATGCGAGAATCATCTGCTTCATGCCGAGCTCGTGCGCGAAGTCCATTCGTTCCGGCAGATTCTCCTTCAGTTCGCGGAACTGATAGTGGCAGCTCACGCAACTGAGGCCCGCGGACTCGATCGTCTTGCGCATTTGCGAAGCCTTCATTCCCACCAGCGCTCCGTAGCCCGACCGTTCATATCCGGGCGGAGAACACATCTCGATCGTCTTGTAGCCGATGCCCGCAAGCTGCCGCAACGTGCCTTCAAAGTCCTTTCCCAGGGCATCCCTCACCGGATACGTCTGGCACCCGATCGGCAAACCGAGCGGGCTGGCCCGCAGTGCTTCCGCGCAAAGCCCCGCACTGAGGCAAGCGCCTGTAAATTCTCTTCTGTTGATGGTTTTCACGAATACACTCCTCACACCGATCCAGGATCCCAGCCCTTCCGGTATTCTCGCTTCAAGTACTTGTTCGCTTCCGGCACGTTGGTGATCGTCATGGCCGCCGCGTCGTATGTTAGCTTCCGCCCCGCGCGCAAAGCAACCGCGTAGAGATTGACGGCCTCGGAAATCGGCCACGCGTTCAGGAAGCTTCCGCCGGATTGCTGCCCGCCTTTGCAGGCTGAGATCCACTGGCGCAGACCCGCGGAGAGTTGTCCCGCCTCGCGTTGCCCGCGGCGCGCACGCGCTTGGGCAACCTCATACCCGCGCATCCTGCTTTCCGGGATCAGACGAGGGCTTTCGACGCGGAAGCCAGCGAGAATCTTCCCCTTGTCTCCGACGAACATCATCCCCTCAGCCGCAAGCTCCTTGGCGTCTTCCTCCAATTCCGGAGGCGTTGGCGGCCGGATTCCACCTTCATACCAGATGAGATCCACCGCCGGCCGTTGCCCGCGCGCGGGATACTTGAACCGGACCGTGCTCGCCGCCGGGAAGGAGAAATCATTCTTGACCCCCGCGGCGACGCTGTCTTTCAAAATGTGGCCGTGACTGAGCATCGGCTCGATGCTCGTAGGGGAACCGAGCTCCAATGCGTTGAATACGGTCCAAAGGCTGTAGTGCCCCATGTCCGCCATCGAACCGCCCCCGAAGTCGTACCATCCGCGAAACACCATGTGGGTGTAGTTGGGATGATACGGACGATCGGCTTCCGGGCCGAGCCAAAGGTCCCAGTCGAAGCCCTTCGGTACTGGCGGCGTATCAGTGGGAATCGTCGCGTATTGAGGCCACATCGGGCGGTTTGTCCAGTTGTGCACTTCGCGCAGCGTGCCGATGGCTCCTTCCTTGATCCACGCCAGCACTGGTTCCATCGCTCCGTTGCTATCCCACGGCATAAAGTGGGTTGCCACGCCGCGTTCCCGAGCGGTGTCGATTACGAGCTTGGCCTCCTGCAACCGGTTTGCGATGGGCTTGTGCATAATGACGTGCTTGCCCTTCTTCATAGCGGCTATGCTGATCACCGCGTGCAGATGGTCCGGCGTCATCACCTTAACCGCGTTCAGGTCCTTCTCTCTATCCAGCAGTTCGCGAAAATCCGCATACGCAGCGCAGCCTTTGAACTTATCGCTGGAACGTTTGGACGCGTAGTAGGTTTCGACGATGTCCTTTCCAACCTCGCGCCCGCCTGGGATTGTTCCCTCCGCTCCGGCGCGCCAATCCGGCTTTTCCAGCGTCCGCCGGATTCCGTTGAGCAGCCCATCCCGGGACCAGTCGCGATACTCCACTGCGTACTGGCTCGGGTCGCAAACCGAGGTGATCTGGATTTCCGGCGCCGCGAGCAGGTTGAGCATCTCCCTCAGCCCCTGCGTGCCAACACCGATATAGGCGAGCGTGATCTTGTCACTGGGAGCGACCTGTCCGGGGCCTCCCAGCACGTGCCTTGGAACAATGGTGAACGCCGCGGTAACCGCTGCCGTCCCCAGGAACTTACGGCGGTTGTTTTCAGGAGTCATCGGGGGCATCATACAGAATCGGCGTGGCCGCCACAAGGGGGGGCCGCCGGCGAATTGACTTGTCGCAGCAGGCGAATTGACTCCGCCTGATGTCACCGCAAGCTGATCGGTCGTGGGCTCGACGGCCGGGCATCGCCTTCACTCGATCCGTGCCCGGAGACGCTGGGCGAGGAATGCCGCGAGGCAATAGAACCAGGAGACGCGGCATCACCCGGCGGCGGTTTCCGGCGTCGTGGATACTAGAAGGCGGACCCGCAAATCTGGCTCGAGTGATCGCCCGCTTTATACGCAAGCTCCTAAAAGGTTCTTTTGATGGCGGAATCGCCCGGGAATCCTTTACTCTTCAAGTCGGCTCGCGTCTTGTCCACCTCGCCGTCATGTAGTGGGCCAATGAGTACGCGATGCAAGCCTGGCTTTTCTGGAACGTCCGATGCCACAACTGGGAAGCCGTCGTTACGGAGTGTAGCGATGATGGCGACAGACCGGCTTTTGGCGGCGGTGACCAATTGCAAGTAGACTTGACCTGCCGCGGGCTGATCGGCTTGCCCCGCCGGCGCGGATTCCTTCCTGCGGACTCTCCCGGCTGGAATCGTCTGCGCTGTCTGGTTGGGCTTCCCCGGCGCGGCCGGCGACGAGCGTAGCGTACTCAGTTGCGACGGAGCCGGCGCTGCCCCCAACGGACCCTGTGGGCCGTTCTCTAGCGCCTTGCGGTAACCCGAGAAGTATCCAAGTATGAACGACGGGCCCAGCAGAAAAACCGCGGCGACGGACACGCCTAACAACACGGTGTTCGTCCGGGCTGGTTCATTGTCTTTTGGTACAAGCATCTCTAGTATTACTATGTTATAAATAAACAATCTGGTGTAGAATTGTTTTATGGGTTCACGCCTCTCCGCGCCAGGCCCACAGGAGAAGCGCTTCGCGGCATATATGGACGGCCTGGCGAATGCCGCGGGACACGTTGATCGGCACATACCGCTGAAGAAATACTGCACGGGATTGTTGCTGCCGGGAGAGCGCAAGAGCGTCGAGCCGATGGCGGCGCGCTTGGCGCCCGACAATGTTCGTCGCATGCACCAGTCGCTCCATCATTTGGTGGCCGACGCGCCTTGGAACGACCAGGAGATGTTGGAGCAGGTTCGCCAACAGGTGCTCCCATCCATGGAGAAGCACGGTCCGGTAATGGCCTGGATCATAGACGACACGGGGTTTCCGAAACAGGGGAAGCATTCGGTGGGCGTCGCCCGGCAGTACTGCGGTCAACTGGGCAAATCGGATAACAGTCAGGCGGCGGTGAGTTTGTCGGTGAGCACGTGGAATTCGAGTTTGCCGATCGCGTGGCGGTTATACCTGCCGGAAGTGTGGTGCCAGGATGCCGAACGCTGCCGGCGAGCGGGCGTTCCGGAAGAGATTGCGTTTCAAACCAAGCCAGAGATTGCTCTGGGGCAGATTCGGCAAGCGATGGAGCGGCAGGTTCCCGTGGGAGTGGTACTGGCAGATGCGGGTTATGGGAAGGGCACGCAATTCCGCACTGCCCTCACCGAACTTGGACTGCAATATATAGTGGGCATTGAGTCGAACGCCACAGTCTGGAAACCTGGGCAACAACCCCTTCCGGCCCCGCCGCGAAAGCCCGGCCGTGGAGCAACACCCAAGCGCCTGCAACGCAACGCTGGCCATCAGCCTGTTTCGGTGAAGCAGTTGGCCCTCAGTTTGCCCTCTTCGGCCTGGAAGGACATCGGTTGGCGCCCAGGCAGTCAACATACTTTGCGCTCTCGTTTTGCCGCTGTCCGGGTGCGCCCTGCCCACCGCGATGAAAAGCGGGCTGTACCATACCCGGAAGAATGGCTCTTGATCGAATGGCCAAGGAAAGAATCAGAACCAGCGAAATACTGGCTATCGACATTGTCTGCCAAGACCTCGCTGAAGTCTTTGGTAAAGATGGCCAAGCACCGCTGGATCATTGAACGCGACTATGAAGAACTGAAACAGGAGTTGGGATTGGGTCACTATGAAGGGCGGGGGTGGCGCGGATTTCACCATCATGCCACATTATGTATCGCCGCTTATGGGTTCCTGATTAGTGAGCGGAACCGTTTTTCCCCCTCCGTCCGCGCCGGCCATGTTGGACTATCAGCCCCGGAGCCGCTGCCGAACTTCCGCCCGCGAGGGTCGCCGCGTGCGCCCAGAACGGCATAACCCTTACTCGATCCCCACGCTTCGCATCGCGATGGCACGCTACCTGCTTCAGCAACTACCTCATTGCCCGTTCTGCGGATCGCCGCCAGGATAATCCTGGGCTTCTACTTCAATGTTCTCCACGCAACGCTGGCGAGCGTGCGGTTCGGTTTGCCAGGGGCCGTCCAACAACTCCACGCTGGAGAGGTTTTTCAGCGATAGACAGCGCCAGATTCCCTCACCGCCATTCGGCTGCGGGCCGCTCCTGCTTTCTCCCCCGAACTGATAACAGAAGACGCGCCACTCACCGGGCTGGTTGTAGCCCAGCACATGGGGACACAAAAGTCTTCGTGCGCCATCGTACAGCACGGAGATCGGCCGGTGCTGAACTGCCGCCGCACACAGCAGGCGGTGCATCTCTTCTGGAGATTGGCTGGCAGAGGGATCAGGAACACTCATCTTCTATCCCAGGATAGCGCCACCTCCGGCAAGTTCTTGAGTTCAAGTCCTTTATAACATAGTAATAATAGTGTAGCGTCCAACAAATAATTGGATTAGTCGTGGGGCATCCAATCCTGACCGCAGCCGCCTTCAGGCGGCTTTCGGAATCGTGTTAACTTAGTCGGGCATGAGGTCCTCTCTGATTGCGGTTTCCGCCGCCCTGATTGCAGTCATGCTGCTCATCCACCGCTCGACGCTGGAGGCGCAGGATCCCGCCCCCGATTGGTCCGCAACCACGGTGCTGGTGCGCGCCGGACTCACCGCGCAGGCCCCGGCCCGCTGGACCGGTTTGATTGAACCCGTTTCCACCGATGCGCGCCTGCTCTCCTTGACGGGCTTTCATTTCCTCACGCAACCGGCCGCCACAGCGGATCGAATCGAGGCCAACCGTTTCGATTTCGCCACCAGGGCATGGATGCCGGCCCAGCAACATGTGGATCTTTCTCCCACCAGGCCGGGGCCGCGTGCGGTGTTTCCCAACGGTGTCTATGCTCGTCTCGGCGGCGGAGCTTCCGCCCGCTTTTCGCTCAAGCTCAATGACACTGCCCATGAGTTTTCTCTTTCCCAACTTCCACTCCGTCTGGACAATGGCAATGTGGAGGTGGAGCAGGTTCCCACTCCAGCCGTTCTCAGCGCGCCGGGCGAACGTGATGCGGACTATCCCAGCGTGGCCGCCGGAGCCGGCCTGCGCTCCGCGGCCGCCTGGCAGGAGTTTCTCGGTGAGCGCGACCGGATTATGGTGCGGGAGTTTGATGGCTCCCAATGGCAGCCCTCTGTGCCTATCGAGACAGAGGAAACCCGCGACGTGTTCCGCACCGCCCTCGCCTACGATGGACAAGGTGCACTGCACCTGATCTGGGCAGCGCAAGTCGAGGGCAACTGGGACCTGTATGAGCGCCGTAAAACTTCCGCTGGCTGGCAGGAGATCGAACGTCTTACCACCGCCTCTGGCAGCGATCTTCATCAGCGCGTGGCTGCCGGTCCCGATGGCAATCTCTATCTGGTCTGGCAATCGTTCCGCAATCTGCAATCCGGCATCCGCATGCGCGTTTTTTCACAAGGCGCATGGGGCGGGGAAGTGGTAGTGGACGATTCCACCGCCAACCACTGGGAGCCAGACGTCGCGGTGAGTCCAAAGGGAACGGTGTGGATCGCATGGGACGGCTATGCCGGCGGTAACTATGACATCTACGCCAGGTCCTACTCTGGCGGAGCGTTGGGCCCCGTGCGGCAGGTGACGCAGTCGCCCCGATTTGAAGCGCGCGCCGCGATTGCCGCAGACTCCCAGGAGCGCGTTTGGATCGCCTTTGAAGAAGCGGAAGCCAATTGGGGCAAGGATTATGGGTACCTCATCAAGGACCGCGGCAATCCGTTGCACCAGACGCGCACGCTGCGCATCGTGCGCCTGAATGGACCGCAAATGGAGGAGCCGGCGCAGCCTCTGAGCGCGGCTTTCCCGCTTGGCCTACCCGAATTCCTGCACAACCCCAGACTGGTCGCCCTTCCCAATGGAAGCATCGTTGTGCAGGCCTTGCAGCTCACCCACGCCGACCGCGTGCTGGAGGTGTGGGCCGTGCGCGGAGTTTGGGAGAACGTGCTGTTCACCCTGGATGGAGCAGGCTGGCATCGCCATCAAGTGCTCCCCTCCTCGCGCGGGGCTAACGACCTGCGAGCCGCCGTCGCGGCAAGCTCCTCCGGCGCAGTCTACGCTGCTTGGGCTACCGATGAAAGGGAGTTTGGCGCTGCCACCCCGAAGCGGCAAAGCGTGCAAGTGGCGTGCATCGCCGTACCCGCAACTCCTGGCGAGATCGCCGTGAAGCCCTTCCAGCAGCGGCCTAGCCTCGAGTTTGCGACGCATGCCAACGAGACAACCAACCTCAAGACCATGCGCGCCTATACCGTGCGCAGCGGCAATCGCCGCTACCACATCTACCGCGGGGACCTGCACCGGCACACTTCTCTCTCCGGTGATGGCGTCGGCGACGGCTCGCTCTGGGACTTCTACCGCTACATGCTCGATGCCGCTTCCATGGATCACGCCACCGTCACCGATCATCAGGGTGGCGCGACGCAGTACAACTGGTGGAAATCGCAAAAGTCCACGGACCTGTTTCTGATTCCCAATCGCCTCACCACCATCTACGCCTACGAGCGCAGCGTGTTGTATCCCAACGGCCACCGCAACATGGTGTTTGGAAAACGCGGCGTTCCGATTCTGCCCGTCGATCCGGCAGAAAATCAGCAAGGCCGCAAACGATCCTCTGATGCCGTGCTCCCATACTTGCGCCAGTACAACGGCATCTCATTCCGGCACACTATCGCCACTAATCAGGGCGCAGACTGGCAGGATCACAACAATGAACTCGAACCATTGGTGGAGATCTATCAGGGCCACCGCGTCGTCTATGAACATGAAGGCGGCCCCAAGGGAGCGACGGCGGAGAAACCATACTTGCATCGCAGCGGATACCAACCCTCCGGTTATCTTTGGAACGCGCTGGCCAAGGGTTACCGGTTCGGAATACAGGCCAGCTCCGACCACTGCTCGACGCATATCTCCTACTCCTGCCTGTTGGCCGAGGATTCCTCGCGCGAGGTACTGATCGACGCCATGAGGAAACGCCGCAGCTACGGCGCCATGGACAATATCGTCCTTGACTTCAAAGTGAAGGCTGGTTCACGCGAGTACGTGCAGGGCGAAGAGATGAAGTTGAGCGGGCAATATTCGTTAATGGTCAACGCCATCGGCACGGGTTCCATCAAGCGGATCGATGTGATCCGGAACGAATCCTATATCTATAGCTTTCCAGGCGATGGCAAAAACGCGGCTCGCTTTACCTACACTGATCCCTCCCCAGCGTCCGGGGAGAACAGGTACTATGTGCGGCTGGAGCAGGAAGACGGAATGCTGGCCTGGAGTTCCCCGGTCTGGGTGCAACGGTAACCCGGTTGCGTTGGAAGCCGTCTCACCTATGCGGCGGTAGCCCCGCCAAGCTGGAGAATACCTATGAACGTGTTGAAGGTAATGATGCTTACCGGCCTGCTGGCGGTTTCCGCCCTGGCCGGCGATGTAACTGGTAAGTGGAAAGGAACCGTGGAAACCCCCAATGGTTCGCGGGAAACGGTGCTGAATCTGAAAGCCGAGGGCGCAAAGCTTACCGGGACAGTGAGTGGCCGCGCCGGCGATACTGCGATTCAGGATAGCAAAGTGGATGGCGACAATGTCTCGTTTTCCGTGACCCGGAACTTTGGTGGCAACGAAGTCAAGTCCCTCTACAAGGGAACGCTGAGCGGCGCCGAGATCAAGTTCGATGTCTCGATGGGCGAGCGGAACTTTCAGATGGTGGTCAAGCGGGCAGAATAGATCTGCTCGTAATTGAAAAAGGGCGGCCCAAACGGGCCGCCCTTTTTTTGATATGACGCTGGATTCTAGAATTCCAGTCGCAGACCCATGGTGATGATGCGGGCCCCATTCTGCGGACCGGAAGGGCGTCCGAAGTTAGCATTGCCCACGGTGCCGTTGACGCCGCCAAAGTTGGTGCGGTTGAACAGGTTGAACGCGTCCGCACGATAAGTCAGTATGACCGGGTTCTTGTCGTTGGCGTAGAGCGTCGTGCGCTTCACGATCGACAGGTTCTCGGTGAACACCGAGGGTTGACGGAAATCGTCCTGGTAGAATGCGGCCGTGCCCAGGGTGTACTGCGGAGCTGCGACAAAGGCTCCCGGTGTGAAGAACCGGCTGGACGGGTCATTGGGATCCAGTGAGGTCCTATCGACGCCGGTCCGGATGGGACCGGACCCGAAGTTCGCCTTGGTTCGCGCAGCAAAAATCACACCATTGCCCAGCGGGTTGCCCGGCGTAACGAGTGGAATGAGCGTGCCCTTGCGGTAAACCTGGGCGGAGGCCACGGTCCAACCGCTGGCCACAAGGCCGAGTACCTTGTTATTCGAATTGAGGTATTTCCGGCCCTTGCCAAAAGGCAGGTCGAACGTGCTGAGGATGTTCAACACGTGCGGAATGTCGAAATGCATGAAGCTCTTGGAGTCCGGCAGGTTGTAGAAATCCTGCGGAGCGGAGGGGTCAAACAACTGCCCGAACACCTGACGGTAATGGCCATAGCCGAGGCTCTTGGACCAAGTGTAATTAGCGAGCAACTGGTAGGAACCAAACCTGCGTTCCACCTTGGCTTGCATGGCGTCATAATAGCTTCGTCCGTAGCCGGCAAACAAGCTCTGAACGGATAGGTACTGCGGGAAGGGGCGCAAAGACTGAGCCACGCTCTGGGCGCCCGGGTAGCCGGCGTAAGGGAGCTTAAACCCGGCTGCCGCGGCGGCGGGGGAATCGATCCGGGCGCCGAGAATGGCGCCGCGCGACAACAGGCTGGTAGGCAACTGGTTCAAATCGACGGTCGAGTTCAGGCGGGTGCCACGATTACCCTGGTAGGCGATATCGATCAGGAAATTCCTGATCTCATGCTGAACGTTGATACTCCAGTTGCGGATGCGCCCCGGTTGGCCGGCGGTGGGCCCTTGCGTCTGCACGCCCTGGAAGTTCACGATGGTGGGATCGATGATCGGGGGCGGACGGTAGCCGGGTTGCGCAGGTATTCCGTTGTCCCAATTCAAGGCTGGATTCAGACCATCGCTCCGGATGTCGTTCGAGCCAGAAAAGCCCGACCGGCAGCCGCAGCCACCGCTGGATAGACCCTGATAGTAAATGGACCATCCGCCACGGATGACGGTCTTGCTGCCCATCCGATAGGCAAAGCCCAGGCGCGGACCAATCGCGGAGTAATCGGTGGGGTAAAAGCGGCGCTGACCGGTTCGTCCAGGGCCGGTCCCGGAAAACACCAATGCGCCGGGCAGTCCACCAGCGGCCGGATTGGGGGTCTTGAGATCCACGTGAGAGTAACCGTTGCCGCCAGGGATGTGCCAGCCGATGGGTACTTCATAGCGCAGGCCCAGGTTCAGTGTCAGCTTGGGAGTCACGCGCCAGTTGTCCTGGAAGTACACCGAATTGTCGTAGTAAATTGAGGTGTCAAACAAGACCGGGGGAACGATGGTCGAGGCCACATCAGTGACGCCGAGCATCAAACTCGCGAACTCATGGCCAGTAGTGGTCAACGCGGTAGGCAGAGCCGTTTGGGCCCGGTTGAAGTTGTAGAGGCCATTGGTGCCCGCCAAATCCTTGCCCAGGGTTTCGAACCGGCGCAAAGTAAATCCGACCTTGTATTCATGCTTGCCGTTGAGCCAGGTGTAGCCTTGGGAGACCCAATATTGGGTGTTGAATTGAGATCCGTTGGCGACCTTGCCTTGTTGCATGCCGTAAGGAGTCAGAGCGGCGGCGCCGGAAAACTGTATGCGTGGAGTTGCGTCGGAATCGCCACTCAGCCCGGCGAAACCGAGCTTGCTCCCAAAGCCTTTCTGGTAGGGATTGTCCCAGGCCTGCCGCGTCCTTGAGAAAGCGAATGTCGTGTGCATCAGGACTGTTGGTTTGATGTTGAGGTCGTGGTTCACGCGGTAGTTGTAGGGCTTCTGCAAATCCTCCAAGCCATCTCCGAGCGGGCCTGGTAAGTTGACCAGGCTGTTGGCCCCACTTACCTCGTCGCTGTAGAAAAACGCCAAGCGGTTGCTTGCGCTGAATGCGTGGTCGAACTTGAGGCTCCAAATGGTCTTCTTAAAAGGCGACTCGTTGACGAAGTTGTAGTTCTGCGCGAGGCGGCTCACATTGGGGTCTGGGATCAGCGGGACGAGGTTCCGGGCGATGCGGCTGAATCGAGCCTGAGGGATCACGTTGCCGGCGAAGGGCAAACGAACATTGCCGGAAGTGGTGGCCGGATCGTATATCAGGGGCACTCCGGCTTCGCTGAAGTTACCCTGCTTCATCTGCGCGGTGGGAACCGTTAGTACGGGAAATGCCAACGTGGCGGGCCGCAGATCCTTGATGTAGGTGAAGAACCAAAACGTCTTGTTGCGCCCGTCGTAGGCCTTGGGAATATAGACAGGGCCACCGAGTGCGCCGCCGGTTTCGTTAAAGCGTTCCTTGGGGCGGAAGTTGGCTGCCGGGTTCGGGTTTGCGTTACGGGCCCAGGCGTTGGCGTTCCAGATGTCGCGCCGCATGTGGTGGAAGAAGGCTCCATGAAGTGCATTGGTGCCGCTCTTGGACACGTAAATCTCGATGCCGCCGCCCACTCGGCCGTACTCTGCCGAGTAGTTCGATTGCAGCATCTTGAACTCACTGAACATTTCCGAAGATGGGAAATTGAAAACCGCGCTCGATTCGACGTTCAGCGCGCTGCCGCCGTCGATCAAGACCTCCTGCGCGCGTCCGCCCGAACCGGAGACGCTCTGCTCTCCATTGGCGGTGACGCCGGCCAAATAGCTGACAAAGACACGGGGGCTACGGATACCGCCGGCAAAAAGCGGGAGGTTGTTCATGAACTTCACCGAGATGTTCTGCCCGCGCTCTGGACCGGAGCTTTCGAGCAGGGGCGCATCGGAGGTGACGGTAATGGTCTGCTGAACGTCGCCGACTTCAAGACTCAGGTTGAGGTCCAGACGCTGGGCGACCCTGACTTCGAGGTTTGCACGATTCACGCGCTTGAAGCCCGTTTTCTCCACTGTTACCGAATAGACGCCGGTGCCCAAGGTAGGGAACAGGTATGCACCAGCCTCCGACGATACGACCTTCTGTTCCTGCCCGGTGGCATCGTTTCTGGCGACGACGTTCGCGCCAGGCACGACGGCGCCGTTGGCGTCCAATACCAAGCCGCCAATCGAGCCTGTGGCGATTTGCGCCAACCCCAGGTGCGGCAAAGCGAATAGCAGTGCCGTCATCAACAACACGGTTGAAACTTTTTTCATAATAACCTCTGAGCCTGACCTCTGAACTTCTTGAGCGAGTATACCATTAGGCTATCTTATTGTCATGCGCACCGCCGTACTCTGTCGCGCAAAGCCCCTCCCCCATTCAGTTCTCCCTCCTCCTGCCTCCGGCGCTCGGATCATTCACGCTTCGTAACTCCCCCACTCCCGCAAAGCATCAGATTGAAACCATGCCGGGCGGTGTGGCCGTTCTCGATTTCGATAACGACGGAAAGCCCGATCTTTACTTCGTCAACGCCGCGCGCTCTCCGCAACTCGACCGGCCTGATGCCTCGTATTCCAATCGCCTGTTGCGCAATCTCGGGGAAGGCCGCTTTGCAGACGTGACCGCCCGCGCCGGAGTGGCGGGCTCAGGCTATGGCATGGGAGTCGCCGCGGCCGACTATGACAACGATGGCAACACCGATCTATACATCACGGGCGTGGGCAGCAACATTCTCTACCGCAACCGCGGCGACGGCATCTTTGAAGATGTCACTGCGAAAGCCGGTGTTGCAGCACGCCAGCCCTGGTCCATCACGGCCGGCTGGTTCGACTATGACAACGACGGCCACCTGGACCTGTTCGTGGTCAACTACGTGGTCTGGGACCCGCTTAAGGAGCCGTTTTGCGGTGACCCCTCCGCCGGTGGTTATCGCACCTACTGCCATCCCAAACACTACCAGGGCCTGCCCAACACGCTTTTTCGCAACCGCGACGACGGCACATTCGCCGATGTCTCGCAATCGAGCGGCATCGCCTCCTCCATCGGCAAGGGCATGGGCGTCGCCTTTGCCGACTATGACCAGGATGGTTTCATGGATGTTGTGTTGGGTAACGACACGGAACCCAACTTCCTGTTTCGCAACCTCGGCAACGGGCGCTTCCAGGAGTCGGCGCTGCTCGCGGGCATTGCGTTCAATGATGATGGCCGCGCGGTTTCCTCCATGGGAGTCGATTTCCGCGACTATGACAACGATGGCCGCCCGGACCTTTTCATCACCGCGCTGGCCAATGAAACCTTCCCTCTGTTTCGTAATCTTGGCAAGGGGATGTTCGAAGACGTGACCTATCGCAGCGGCGTCGGCCGTTCCACCGTGGCCTACAGCGGCTGGGGCGCGGCCTTGCTCGATTTCGACAACGATGGGTTCAAAGACATCTTTGCCGCTACCGGCGATGTCAACGACAACACGGAGCAGTTCTCACGCCGGCAGTCGCGCCAGAGTTGCCGCTTGCTGCGCAATGTCGCCGGCAAAACGTTCCAGGATGTCAGTGCGCAGGCCGGCCCCTACTTTGCGCAACGGGCGCTGCATCGAGGCGCCTCTTTTGCGGATCTCGACGGTGATGGCAAGCTCGACATCGTTCTCACGCGGCTGGATGAATCGCCGGTGATCTTGCGCAACCAATCTCCGGAATCCGCTTGGCTGCGGCTGCGATTGATTGGAACCAGGTCCAATCGCGACGGCATTGGCGCGCAGATCAAGCTCAACACCGGCGCAGGCCCGCAGTGGAATCAGGTGAGCACATCGGTTGGCTATGCTTCCTCAAGCGAGGCCATCGTTCACTTCGGTCTTGGTACAGAGAAGTCAGCGCAGTCTATCGAGATTCGCTGGCCCAGCGGCGCCGTGCAACGGCTCGAAAACGTCACGGCCAATCAACTGCTCACCGTGCGCGAGCCCCGGTAAGCCCTCGCTCGTCGGTGGCCAGATGACGGCGGCCTTCTTCCTCGCGGCCCATCCGCAGGTAGATCTTGCCCAGCAATACGTGCGCCGCCCAACGCGACGGTTCAATCGTAATGGCCTTCTCCAGCTCCGCCGCGGCCTCCGGATTCCCACCGGTCTCCTGCAAGGCGCGCCCAAATTCAAAATGTGCGCGCGCGGATGCCGGCACGCGTCCCACCGCTTCCCGCAAACAAGTGACCGCTTCGGTGGTGCGGCCCTGCCGCCCGAGCAGCACGCCGAGATTGATCAGTGGATGCTCGTTGACGTGGCCCGTAGGCCGCGATTCCACGGCGGCGCGATATTCGCGTTCCGCCTCCTGGCTGTGTCCCAACGCCTCCAGCGATAGTCCCAACCCATTGCGGATTCTGGAGGTGGCGCCCTCCTGCCGCAGCAACAACAGGTATGCTATGCGCGACTCTTCAAACCGGTTCAACAGGTAGAGATTACGCGCGCGATAGTAACAGGCGTCCGGCTCCTTCCTGTCCAGCGCGCAGGCTTTCTCAAAAGGCTCCCGCGCCAGATCGTTTGCGCCCCGTGCCGCATGCACCACTCCCAGCGCTTTCCACGCCGAGGCCAGCTTCGGGTCAAGCTGAGTGGCTTTCATGAAATAATCGGCCGCCTGATCGAGGCGGCCCGCCTTGAACTCGGCCACGCCTTGCTCGTGAATCACGCGCGCCGATGGCAGTTGTACGGCCAACAGGAGCCAAAGCAACATGCTACTTCCAGCCGGGCAGGCTCACCGTGGCCCGGTAGTTGGAGTCGTTATAGTCCGGATTGCGGCGCGGCGCGTACATGCGCTTGCCTGTGAACGGCCGGTCTTGCGTGTAGATCCAAACGCGCTCCTGATCCCACAGAACAATCTCGTCACGCGCGTCGCCGGTCACATCCAGGACGTGGTAGGCCAGATCCGGATGCCCATCACCCGGGAACATCACCACGCGCCGCATCTGTCCGTCGATCATGCCGCCATCGCGCGTGCTGCCGCTCAGCAAAGCGAACTCTTGCCCGTCGCCGCGCCAGTTCACTGGAGCCAGATGCGTCGAGCCCGGCGCAAGTTCCTTCTGCCCCAAAATATTGGCGTCCCAATCGAGCAGCGTCACAATGCCGGGGCTGCGCCAAAAGTTGGCGATGTAGATCTCGAGCCCTGCCCGGTTGGGAAGATAGTCGGCAACACTTTGCGTTTGGGCGTGGCCCAGCCGGATCTGCTTCAGCAGTTTGCCTTCCGGCGAAAACATCGCGAAGCCTTCGTCACTCGAACAGGTGTAGATCCGTACCGGGGCACTGGCGTCGGGTCCGAAGCTGCCCGCCGAGATCCCGTCGGCATGATCCTTGAGCGCCTTGTCATTACTCCACAGCGCCTTGCCCAAATGACTCCAGAGCGAAAAGCCGATGACGAACTCCTGACGTCCGTCCTTGTCAACGTCCACTGGAAAAGGATAGTGTCCCGTCTGTCCTTCGCCTTGCCATTTCAGTTGCAGATCTTTGTCAAAGACCCAGAACCAGCGGTAGCGGTCTTTGATGAGAATCTCCTGCGCGCGCGCGCCGCCGGCCAGATTCAGGAACACAATGGAGTCCCCGTTGTTGATCTCATAAGGCCGCTCTTTATTGTCCTGCGCGGACAGCGGCATCCAGGTGGATTGCTTCCTCTTGCCGGTCTTCCCATCCAGCACCTGCAACTGGAAATCACGCACCAGGATCACTTCATTCCGGCCGTCCCCGTCCAGGTCGTGAATCTGAAAGGGAGTGTCGTTGGTGAGCAGCCCGTTGCGCGGGTCCGGTTTGCCCATCTGCCACAACACCTTCCCGTCGAGCGTCACCGCCGTCAGGCAACTGATGTGGTCGAATGCATCGCCGCGCACGCGCGGAATGTTCTGCGCGATCAGCATGTCCATCGCACCGTCCCCGTCCAGATCGCCGAAGCGGACGTTGCGCCCTGCGCCAAACCTCGGCGTGGGAAACTGCTTCCAAAGCTTGGGAACGGGATTGTCCGCGCGCAGCTTCTTCAATTCCGCCTCGCGCGCCAGGATCCGGGAATCGATGGCTTTCTTTTCACTCTCGCCGGCGGTCACCGCGAAGTCTTGAAAGCGCGCCGGAACGTTGGCCATCACGCCGGCCTGTCCTTTCAAAATCTCGTCATCGCTTGCCTCCAGCACCAACTTGCCGTCGATGTGTGCGCGGATCTTCTCTCCGGCGTTTTCCACTTTCAGCCGGTAATAGCGCCGTGTGTCGTAGACAAAGGAAGCGCTGGCGAGCACGCGCCACTCCGCCTGCCGCAGTTCCTTCTCGATGGACTGGCGCACGGCCAGCACGGCCCGATTGCCGCCCTCCAGCGCAAACACGTAGTAGTGCCGCGAGGTGTGATAGCGGAACACCACGCCCGTCTTCTCCGCAAGCGATAGCGGCTTCACGCTCACCTCGGCCGCATAGTTTCCCCATTCCTCATCGCCCGTAATGAATAGCGGCGTTGTGCGTCCCGGCATGTCGTTCACCAGGTGCTGCTCCAAATACGCGCGTCCGTCTTCATCGCTAACCGCCCAGGAGTCCAGATGGACAACCGGATTGCGCCAGGGATGCACCGCAACCCCGCGGTGCTCAATGTGGTGGTACTCCTGAATTGCGCCGTTCAACTGGCCCATCGGAGCCGACAACAGCCCCGCGGGAAGCCGGGAAAAATCATCTCGAAACAGATCCGCGCCAGACAGGATTGCCAAGTTGAAAGCGATTATGAGACACGCTCGTGTAAATGGGTGCGTCATGTCTGCCAATCATGCCATAATAACCTGGCCATCCGGCCGCCTCCGTTTGCGCGTCACCGCCCTGGACCGGCATTCCCTTACGGCGGACACGCCGTCATGCCACCGGCGTTGCCATTGTGGCCTCTCCTCTGCCTGAGCAGCACCGATGGTCCGCAAGTTCTGGCCTTTCCATCTGAATGCGCAGGGCCGGCGGTTCACCAACGGAACCGGCGGTACCGCGCCAATCTGCCAAGTCCAACCTGATAAACCGGCCCGGAATGGTGATGGAGGCCGCAACGCTTGAGGAGTCGGGACAAAAGACGGGCCTGCCTGCAGGGTGCCACAATCCGCAGCGCCTCACCACCGAGTTCCGGCCGCAGGCGCGCAAGATCGGCAAGCTGGCGCGGACGCGGAATTGCGGCACTCGCCACAGCCGCGGTCGCGAATCAGGGGGGATCTATTCCACCGGCAGAAGCACGGTGTTGCTTTCGTGCCCGTCGACACGGATCTTGAGTGATAGGTTGGCCGCGGCGGGCATCTGCTCGCCGATCCGGAACCGGACCACGTCCATACCCACATATCCCGCTGCCCCACCCGCCCAAACGGACTCCACCTTGCTCTCGCCGGCCTCGATCTCCACACTGTGTTCGAGCGTGTAGTCGGGTGTAGAGGGAAGAGCGAAACCGGTGAGCGCGTTTAATCGGTAGCGGCCAAAGCCGGTGCCGAACAGCGTGACCAGTTCTCCACGGCGCGCCGGACTCTCCGGAGTGAGCGCGGTGCCGTCTTCATGTTGTCCGAGGACGAACGCCTTGGAGTCAAAGGTGGTGCTGAACAGGCCGGGCGCGCTATCCGCGATTTGGAAACTGCCAGTCACATCGGGTTGCCCGGCGCGTTTAACGCGTAAGGTGTAGGTGCCCGCAGGCAAATCGCGCGGTAGTTGCGCGTTGATCTGTTCCGGGGAAACAAAGAGCAGGGGCAGAATGCGATCTGAGACGGTGACGGCGACCCCGGCCAGTGTTTGCGACAGAGGGGAAGCCGGACCTACTTCGTAACCGGAAGCGAGGTTTGCGCCATAGATGGCAATGAGGGAACCGGGCGACACTAGTCCTTCCGGCGTCTCGCCGGCCGCGTTTTTGACCCCGGCGGGGGAAATGAAGGGGACTTTGTCGTAGCGTGCCAGGATGGTGCGCGGGCGCGCCATGAAAACAGTGGAGGTCCTGGAAGTGCCTTCCAGATCGATGTCCCAACGCCGGAACTTGAATCCGGGCGCCTCGCCCGCGGTCACGGTGAGCGTGCTGTCGGCCGCGTAGTAGCCATCGGTGGAGACCGGTGAAATGGTGAACTGGGCCGCTTCCGGAGGATCCGCCGCTGTTACCAGCCTGTAGGAGGTTGCGTAGTTCATCGTCAACTGGGCTACCTCTGAACCGGCGAGTTTCACTATGCGGTCGCGCTGGGCGCCATCGGACCAGGAGACAAAGTCGAGCCGGTGCACATCGGAGAGCTGGTGCGTCTGGGGAGCACTCAAGTTCACCTCGACGCCATCGGCGCGGTCGATGCGGCACGGCGTGGGGCAGGGAGCCCCATCCAAGGTGACGGGAGTTCCAAATGGATTGGCGCTCACCAACACCTGGCTCATCAGTTCGAATTCGGCGATGAGTTGTAATCCGCCTGTATCCGCGGCATCGGGGACGATGATGGTTTGGGTGGCTGCTTCGCCGTTGGACCAGCGCTTGAAAGTGTACCTGCGGCCGCGGCCGTCCACTTGTTCGAGCGGGGCCGAAACGGTGTGTTTGGTGCCGGCGGCATAGACGAAATGGAGCGCGGGCCAATTGTCGCGGTCATCCACTTTGAGTTTCAAGCCGCTCGGCTGGGTGACAAAGCTTACGCTAACCCCGCGCACGAACTTTGCTGTCAGCGTAAGGGCTTCCGTCCCGGTTGTGGGGACGGTGTAGATCTCGTTTTCCTTTAAGCCGTTGCTGTAAGAGTCCAGTATCCATGTAGTGCCGCGCCTATCGACTTGCGGCGAGGGTGCACCCAGCAAGTGATTGGAACCTGGTAGGAAGTCGAATTCTCCGATGCAAAGCATTTTCACGCCGAGCGGCGCGCCGGGGGGCATGAGATTGTTGGGAATACAAGGTTCATCCTCGGTGGTGAGGATATCTGCCCGGTCCACGCGAATCTTCAGCCCGGCAGGTGTGGTTCTGAAGTTCACGCGCCGGGCAGGCGCGAAGCGCGGATAAAGCGTCGCGGGGCCGGTGATAATAAAAGCCTTTGCGGGAGAATTGCCCGACGGCTGCCCCGTATCCCAGCCAGTGAAAACGAAGCCCGGGTAAGGATAGGCGGTCAAAGTATGAGCTCCTTCGGCCAGCCACACGCGCGTACTGCCCCAATAGCAGGTCCCGTCAATATAGACGAGCCCTGGCCGGTACTCTACCGGCGTCGGATCGCCCGGCGTGCCACAGGCATTCGGGCTCACCGAGGCGTTCACGTTGGGGGGTGGTTCGGGAAACGAGCCATACCAGCGCACCAGCACCTGATGCTGCACTTCGACGGTTGCCTCATAAGTGCTGATGGCAGGATCAGCGGTGATGGTGACCGCGTAGGTGCTGGTGGTAATCTGTCCAGTATTGTCTCTCCAGCCGCTAAACAGATAGCGGCTGGTGTAGAGCCCGTTGTACTGGTTGCCGGTATCGTCGACGAAGTACTCCAGAATGTGTTTGCTGCCCTGGGGCCAAAGAAACGATGCCAATCCGGTGTAAACCACGCCGTCCACCTTAAACCTGACGTCGGGAAGAGTGGAAAAAACCTTTGTTCCGGAAACCACTTGTGCCTTCACGGGGTCCGCCAGAAACATCGAGGCCGCCATTACTGCGATTGAGAGAGCTACCAGGCGCTTCATCTACTGTGTACCTTCCTGCCGGTGGATCCGGGTGGGCGTAACGCACCTTGACTATGTATTAGTACATGCCAATAATCGGCAGCTGTTTGTTTAATCTTTAGGTGAGAGCAGCGTTCGAGGTAACTACCAATAGTTTCTAGTGCTTGGAAGGGAGAGTGTGTTACCAGGCTTGGGCGGCGCGGTAGCCGTACGGGTCCGCGCCGGCCTCGATGACGCCGTTGGGGAGCATGCGGATGATGACCGGGGCCGAGCCGCTTCCGTAGCGCGACCGCATGGCGGTCTTATGGCCCCGGCTGGTTAACTGGGTGACGGTGGAGGCTGGAATGCGTTCATCCAAAAGCAGGTCGCCGCGATTCATGGCGTGATTGTCGAAGCTGGAGACGAGGTGGCGGGTTTGCAGGCGCGGGGCCTCGACGGCATCTTCTGCATTCATGCCGAACTCGACCACGTTGAGGAGCAGTTGCAGGAGCGCCTGGTCCTGGTTATCGCCGCCAGGAGTGGAAAGGGCGAGGAAGGGTCGCCCGTTCTGTGTGACAAGCGTAGGGCTCAAGGTAATGCGCGGACGCTTGCCGCCGGCGAGTTCATTGGGATGGCCTGGGACGAGGAGAAAGCTTTGCGCGCGCTGGGTGAGAGGGATGCCGGTGTCGCCGGCGATGACGCTGGGGAGCCAGGCGCCGGACGGAGTGGAAGAGAAGACCATTCCATCCTTATCCATAGTATTAACGCAGGTGGTGTCGCTGGCCATGAGTTGATCGTCAATGCGGGTACGCACCATCTGAAATTCAGACGGATGAAGCGAGTGTTCCGGGCCCACCTGGCCGGGCCGGAACTCGAAGGAACTCTGGGGGCCGATCAAGAGGCGGCGCTGATTGGCGTATTCCTTGGAAAGCAAGCGCTCGGCGGGGATAGGGGAGAATTTGGGATCGCCGTAATAGGTGTCGCGATCGGCGTAGGCGAGCTTGAGGCTTTCGACGAGCTGGTGGAGGTATGCGGGCGAGTTGTGCATGAGCGCGCGGAGGTCGGAGGCTTCCAGCAGGTTGAGGGTCTGGAGCAGGACCGGTCCCTGACTCCAGAAACCCGGCTTGTAGACGGTGTATCCGCGATAGGTGGTGGTGGCGGCCTCTTCGGGCTCCAGGCGCAAGGCGGCCAGATCCTCATAGCGCATCAATCCATTGTTGGCGCGCATGAAGGCATCAATCTTCCGGGCGACCTCGCCGCGGTAGAAATAGTCCCGGACGGCGTCGATGGCGGCGGCGCGGCCCGCGCCGGAAGCGAGTGCGCGTTTTTCGGCGGCCAACATACCGCGTATGGTCCTGGCGAGATCGGGCTGCGCGAACAGGTCGCCAACGCGCAAGGACTTTCCTTCCGGCCGAAAGACGAGTTTGGAGGTGGGCCACAATTCAAAGAAGGCCTGGGCGCGGGCGATGGCTCCGGCGCGTGTTTCATCAAGCGGGGCGCCGCCGGCAAGCTCGAGCGCGGGGGCCATCACCTCCTGCGCGGACTTGGTGCCGTATTCCTTGAGCGCGAGCAGCACGGCGTCCACCATTCCAGGCACCACGGCGGGCATCAATCCTGCAACGGGGATAATGCCCTTGACGCCGCCCGGTTCGATGGCGAGGATTTCACCCGTCTGCAGTTTACGCTGGCGGAAGTATTCGGCGGTGGCCAGTTTGGGCATGGGGCCGATGCCGGCGATGGAGATCACCTTACCTTGCCGGGTGCGGATGAGGATGGGGGCCTCTCCGCCGAATCCAAAATGGGAGTACTCGGTAACGGCGGCGGCGAAGGTGGCGGCGGCGCCGGCATCGACGGCGTTGCCACCGGCGTGGAACATCCGCATGCCGGCCTCGGTGGCGAACTCACTGCCTCCGGCCACAGCGCCGCGCGTGCCGCGGACTGGTCTCTTGACTTGCCGCCCGGTCCCCTGGCGTTGTGCCGTCAGGCAGAGGGCGAGGCAAACGAGAACCAGAATCAGTTTGGATTTCATACCTGCCCCATTATAATGGTTCATCGAACGATGAATCCATGAATCCCGACACTGTCCATGACCAGCCGCGGCAGCAGGAACCGCAAGAGGAGCCGATGCTGTATTGCCCGGTCTGCAGCAGCAGGCTGGACGATATCAAATGCAAGCTGGTCTGCGCCAAGTGCGGCTACTTCATGAGTTGCGCGGATTATTATTGATTCTGCATGAGCGAACTTAACGAACTTCTGGAACGATTCCGGCGCGGGCCGGAGATGCTGGCCATGGCGACAACGGGCGCCTCAAACCCGGAGCTCGACTTCATTCCCGGCCCCGGCGAGTGGAGCGTGCGTCAGATCGCCTGTCACCTGGCCGATGCCGAGGTGGTGGGGACCGACCGCATGCGCCGGACGATTGCGGAAGAGAGTCCCACCGTAGTCTGGTTTGATGAACAGGCTTGGGCCGCCCATCTGGACTACAACCGCCGCAAGATCTCGAATGTGCTGGAGACGTTCCGGTTGCTGCGTCATGACAACCACGATCTACTGCAGTCACTGCCGGAGGCGGCATTCTCGCGGACATGCGTGCATTCCAAAAACGGCCCAATGACGTTGCTGGACCTGCTGCGCGATTACGCCGGGCATGCCGAGTCGCATGTGCGCCAGATCATGGACACGCGTCAGAAGTACAAGGCATCGCGGGTGTTAATTAAGTAAGGCTTCCATCTCAGTAGTAGAACTTCAACGCAAACTGCATCTCACGGTGTGACGATCCCGCTCCGGAGATACCGAAGCCGCCGCCGCCCAGATCGCTGCCAGGGACTCCGAACATCGGAGTATTGAACGGGTTGAAGGACTCCCACCGGAACTGCACGCGGTAGCGCTCGCCGATGCGGAAGTTCTTCGACACGCCGGTATCGAAGTTGATGTCCGAATTGTCGCCCAAAATGTCGCGCGGCCCATTGACCACGCTGACGCCGAAAGGAGAGCCGGTTTGCAGCGTGACGATGCCGGAAAGCTGCCAGCCGCCGAGGATCCAATGCACGGGGCCGGCATGATTCAGCCATCTCTTTCCCTTGCCGGCCGGGACTTCTAACACGGGCGAGAGCACGGCGCGGTACGGGATGTGATTGTTGGAAAGGGAGCACTCATTGCGCAGGTCGTAGATGTTCTGGATCTGGTCGAGGTCGCCAAAGGTTGCATCGTCACCACCGGTGAAGATCAGGTTGTCGATCCACTTCGACCATGTATAAGTGGCAATCCAGCCCAATCCGTTGGAGAGGCGCTTCTCGGATCGGATTTGAATGTGAAGGCGTGATAGGCTGACAACCCCCAGTTGGGAGAGATGATCTGTATTTGCGCGGCATCCGAGGCGAACTGGGTGTAGGGCCGTCTCCGGCGGACGGGGATTTCGGTGCGCGGCAGCAACTCCGGCGGGATGTGATTGATGGGGGTCGAGGAACTGGACCTGGGAGACGGCGAACGGGGTGTCGCGCGCGCCAAAGGACGAGGTCAGGGCGGAGGCGGGCGGGAAGGCCAGCGTGCCGGCGGGGAGACCCTGCTGCAAGGTGAAGAGCACGGGATCGCGTACGGTGCCGACGCCGTCAAACCCAAGTCCGGAAATCTGGATGGCGTTGCGGTCGAACGGATTTCCGAAGAAGATGCCGAAGCCGCCACGGATGACCGTCTGGTTATCCATACGGTAGTTGAATCCAAAACGTGGCGAGACATTGTTAGAGTCCCAATCGAGCAGGCGGTTGCCGTAACCGTTCCGGCCTGGAAAGGTGATCACAC
>JAENWC010000041.1 GCA_016650235.1 Terriglobia bacterium
CCCGCTTACACCGGCGAGTTGCGCGCTGGAAGGCTGAAAATTCCTAAAGGGTTGCCGCGGCCGCTTGAGGCCGCACTGGCAATGAATTTCCGGTTGGAGAAAGATCGATTGCTGGTTTCACGCCTGGATCTATCGGCGAATTCCGCTTCGGTGACCGCCCAAGGCGCGCTTACCGCCGTTGACCCACCCGCGGGAACCTTCGATTTCCAAGCAAAGTTCGCAGTGGCGGATCTGGTCCGTCAGGTCCCACTGCCCGTACTGCCGCAGGGGCAGGCGCAAGTGAAGGGGAAGATCTCCTTCCAGGGAGAGCAATGGAATGCCGCGGGAGATCTTTCCGCACAGGGGATTGGACACCAACAAGAGGCAATTCACCTCGATGGCGTCTCCCTGCAAAGCCGCTGGAAGGCGGATCCGCAAATGCTCCGGTTGGATACTCTGCACGCAAAGCTGCTCGGCGGAGATTTTGCAGGGCAGGCATCTTTTCCGCGTTGGTCTTCCCTGGAGCTTTCCGGCGTTGTTTCCGGGCTTTCCATACAACGCCTGAATGCGGATCTGAACGCGGTGAAGCGATCCATGCCGCAGTCCTGGTCCGGAGCTGTGAGCGGACCTGTGGAGCTGTCCGGCGGCTGGGGATCCGGGTCCGCCAAGCAATGGGCGGCTACCGCAAGATTGTCCATCGAACCTGGAAGTGAGGCCGGCGCAATTCCGGTTTCCGGCCTTCTCGATGTGGATTACAACCCCCGGACAGGCCATCTCGCCTTTGGGCCTTCGCACCTGAACTTGCCTCACTCGAACCTTCACTTTCAGGGCGCTATCGAGGATCAAATCTCCTTTGGCCTGTTTTCCACCAATCTGGATGATCTGCTTCCAGCCCTTTCCATGGTGTCCGCGGATGCTCCTAAACAACTGCCCCTCCGGTTGGAGACAGGCACGGCTCACGTGGAAGGCCGTATCACCGGCTCCTGGAATCAGCCCCAAGCCGCCGCCAGCATCGAAATCGGGCCGTTCTCCACGCAAGGGCATAGAGTATCGCGCGCCACCGCACAGTTGCAGGCCAGTCCGTCCGAACTGAAGCTTTCCGGAATCGCCTTGCAGTTGCCTGCCTTTCAGGTGACCGGCGATCTGCGGGCAGATCTGGACAACTGGAAGCTGCACGATTCCAGCCGCCTGCAAGGGACCGCCACTCTGCGCGAAGCTCCCATCGAGGCCCTGCTTGCCGAGGCCAATCTCGACTACCCCGTGAAAGGCAGGGTGTCGGCTTCTCTGCACATGGAGGGCACATACGGCTCCCCGCGTGCCTCCGGTTCCTTCGCCGCTACAGGCCTGCAAGCTTGGGATCAACCGCTGGAAAGCTTCCAGTCTGAGTTCCGGCTCAGCACACGGCTCCTTGAGCTAGTCAATGGCCACGTCCGGCAGGGCGGGGCCGTCATGGAGGTCTCCGGATCTTTCGAGCGCCGGGGGCAAAGCTGGAACGAGGGCGATATCCGCTTCCAAACCGCAGGCGTGAAACTCGGCCTTTCGCAGATAGCCGCCCTGGCAAAGGCGCAGCCCGACGTCGATGGCCTGCTAAGTTGGAAGGCCAGTGGAACCGCCAGGGTGAGTCCCGGCCTGGTGCAGTTGTCATCCCTCGACTCCCGCATCGAATTAGCCGGCCTGACGGTCTCGGGACATCCTGCCGGGCAAGCGGTACTCACTGCGAACACGGCTGGCCGCACGATGCGCATGAATCTGAACGGCGGCCTCAGGGGCGCATCCATCACCGGCAATGCCGAATGGAGCCTCGGAAACGATTCCTATGGCCTGGGCCAGCTCAAGGTCGACAAGCTCACCTTGGAAGCGCTACAGCAGATCGGCCTGCTGGGCGGTCTCTCCAAGCAGTTGCCCATCACCGGATACCTCAACGGGGAGTTGGGATTCTCCGGTCCCGTCCTGCGGCCGGAAAGCTGGACCGCGGCGGTAAAGATCACCACGCTCGTCATCGAACCACGCAACAAGACCGAGTTCAGTGGATCGCTCCGCAACCAGGAACCGATGATGGCCCTGCTGGATGCCAAGGGTCTGCATGTGCAGTCGGCCCACATGGTCGGCGAAGGTACAGATCTGGAGGCCACCGGCCTCATCGCGTTTCGTTCCAGGAATCCGTGGAACCTTCAGCTCAAGGGAAGCCTCAACCTGCCGGCCCTGGCCACTTGGGAACCCGACCTCTTGGCCACCGGCACCTCTACCCTGGATGCTTCCATCCGTGGATCCCTGGCCGAGCCTCAGGTCACCGGACGCCTCGAGATCAAGGACGGATCTTTCTATTTGCGCGGTGTTCCCAACGGCCTGGAGCAGGCCAACGGCGTCATTCTCTTCGATCGCAATCGCGCCACCATTGCAGGCTTCACGGCGCGCACGGGCGGCGGCGATCTCAAACTCGATGGCTTCATCGGTTTTGGAGGAGAACAGTTGGTGTATCGATTGCAGGCCAACGCGCAGCGCGTTCGCGTCCGCTATCCCGAGGACGTCAGCACCACCTTCGACGCCGCGCTCAACCTCACCGGCACCGCCGAGCGCAGCATGTTGAGCGGCTTGGTCACCATTAACAAAATGGGTCTCAATCCGCGCACCGACATCGGCAGACTGCTGGCCGAAACCGGCGCTTCTGTTTCCACGCCCGCCCCCCCCAAGAACGATTTTCTGCGGGGCATGCAGCTTGATGTCCACATCCAGACGTCGCCGGACGCCGAGCTGCAGACGTCCCTGACGCGCGATATACAGCCGGAGGCCGAGCTATGGCTCCGCGGCTCGCCCGCCAAGCTCGTCCTGCGGGGCCGCGTTTCCGTGAATCAGGGCGAGATACAGTTCTTCGGCAACCGCTACGACATCCGGCATGGAGACATCAGCTTCTTTAACCCTGTCTCCATCGAACCGGTGCTCAATCTGGATCTGGAAACGCGCGTCCGCGGCATCACCGTCACCATTAACTTTTCCGGACCTATCGCCAAGCTCAACGTGTCGTATCGCTCAGACCCTCCGCTCCAATCCACCGAGATCGTCGCCCTGCTCACTGTGGGCCGCACCCCCGGTTCCTCTCTCACGCCGAGTTCGGTTGCCACCCAAAGCCAGAGTTCTTTGCAGTCTGGTGTAGGCAATTCACTGCTCGGTCAGGCCATTGCATCTCCGGTCACCGGGAGCCTGGAGCGGCTCTTTGGCGTCAGCCGCATCAAGATCGATCCGGACCTCACCGGTGTTTCCAATACCCCGCAGGCGCGCCTGACGCTCGAGCAGCAGGTCACGCGCGACATCACCATCACCTACATCACCAACCTCAACCGTACCCAGCAGCAAATCGTGCGCCTCCAGTGGGACTTTAGCCGCAGTTTCTCCGTCCTCGCCGTCCGCGATGAGAATGGAATCTTCGGCGTCGATTTCCTTTTCCGCAAGCGATTCAGATAGTGAACCAGCGGTAATGTACCAGCAACGACAAACCGGATTCACCGCGCGGCGAACCCACATGGTGGACAAGCAGCTCATCGCGCGTGGCATTCGGGACGCGCGTCTGCTTGCCGCCATCGGCCTGATCCCGCGCGAAGAGTTCCTCCACTCGGAAAACAGGCCGCGGAGTTATCGCGATGAGCCGGTCCCCATCGGCTGCGGGCAGACGCTTTCGCAACCCTACATGACCGCGCTCATGGTGGAGTGTCTCGGATTGCGCGGCGACGAGAACGTGCTCGAAGTGGGCGCCGGCTGCGGCTATCACGCCGCTCTACTCGGTTGCATGGCAGCGAGTGTCGTGTCCATTGAACTGGTGCCGGAACTGGCTGAACTGGCACGCGAGAATCTGCGCCGGACCGGCTATAGCCGCAACGTGACCATCGTGTGCGGTGACGGCTCGGCGGGTTGGCCGGAGCGCGCTGCCTTCGATGCGATCTCTGTTGCTGCCGGAGCGCCCGCCGTGCCGCAGGCACTGCTGGATCAGTTGGCCGATGGCGGCCGCCTGGTGATTCCCGTGGGGCAACGCAAGGATCAACACCTGTTGCTCATCGAGCGCCAAGGCGGGCAATACCTGACCCGTACCATCACCGGTTGCCGTTTCGTGCCGCTTTTGGGCGCACATGGCTGGAGTGAATAGATGAAACTGCGCGCCGCCAAGGGAAAACTCAAGATTGAACACAGCATCGTGGACGGGGTGCGCCCTATGCTGGAACGGCTCCTCGCCGCCAATCCCGAAATCCGATCCGTCATCCCCGGCGTCATCCGCCGCGTTCGCGACGCTCGCGGCGAGTTGAAGGTTCACCTCACCGTCCCCACCACCAACGGTTGGAAAGCCATCGCCCTCAGCGCCGGAGCCCGCCAGGAGTTGTTCATCAGCACCGCAATGAGCAAAGAGATTCTGGAAAAAGCGCTGCAACAGGCAGCGCGGGGTTAATTCGCTAGGCTGGCCTGGAGCGCGCAACCAGCCTGAGGCCGGTCTTGTTGAAGTCCCTTCCTTTGTGGAGCAGCTCCTCGCCGGAAGACTCCGCCAACGCGTAAGTCAGACAGTCCCCGAAATTGAGTTGCGCAGGATGCCCCGAACCCTTCCCAAAATCGCGATATGCTTCGCGAGCAATCCGGGCATGTTCACTGGTCACAGGGTGTATCGTGATCCTCAACTGGCTGACAAGATCGTCCAACAACCGGCTCAACACGGGATCTGCCAATCTGTCCACGCGTATCCCGGCTGCCAAGTACGATGCCGCCGATACGCGCGCCTCAGTTGCCGCGAGAATCAATGTCGCGAACTCCTCCGCCTCCTCCTCTCCGAACAGGATTGCCAACATGGCGGAGGTGTCGATAATCACTTTGGCAAACCCGTCTCGTCGCACAAAAGCTCGCCATGGTCCATAGAAGAGCAACGAACACCAACCCGTTCCTTGAATTTTCGGGAAATCTCTCGAACCGATTCCATCACCTTCTCTTGTGCCTGCTCCCTCTCCAATCGTTCAATGCGCTCGCGCAACGCAGTGGTGATCGCCGCCGTCAGCTTCTCTCCGGTCATGTTGGCAAGCCTGCGAGCCAACTGATCTGTTTTCTGATCCTTGATACTGAGAGCCATATCTAGTAATCATCCTTTTTTATCTATACGTATATATTCTATCTCGAAATCGATCTACTTGAGCCAACCCCCGCGCTCATGCTACGCTGGGATGGGTTGTTCTGGCCCATCAACGACTTACAGACCAGTCGCCGGGCCATTCTGTTTCCTGGATCGGTTTTGAAGTTCTCTCATGAATCTGCGCTCTATTTTTAGTCTCTTCTCCTCGGACCTGGCCATCGATCTGGGCACCGCCAACACTCTCGTCTATGCCAAAGGCCGCGGCATCGTTGTTAACGAACCTTCTATCGTCGCCATTAACAAGACCACCGGTGATGTGGAAGCGGTCGGGCGGGAAGCCAAAGATATGGTCGGCCGCACACCGGGCAACATTGTCGCCATTCGCCCGATGAAAGACGGCGTGATCGCGGACTTCAAAGTCACCGAGCGCATGCTGAACTACTTTATTCAGAAGGCGCACGGACGCAAGATGCTGGTGCACCCAAGAATCGTGATCGGCGTCCCCAGCGAAATTACGCAAGTGGAAAAGCGGGCCGTCATCGACTCGGCCTATCGCGCCAAGGCCAGTGAAGTGCACCTGGTGGAACAGGCCATGGTAGCGGCCATCGGCGCGGGCTTGCCCATTACCGAACCCGGCGGCAACATGGTGGTGGACATCGGCGGTGGAACCACCGACGTCGCGGTGATCTCCCTTTCCGGCATCGTCTATGCGCGCTCGGTGCGCGTGGCCGGCAATGAGATCGACGAAGCCCTGATTCAATACCTCAAACGCAAATACAACCTGCTGATCGGCGAACGTACCGCCGAACAGGTCAAGATTCAGATCGGTTCCGCGTACCCGCTCGACCGTCCGATCACGATGGAGATCAAGGGCCGCAACCTCATTGAAGGCGTTCCCAGGACCATCACCGTGGATGATACCGAAATCCGCGGAGCCATCTCCGAGTGCGTGGCCACCATTCTCAACGCAATCCGCGTCGCGCTGGAACGCACCCCGCCCGAACTCAGCGCCGATATCAGCGACCGCGGCATCGTTCTCACTGGCGGCGGCGCCATGCTGAAGAATCTCGACAAGCGCATCCGCGTAGAGACCGGACTGCCGGTCTCCATCGCCGAGGATCCCCTCGCCAGCGTCGTCCTCGGCACAGGCAAAATGCTGACGGACTTCAAGCTGCTCCGTCGCATCGCGATTGAATAACCGCACTCCGTTTTGCGGGCCGATGTTTAGGACCAATGGAGATTTTCCTCAATCGTTATCGAAACCTCACCGTGCTCCTGGTGGTGCTGGTAGCGCAACTCCTGCTGCTCGCCTTTCAGGTGAAGAGCAACGGCGATGTGCGCCTTATCCGCGTGTGGGCGGTGACGGGAGTGATGCCGCTTGCCCGCGTGGTGGAGGCAGTTCGCGCCAACACCACGGGATTCTTTAGCGAGTATCTCGTCCTGCTCGATGTCAAGGAGGAGAACAAACGGCTCAAAAGCAGTCTCGGCTCGCTCAAGATGGAGAACCAGTTTCTCAAAACCGAACTTGCCACCGCGGATCGCGCCCGCGCCCTGGCCGCCTTCCAGTCCCGCTCCCCTTCCCGCACCATCGCCGCCCGCATCATTGGCACTGGTACGGGTGCAAACTCGAAGGTCGTCTTCCTGGATCGTGGTTCCAATGCCGGCGTCGGCAAAGGGATGGCCGTGGTCACTCCCGACGGCATCGTCGGCAAGGTCATCTCTTCCTATCCATCCGCCTCGCAGGTGATCCTCATTACAGACCCCACCTTTGCCGCCGGCGTGATCTCACAAAAAAGCCGCGTCCATGGCACCCTCAAAGGCCAGGGCCATAGCATCTGCCTGATCGAATATATTCAGAACGAAGAGCAGGTGGCGGTCGGCGAATGGTTCTACACCTCAGGCGACGATCGTGTTTTTCCGAAAGGCCTCCCGGTGGGCCAGGTCAAGATTGCTCGTTCCGGAAAGATGTTCTTTAAGGAGGTCTTCCTGGTTCCCAGCGGCCTGCAGCAGGGCCTCGAAGAGGTTCTGGTGGTTCTCGAAGGCGTCCATCAGACGATTCCGGATTCCCCGGAAACTCCCCAGACCCTCCACCTGCTTCCCGCTCCGCCACCGGACCCCAATGCCGCCGGCCAGCACGGCGTTCTCAGCGGCAACCTCAGCACCGACGCCGACCAGATGCTCGAAAAGTACAAGCGCACCGGTGCGGCGCAAGGACATGTCTTCGGGCAGGCCGGCAACAAACCCCCGAATTTCAACCTTCCACCCGATTCGGGTTCGGTCCAACCGCCCGATGGAAAAGCTGCCGTCCCCGCCAACCCTCCCCTTCGATGAAGATCCTTGCCTATGACTGAATCCGGCGACTGGCTGCTTCGTCCCCGCCGCAAACACCAGTACCGGCTGCGCCCGGTTGCACTGCTGCTCGTCGCCGTCGCCGCCATCCTGTTCCAGATCTACGTCCCGCTCTTTTTTCATTACCTCTCTTATCTCGAGATGCCGCTGCTGGTCACGGTCTACTTTTCTCTGATGCGCCGCGAACCCGTGGCTGGCGTGCTGATCGGATCTTCCATCGGACTGGTTCAGGATTCGCTCTCCCACAACCCTATCGGCATGTTCGGCATCGTGAAAACTCTGGTCGGCTACTTTGCCGCCTCCGTCAGCCAGCGCTTTGATGTGCAAAATACCGGTATCCGCTTCCTGCTCGGTTTCTTCTTTTTCTTCTTCCACCAGTTTTTCTATTGGGTGCTGGCCAACGCCCTGCTGGGGCAGACCCTGGGCTTTGACGCCCTGCAGACCCTGGTCTTCGGCCTGCTCAATGCAACGGTTGCCGTCCCTTTGTTTCACGTATTGGATAAACTGTAGGTGGCATCGCGTTTTGCGGACCTATACTTAGGAATGCCGAGCCTCAATGCCGGTTAAACTCATTCGCACCGATCACGACCAGGAAGAGCGCGTCAAGCTCATCCTGCGCGACGACACCAAGTTCGCCTCGGTCAAGATCGCTTTTTTTCAGTACCTCTCTGTGGCCGTCTTCCTCTTCCTGGTTTCCGGCTTCTGGCAGCTCCAGGTCCAGAATCAGGAGTACTACATAGACCGCGCCGCAAGAAATCGTATCCGGTCCCAGCCGATCCTTGCCCCGCGCGGAAAGATTCTTGACCGGGACAGCCGTGTCATCGTGGACAACCATTCCTCCTTCAGCCTGATTCTTGCCCGCGAGAACCTCAAGACCGAACACCTGAAGTCTATTTGCGAAGGACTGGATATCGACTGCGACGACCTTCGTGAACGCCTCCGCCGTTTTGACCGGACTCGCGCCAAGTACGAGTCCATCGTCATCAAGGATGAACTCACGCCCGGTGAACTCGCTTTTGTCGAGGCGCACCGCGGCCAGGATACCTTCCCGGAAATGGAGCTCATCCATGCGCAGCGCCGCCTCTATCCCCGCAACGGTTTTGCTTCCCACGTCATCGGCTACACCGGCGAGGTGAGCGATCCGGAACTGAATACCACTGAGTTTGCCCGCTTCCGCCAGGGTGATATCATCGGCAAGGCCGGCATCGAGCGCCAGTATAACGACATCCTCATGGGAGTGGACGGACAGCGCCGCGTGATTGTGGACAATCGGGGCCGCGTGCACAAGGTGATCGACAAGAAGGAAGCATCGAGCGGCAGGAACCTCAACCTCACCATCGATCTTGACCTCCAGGCGGTGGCCGAGCTTGCCATGGAGAACCGCCGCGGCGCGGTCATCGCGCTGGACCCCCGTTCCGGCGAGATCCTCGCCATGGTCAGCCGCCCCTCCTACGACCCCAACAAATTCGCCGGCCGCATCCGCAGCAAGGACTGGAACGAGATTCGCGACAATCCCGACAACCCGCTGCTGAACCGCGCCATTCAGGCTCAACTGGCTCCTGGTTCCACGTTCAAACCGTTCATCGCCATGGCCGCGCTGGACTCCGGCGCAATTGATGACAGCTTTACCGTCCACTGCGGCGGCGGCGCATCCTTCTACGGCCGCTACTTCAAATGCCATGCCGCCAAAGGCCACGGCAGCGTGGATTTGCATAAAGGGATCGTACATTCCTGCGACGTCTTCTTCTATAACCTGGGCAACCGGACCAGCATCGACAAGATCGCGCAGTGGGCCGAAACAGCGGGCTTCGGACAGCGTACTGGCATTGACCTGCCCGGCGAGGTGGAAGGGATCGTGCCTTCTACCCGCTGGAAGATCCGGAACTATCGCCAAAAATGGTACGCCGGGGAAACCATCTCCGTCGCCATCGGACAAGGCGCTCTCACTGTCACTCCCCTCCAACTGGCCCACGCCACCGGCGGTTTGGCCATGGGCGGTGTCTGGTATCGGCCCCACCTGGTTCGGGATCCCTCTCACCAGACTCCTCCACGCCGTGTCAAGATTGATTTGGCGCACGCCGCAAGCGTCATCGACGGTCTCTACGGCGTCGTGAATGAAGGCGGCACCGCCGCCAGAAGCCGCCTCCCAGGTATCGAGTTCTGCGGCAAGACCGGCAGCGCCCAGCGCGTCTCCAATGAATTCATGAAGGCCCACCGTCAGAAAAATCCGCTCACCGAGGAGGACTTCAAGGATAACGCCTGGTTCGTCGGCTTTGCCCCGCGTCAAGATCCGGAGATCGTAGTCGTGGCGCTGTACGAATCCGGCGAACATGGCCCGGAGGCCGCCCCCATCGTTCGCGATGTCATCAAGTCCTATTTCGACAAGAAATCGCGCACCACACCTGCTACCGTTGTCGCCGCCGTTCCCCTGCGCCAGCAGCCGTTCCCGCCTCCACAGCGATAAAATGGCCCACTACCGCTCCATCCGCGATCTTGACTGGCCTCTAATGCTGATCACTCTTTCCCTCTGCGCCCTTGGCATCCTACAGATCTACAGTGCCACCCACGACACGGTTTGGAAAGATGCCTGGTGGAAACAGATGCTCTTCGTATCGGTCGGACTCCTGCTCCTTTGGTTCGTCTCCTCCATCGACTACCACACCCTGCTGGGGCAGGTCCCCCTCTTTTACGGCGTCTCGGTGGTTCTCCTGCTGACGGTGCTCCTGGTCGGAACCAAGGTGTTTGGGTCCCGCCGCTGGATCCCTTTGTTCGCCGGTTTTCACTTTCAGGTATCCGAATTCGTTAAACTGGTGATAATATTACTGGTAGCAAGATATTTGACAGAATTGAAAAGCGATCACCTGGAAACACGGGACTTCTTGAAGATAGGCGGCTTGGTCGCCTTGCCGATGGCCCTGGTCATTAAACAGCCGGACCTCGGTACCGCTTTGTCCTACCTGCCCATTGTCGCCGTTGGCATTTTTTTGGTTGGCCTCAGTTGGCGCCAGGTACTGTTGATCGGCTTTCTGGCCCTGGTTCTTCCCGTCACGGCGTACCAGTTTGTCCTCCAGGATTACCAGAAGGCGCGCTTGGTTAGCTTCCTGAACCCGGAATTGGATCCACGCGGATCCGGCTACCAGGTGATTCAGTCCCAGATCGCCGTCGGTTCCGGCGGCATGTGGGGTTTGGGGGTGACGCGTGGAACGCAGACGCAGTTGCGGTTCCTGCCCGTCCCTCATACCGATTTCATCTTCGCCACATTTGGCGAAGAGCATGGTTTTGTTGGTGTTGTTGTCGCATTAGGGTTGTATTTTTTGCTCCTCATGCAGATTGTGCAAAACGCTCAGGCTGCGCCAGACCGGGCTGGGATGTTTATCTGCATGGGTGTGGCAGGGTTATTGCTCTTTCACCTTTTGGTGAATGTGGGGATGGTGGTTGGCCGCATGCCGATCACTGGCATCCCACTACCGCTGATGAGTGCCGGCGGTTCGAGCACGTTATCTGTTTTCTTGATGCTGGGGCTGGTTAACAATGTCCGGCTCCGGCGATTTGTGAATTGAAGCGGCTTTGAAGGCGCTATCGGGTGCCCGTTTGGGTTGCCTGGGTCGGCGTGCTAGCTGCCATTCGGGAAAGGCTGTCCCTGATTGTCGCCTGTTACGGCGCTGTTCCGGGCCGCATCCGATTGGTGGAGCTTCCCGCGGAGGATTATTGAGCTTTTTCAGCTCCGTTGCCGGGTCTGCTGTTGCGGAGGCATTCTGCCCTCCGGGGGGATCTATCTATTCCCCCAGATCCCGTACCGATTTCATCTCCCGCGCCGGTTTCTCCCACACGCACCGCCCGCCCTGCCCCTCTTCTCAGTCCGCCTCGGAAGCGGAGATTTTGCATGACCAAAGAGCTGGTGATTTCGGCCAACCGCCACGAAACCAAGCTTGCCATCCTCGAGGACGAACAACTCGTAGAGATCTATTTTCAAAGCGCTGACGAGTATTCGCTCGTTGGCAGCATCCATAAGGGCCGCGTCACGCGCGTCTTGCCCGGCATGCAGTCCGCCTTTGTCGACATCGGCCTGGAACGCGACGCGTTCCTCTATGTCTCCGACTTCTTTGAAGAAGGCGGTGAAGATTATGAGCGCGTCACTCCTGCCGGCGAAGATCGCGGACGCCGGAACGAGCCCCGAGGCCCCAGGCCGGAGCAGCGCTCCGAACCTCGTCCCGAGGCGCGCCCGGAACAGCGGGCCGAACCGCGGACTGCACAGCCCCCGCCGCAAACCGTTTCTGCCAGCCCGGAATCCACCCAGCAGGCTCCGGCCGCCGATGGCTCTCCTCGTGACCGCAACGGGGATCGCGGCGCCCCCGGCCGCCGCTCGCGCCGCCGCCGGGGACGCGGCCGGGGCTTCCCGGACTCCAAGTACGCCAGCCCGGATGCGTCCGATTCCACAGATTCCCCAGCCGAAGCGCAGCAAGGCCCCGCTGTCCAGGAAGAGGCTTCGTTCGATTCCCCAGCGGAGGCCTTTGTCCTTCCAGGCGAGTCGATCGCCAAGTACGCCGCCACAAGCACCGAATCCGGCGCCGATTCCCAGGCCGACCCGCAAAGGGCAGTCCCCGAAACACCCGATCAACCGTCCGCCGCCGCGCCGGGACGAGCTTCGTTTTGGGGGCGGTTCCTTAAAAGTGAGCCGGAACGGGCCTCCGCCCCAGTCGTCGAGATCCATGGCATTCCACTGCAGGAATCTCTGCCCTCGCTGGATCCGGAGATCGTCGATGAGATCGCCGACGCGCTGGCCGATGAGGCGGCCATTGCCGCCGCCAATACAGAGAAGATCGCCGACGCACGGCAACGGGAAGCCGAGAATGCCATCGCCGCCCAGGACGCATCCAACGGAGACGCCGCGGCCATGGAAGACGCACAACCGGGCGACGAAGACGGAGCCACAGAACAAGAAGATGATGATAGCGGCGTCGAATCCCCCAGCGTGGAAGAAACCGCGGCAGGCCCCAGTGGGGACGCCGCTGCCGAGCCCGGCCCCGCACCCTTGGGCGCGGAAGTCCGCGATCAACAGCAGGCTCGCTACATCAATCGTGGTTCCCGCCGCCCGCGCCGCCGCGGCGGCCGTGGCGGGGATCGAGGAGACCGACCCCAGGGCGGTGACCGCGGCGCCGAACCGCGCACTGAGGCCGTGCCCGAATCGCGCCCTGAACCGGCCGTAGTCACCCGCCCGGATCGCGAACGCGCACCCATGCCCTCCATTTCCGACCTGTTGAAGGAAGGCCAGGAGATTCTGGTGCAGATCGCCAAGGAGCCCCTCGGCACCAAAGGCGCCCGCATTACCTCCCACATCGCCATGCCCGGCCGTTACGTGGTCTATATGCCTACGCTCGACCACCTTGGCGTCTCCCGCAAGATCTCTACCGATGAAGAGCGGCAGCGCCTCAAGCGCATCATTACCGGCCATGCAGCCGGCATGACCGGCGGCTTTATCGTGCGCACCGCCGGCGAAGGCATGTCCGATGCGGACATCGGCGCTGACATGAGCTTCCTCTATAACCAGTGGCTCGACATCCGCAAGAAGGCTGAAAAGCGCCCAGCTCCCCTGCTGCTCCATCACGACCTGGAACTGGTTACGCGCACTCTGCGCGATCAGGTCAACGAGCAGTTCAAGGCCATCTGGGTGGACAACGAAGAGCTCTTCGAGGGCATCCTGCGCTTCCTCGAACGCTTCCAACCCGCGCTCGTCAACCGCGTAAAGATGTACACCCGCCCCGTGCCCATCTTTGAAACTTTCAACATCACCGCGGAACTCGAAAAGGCGCTCCGCCCCAAAGTCTGGCTCAAGTCGGGCGGCTATATTGTCATCAACCAGACCGAAGCCCTTGTTGCCATCGACATCAATACCGGCAAGTACGTGGGAAAATCCAACCGCCTGGAAGACACCATCGTCAAGACCAACATCGAGGCTATTAAGGAGATCGTGCGGCAGGTCCGCCTCCGCGATCTAGGCGGCATCATTGTGGTCGACTTCATCGATATGGATGAGCGCCGCAACCGTCACCGGGTCATGCAGGCTCTCGAAGAGGCCATGCGGGTGGACCGCGCCCCTTACAAGATTCTCCAGTTCAACGATTTTGGACTGGTCGCTATCACGCGCCGCCGCGTCAAACAGAGCCTCGAACGGGCGCTCTGCTCGCCTTGCCCCACCTGCGAAGGCGCCGGTTACGTCAAGAGCGTGCAAACCGTCATCGGGGAGATCCTCACCGAAGGACACAAGATCGCTCCCGCTTTGGAAGGAAAGGACGTGATGCTGCGCGTCAATCCGGAGGTCGCCAAAGCCCTCAAGGCCCAAGGCGGAAACTACATGGAAGAGCTCGAAGAGATCCTCGGCCGCCCTGTGATCGTCAAGTCCGACCACCAGCTTCATCCCGAGAAGTTTGACTTGGCCTGACGGACGGCTCGGTTTCGGCATTACGCCGGGCAGTAGCTAACTCAGCTTGCCGCGCACCTTGTCGCTGAGCGCCTTGCCGTCCACGCGTTTGCCCGTAAGCAAGGCCTGCGTGGCCTTCATCACAACACCCATCTGTTTGAGCGAGGTTACGCCGGTTTCGGCCATGGCGGCGGTGATGGCCGCGTCGATCTCGGCTTCGCTGGCCGAGGCCGGCATGTAGGATTCCACAATCAGCAGCTCGGCTTCCTCCCTCTCGGCCAGCTCCGGCCGGTCTCCTTTCCGGAACATATCGGCCGACTCGCGGCGCTGCTTCATGAGCGAGTTGAGAATCTGCATTTCGGCGGCCTCGTCCGCCTCTTTCATCGAGTCGGCCTTGTACTTCATCAACGCCGATTTGATCATGCGCACAGCGTTGAGACGCACCTCCTGCTTGGCTTTCATCGCCTCGACCAGGTCTTTTTGCAATCTGTCCAGTAATGGCATCCTGTCTGCTATTCTAGAATGTCCTGCTTTCCCATGCACATTAAGAAACAGCGACTGTTAACCCCAGGGCCGACCCCCCTTTATCCGCCGGCGCTCCACGCCATGATGGCGTCCGACCTGCACCATCGCACAGAGGATTTCCGGAAGATATACCAATCGGCCCTCGCGGACCTGAAAGTGGTGATGGGCACCAGCTACGATGTGGTGCCGCTGGTCTCGTCCGGCTCCGGCGCAATGGACGCTTCGGTATCGAATCTTTTTTCCAAAGGCGACCATGTAATTGTGTGCTCGGCCGGCAAGTTCGGTGAGCGCTGGTCCGGCATCGCCAAAGCGTACGGACTGCGGGTGACCGAGTTGACGGCCCCGTACGGCGATGCGGTAAAGCCCGCCGCCGTGATTGCAGCCCTGGCGGCCAACACGGACGTCAAAGGCGTCTTCATACAGGCATCGGAATCCTCCACCGGGGCCGCGCACGACGTGAAAACCATCGGCGAGGCAGTGCGGAAGACCTCCGCCATTTTTATTGTGGACGCCATCACAGGCCTGGGCACCATGCCGCTCGATATCGAGGGATGGGGACTGGACGTTGTCATCGGCGGCTCGCAGAAGGCGTTCATGATCCCGCCCGGCATCGCGTTTCTCAGCGTGAGTCCGAAGGCGTGGAAGATGGAAGAGACCTCGGATTTGCCGCACTTTTACTTCAATTTGAAGAAGGAAGCCAAGAATGCGGCCGCGGGTGAATCCAGTTGGACGCCGGCCACCTCGCTCATCCTGGCGCTGGCCGAGGCGTTGAAATATGTGAAGTCGATCGGAATGGCGCAATTAATAGACAACGCGCAGTTGCTGGCCAAGGCGACGCGGGCGGCCGCGGTTGCGTTGGGGTTGGAACTGTTCACGCCTCACTCACCGGGCGCGGCTGTGACGGCGATCAAGGCACCCGCTGGAATGGATTCCGGCAAGATCGTGAAGGGATTCCGGGAGCGGTTTGGAGCCATCATCGCCAACGGGCAGGGAGAGATGAAGGGCCGGATTTTTCGCGTCGCGCATCTGGGCTATTTCGATTTCATGGACCTGTTCGCGGTGGTGGCGAGTTTGGAAATGATCCTGGACGCCAACGGACATCCGGTGAAATTCGGAACCGGCGTTGCCGCGGTGCAGGAAGTGTACGCGGAGGCGGCCGGCATCCGTCAGCCCGTGCACGTTGAATGAACACGCGCAAAACGCGCGGCGAGCGCCCGGTGCGCCTCTAAGAACCCGGAAGAAGAAGTAACACAAAATGAAAATACTGATCGCCGAGCCCCTGGCAGAGGGTGCCGTATCTCTATTCCAAGCCGAAGCGGGCTGGAATGTTGTCGTATCCAACCCCAAGGAATACGCCTCACATCTGGCCGATTGCGACGCGCTGGTCGTGCGTAGCGCCGTGAAGGTGACCGCGGAGGTGCTGGCCCAGGCGCCGCTGCTGCGCGTGATTGGCCGCGCGGGCGTGGGC